>JAPLRD010000209.1 GCA_026399375.1 Pseudomonadota bacterium
AAGGGGACGACCGTGAGTGAATGCCTTGGGCCGGTGATGCTGGACATCGCCGGAACGGCGATGACCGGGGCGGAGGCCGAACTGCTGCGCCACCCGCTGGTCGGCGGCGTCATTCTGTTTTCGCGCAATTTCAGCTCGCCGCCGCAGCTTTGCGAGCTGACCGCTTCGATCCGTGCGCTGCGTCATCCGCAACTGCTGATCGCGGTCGACCACGAAGGGGGCAGGGTGCAGCGCTTCCGCGAAGGATTTTCGCGCATACCGGCGATGCGGCGCCTGGGACAGGCATGGAACCGGGACCGCAGCGGCGCGTGCGCCGCCGCGCACGAGGTCGCGTACGTTCTGGCGAGCGAATTGCTCGCCTGCGGCGTCGATTTCAGCTTCACGCCGGTGCTGGACGTGGATTACGGCGCCAGCGGGGTGATCGGCGATCGCGCCTTTCACTCCGATCCCGACGCCATCTGCCAACTGTCCACCGCGCTGGTCGCGGGCCTGCGCGAGGCGGGGATGGCCAGCGTGGGCAAGCATTTCCCCGGGCACGGCTACGTGAGCGCCGATTCGCACCTCGCCGTGCCCGTGGACGAGCGCAGCTACGCGGAAATCGAAGCTGCCGACCTGCTTCCGTTCCAGCACCTCGTCAAGAACGGATTGACTGCCGTGATGCCGGCACACGTGATCTATCCCCGAGTTGACGCGCATCCGGCGGGATTCTCGGCGCACTGGCTGCAGCACGTCTTGCGCGGACAGCTCGCTTTCGACGGCATGATCTTCAGCGACGACCTGTCGATGGAAGGCGCGAGCGTGGCCGGCGGCCCGGCGGAGCGGGGCACGGCGGCCCTTGCCGCCGGATGCGACATGGTGCTGATGTGCAACGCGCCGCAGGCGGCCTCCGGGCTGCTCGCCGGCCTGAACGGAACGCTGAATCCGCGCCGTGCCGAAGCGATGCGCGGCAGGCGGCATGCTCCGGGCCTGCCGGCTTTGCACGACCACCCGCGCTATCTGCAGGCCCAATCTGCGCTGGCCCGCTTCACGTCGATGCCGGACTGATGCGCATGCCGGATCACTTTGACCTCGATTGCCGCGACTGCCCGCGCCTCTCGGCCTTCCTCGACCAGGTGCGGCGCGATCAGCCCGGCTATCACGCGCGGCCCGTGCCTGCGTTCGGCGATGCGAAAGCGGCGCTGCTGATCGTCGGCCTTGCGCCCGGCATGCATGGCGCGAACCGCACCGGCCGGCCATTTACGGGCGATCACGCGGGACTGATTCTCTACCGGACCCTGCACGCGTTCGGCTTCGCCAGCCAGCCGACGTCGGAGCGCGCCGACGATCCGCTGGTGCTGAAGAACTGCCGCATCAGCAATGCGGTGAAATGCCTGCCGCCGCAAAACAAGCCTTTGCCCGAGGAAATCCGCTGCTGCAACCGCTTTCTCGCGGCCGAATTGCGGCGGGCACCCCCGCGCGTGATCCTTGCGCTGGGCAGCGTCGCCCACCAGGCGGTGCTCATGGCCTGTGGCATGAAGCGCGCGAGCTGCAAATTCGGCCACCATGCGGTGCACGATCTGCCGCCGGCACCGGGTATTGCGAAAGGCATCCGGCTCTACGACAGCTATCACTGCAGTCGCTACAACACGCAGACGAAGCGGCTCACCGAGACCATGTTCCAGGCGGTTTTCCGCGACATCGCCGCCGAACTGCAAGCGCGATGACGGCGCCGGAGCGATCCGCGCCGGCCTTCGACGCCCATGCGCTGATGAGCAGCCTGCCGCACCTGCCGGGCGTGTACCGCATGCTCAACGCGAAGAACGACGTGCTCTACGTCGGCAAGGCGCGTGACCTGAAGAAGCGCGTCAGTTCTTACTTCCAGAAGACTTCCCAAAGCCCGCGCATCGCCCTGATGCTGACGCAGGTGGCCGCGGTCGAGACCACGGCGACGCGCTCCGAAGCAGAAGCGCTGATCCTGGAAAACAACCTGATCAAATCGCTTGCGCCGCGCTACAACATTCTCTTTCGCGACGACAAGTCCTATCCCTATCTGATGCTGAGCGGACACGCGCATCCGCGCCTGGGTTTTCACAGGGGCGCGCTCGACGGCAAGCACCGCTATTTCGGCCCGTTCCCGCATACCGGCGCGGTGCGCGAAAGCATCCAGTTGCTGCAGAAAATCTTCCGCCTGCGCACCTGCGAAGATTCGGTGTTCCAGAACCGCTCGCGGCCCTGCCTGCTGCACCAGATCAGGCGCTGCTCGGCGCCCTGCGTCGGCCTGATCGACGGCGACGCCTACGGCGCCGACGTGAAAAACGCCGAATTGTTTCTGCAGGGGCGCGAGGACGATGTGCTGCAGGCTCTGGGACAGAAGATGCAGCAGGCGGCGGATCTGCAGCGCTACGAGCAGGCCGCGTTCTACCGCGACCAGATCCAGGCCCTGTCGACCACGCAGCAAAAGCAGTACGCGGAAAGCAGCACCGGCGGCGACGCCGACGTGATCGCCTGCGCCGAAGACAAGGGCGCGGCCTGCGTCAACCTGGTGATGGTGCGCAAGGGCCGCCAGCTCGGCGACAAGAGCTTTTTCCCGCACAACGCGGAAGGCGTCACCACGGCGGAGGTGCTGCAGGCTTTTCTCGCACAGCATTATCTCAACCGGCAGGTGCCCCCGGTCATCGTGGTCGGTGCGGAGTTCGACGCCCAGGAGACCGAGGCCTTGCTGGCGGAGAAGGCGGGCCATGCGGTGCTGCTTGTCACCCGGCCGCAGGGGCAGCGCCGCGCCTGGCTGGAAATGGCATGGAAAAACGCCCAGCTGGCGCTGTCGCAGCGCCTCTCGCACGCGAGCAACCAGGAAGTCCGGCTCGCCGCGCTGCGCGAAGCGCTGGGCCTGCCCGATACGGTGCAGCGCATCGAGTGCTTCGACATCAGCCACACCCAGGGCGAGGCGACCGTCGCCTCGTGCGTCGTCTACGACCGTTTCGACATGCGCAACTCGGAATACCGGCGTTACAACATCACGGGGATACAGGCCGGCGACGACTACGCCGCCATGCGCTCGGTGCTGCAGCGGCGTTACGAGAAGATTTCCCGCGGGGAGGGCGTGGTGCCCGACCTGATCCTGATCGATGGCGGCAAAGGGCAGGTGGGCGTGGCGCGCGACGTCATGACGGAATTGGGAATGAACGACATTTTCCTCTTCGGCGTGGCCAAGGGGGAGGAGCGCAGGCCCGGGCTGGAACAATTGATCTGCGCCGACGCCAGGACCAGCATCCAACTCGCGCGCGACAATCCTGGGCTGCACCTGATACAGGCCATTCGCGACGAGGCGCACCGCTTCGCCATCACCGGCCACCGCGCGCGCCGCGGCACGGCGCGGCTGGCTTCGTCGCTAGAGGGCATCAGCGGCGTGGGCGCCAAGCGGCGCAAGGAACTGCTGGCACGATTCGGCGGCCTCAAGGGCGTGACCGGTGCCAGCATCGACGACCTGGCGCAGGTTCCCGGCATCAGCCGCAAGCTCGCGGAAAAGATTTACCAGGAATTGCACTAAGCGTTCATTGCAACATGAGCGGGCGGATTCCGCCATGTTCCAATGAACGGGGGACCATTTCGGTAATTCAGAAATGGCTTCAAAGTGTCTGCCGATTGGGGTATCTTGGCGGCTGTCTTTGCGAGTCCGGACCCTGACCCTGACCTAAGCCCATGCGATTCAACCTCCCCAATGCGCTCACCTGGATGCGCATCGTGATGATCCCGCTATTCGTGGGCGTCTATTATTTTCCCGTAACATGGCTCGCGCTGCCGCAGCAGAACCTGTCCGCCACGGTGATTTTCACCGTCGCCGCGATCACCGACCTGCTCGACGGCTACCTCGCGCGCAAACTCAAGCAGGAATCCGCGTTCGGCGCCTTTCTCGATCCCGTGGCCGACAAGCTGATGGTGGCCTCGGCGCTGATCATGCTGGTCGACCTGAACCGCCTCAACGCGGTCATCGCCGTGATCATCATCGGCCGGGAAATCACCATTTCGGCGCTGCGCGAGTGGATGGCGCATCTCGGTGCGGCAAAAAGCGTGGCGGTTTCCTTCCTCGGCAAGATCAAGACCGTATCGCAGATGGTCGCCATTCCGATGCTGCTCTACCATGATCCGCTCTATGGCTTTCAGCCGCACCAGTGGGGCACATGGCTGATATTGCTCGCCGCGGCGCTGACGCTCTGGTCCATGTTCTATTACCTCAAAATGGCCCTGCCCACGGTGCAAAAACATGGTTGATCGCAGGTGCCAATCCCCGGTATAATTCGCATCCTCCCGCGGGAGTAGCTCAGTTGGTAGAGCGCAACCTTGCCAAGGTTGAGGTCGAGAGTTCGAGACTCTTCTCCCGCTCCAAGATTCAAAGGGAAGGCGCCCAAGCGCGTTGCGGCGCAAGCCGCAGCAAAAGGTGCCTTTCCTTTTTTGATTCCAGATTTGCCGTTGCGCCTGGCTGGCGCGCGCTCAGAACGGCGGGGTGGCAGAGTGGTCATGCAGCGGCCTGCAAAGCCGTGTACGCCGGTTCGATTCCGACCCCCGCCTCCAAACTTCCCAGATATTTTTCCTCCCTTCCCGGGCATTTTCCTTCTGCAGCAGAGGGAGAGTTTATTCGCCCATGTTCTTGCGCGTTCGCCTAGAGCCGCCAGATCTGCAAGTACGAGTCAACGCTGATTGCTGCGTTATGGCACGAAAAGGGTCAGGACTGCTGAGCGGAAGGGCAAGGCTTGAGTGCAAGCAACTTGACCACCGTAACGCTACGCTATACGATGCTACAATGATCAAGACATTTCGCCACAAAGGGCTGCAAAAGTTCTTTGAGACAAGCAGCAAGGCAGGGATTCAGCCGCACCATGCGCCGCGTCTCAAACGACAACTGACGCGCCTTGACCTTGCCAAATCCGCAGTCGATATGGATATACCTGGATGGAGATTGCATCCGCTTTCTACAGGACATTGGTCGGTATGGGTGAATGGCAACTGGCGCATGACCTTCATGTTTGAGGGAGATGACGCAGTGTTGGTGGATTACCAGGACTATCACTAGGAGCATTGAAAAATGACGCGAATTCACAACCCGCCACACCCCGGCGAAACCTTGCGCGAGGATGTATTGCCCGCCTTGGGCCTGACCGTGACTGACGCTGCAGCGCAGTTGGGCGTGACCCGCGCGGCGCTATCTCGCGTGCTCAACGGCCGCGCCGCAATTTCGCCGGAAATGGCGCTGCGGCTGGAGGGTTGGCTTGGCGTAGAACGCGGCGGGCGTGCAGATTTGTGGATTGCGCAGCAAGCCGGGTATGACCTATGGCAAGCCCGCAAGGCCGGCGCACCGAAAGTGAAACGAGCCCCAACAGTAACAGTCACCTGATGGAATCAGGCAGATTGATCCAGTTCGATTCCGCCCCCCGCCTCCAAACTCGCTAACCGGTCGCCGGCATCCTGCCCGTTACAGCACGTCCTCTTTCAGCAACGCGTCGATTTCCGCCTGCGCATAGCCGAGTCCAGAAAGGATCTCTTTCGCATGCTCGCCCAAGGCGGGCACATGGAAATTCGGCCGCCCCGGCTCATGCGTGAACTTGATCGGCATGCCGACATGCGGAATGCCGTCTTCGTCGCGCAGGAGCATGCCGCGCTCGGCGGTCGCAGGATCGAAGAATGCCTGCTGCAGGTCGCGGATCGGCGCCCAGCCGGCGTCCACGCCGGAGAACCAGGCATCGCATTCAGCCAGTGTCATGGATTTGAAGAATTCCCGGAGAAACGCCTTGACCGGCTCCTGTGCCGGACCGGTCGGTTGTTCACAGAGCGATACGAGATCCGGGCGCCCCGCCTTGGTCAGCACGTTCCTGGCGAAATGCAGTTCCATGCCGCCCAGCATCAGGAAACGGCCGTCCTTCGTCTCGTACGGATTGTTGAAGGCGCCGCCGCCCCAGGAGCGTTCGTGCTGCGGAACGGGCGGGCGGTTTTCAAGGAACACGGGGCCCAGCATGTGCGGCACGCTGGCCATCAGCGAATCCATCATCGCCACATCGAGAAAGTCGCCTTTGCCCGTCGCGCGCTGCGACACCAGCGCCATCAAGACTCCGGCGAGCGCTGTCAGCGCCCCGGTCATATCGGCGGCGGCGATACCAGGCATGGCGGGAAAGCCGTCGCGCCCCAGGCTTACGCTCATCACACCCGCCATCGCCTGGATCGCGGGATCGTGCGCGGGCTTCATGCTGTATTTTCCCGTCTGGCCGAAAGCGGAGATGGAGCAGTAGATGATCTGCGGCGCGCGTGCCTCGATCGAGCGGTAGCCGATGCCGAGCCGGTCCATCACGCCCGGACGAAACGACTCGACAAACACGTCGGCCTTCTCGCACAGCTTGAACAGGATTTCCTTGCCCCGCGGATCCTTGAGATTGAGGCGGATGCTTTTCTTGCCGCGCGCGATATTGCGGAACCATACGCTGTGTCCCGCCTGCTGGTAGGGGGCCTGCCGCGCCGGCTCGCCCAGCGGATAGGGCTCGACCTTGATGACTTCGGCGCCGTGATCGGCCATGACGCCGGTGAGATGGGGGCCGGGAAGAAACAACGAGAGATCGACAACGCGTACGCCTGTGAGTTTCATGGGATTGGGCCGGTGACGAAGGCGCAAGTTTAACCCGCGTCCGGCTATGCATGCTCGCCCGCTTGATCGGTGCGGACCAGCAGCAGTTCCTTCTCCCTAAAACTCCAGCATGGCCCCGAGTCTCAGGCCGCAGAAGGCGCGGGCTCGCTGGGCGCACGCCGCTTGTTTCCCGGCGGGGTTGAACGGCCGCGCTACTTCTTGAACACCGCCATGCCGACTATGCCATTGGTCGCCGTGAAGTTCGCGGGCACTCCGGGCGTTGTCAGGATTGGCACTGACGTTGTCGTTGTAGGAGCCGTTGTCGGGCTCGCCGTGCTGGTCGCTCCGGTTCCCATGCGGTAGGAGAGGACGGCGCCGGCTGCGGCTGTGCCCATGAATCCTCCGCCAATCTGGCCGTAGGTCGTGCTGCCACAGGTAGTGCCGGTGCAGGTGGCGGTATGCGTGATCCCATTGACCCCGTTCATGGTGCTGGAGGATTCGAAGTCCCCGGATTTGCGGATCGGAATATTGGCGGCCGACATGGCCCACGCAGCGCTATTGGTTGCGCTGTTGAAGTTCGCCGTAACCGAGGCGTTCACCAGCAGTTTGCTGAAATCCGCGCTGAATGCTGCCGTGCCCAGCGTTCCCACGTTGCCTTTGAAGTCGGTGGGACTGGTGTTGCCCACGAGGGTATAGGATGCTGTGCCGCTGATAGGCAACGAACCGCCTATGGGACCAGTCAGGCTGCCCGTGGCAATCCAGTGGATGCTCTTGCTGGCATTGGCGATGGTGCCCAGTTTGGTGGCGCCGTCCAGGGAGTAGATGTCAACGCTGCCGCCTTCCCAGCGCCCCCAGCTAATCGGGATGCTGCCTATCGTGGCTGTACCGACGTCCTTGTTGACCGCCGTGCCTATCCTGACGGTCGCGGCGTTGACGTAAGTGTACGTAGGCGTCGTCGCCCCCGCCGCCGCCGTCGGATA
>JAPLRD010000224.1 GCA_026399375.1 Pseudomonadota bacterium
AGCAAGTGCGAGGCCAGGGGCAGGCGGTCGCGGGGCCGGCGGGCCCGGTCGTGCTGGAGCCGCCGGGCCTGGTGTTGGTGGCCGAGGTGCCCCGGGAGTTTTTCCCCATCTCCTACGTATTCGGCGACATCCTGACCGAAGTGTACGGCTACGCCCGGGCGCGCAAAGTGATCTGGGCGGGGTTCGCGGGCCTGGCGTTCGCTTCGATCATGTCGGCGGTGGTTGTGGCGCTGCCCCCGGCGCCCTTCTGGAACAACCAGGCGGCTTACGAGATCGCCTTCGGCTCGACCTGGCGCATCGTACTCGCCTCGATGTGCGCCTATTTCTGCGGCGAATTCGTGAATTCCTACGTCCTCGCGAAAATGAAAGTCCTCACGGCCGGCAAGTGGCTGTGGACGCGCACCATAGGCTCGACCATTTTCGGCGAAGCGGTGGACTCGGCGCTGTTCTATCCGCTCGCGTTCTACGGCACCGGTATCATTCCGAACGACAAATTGCCCGTGGTGATGCTGTCGCAGTTCCTGATCAAGGTCGGTGTCGAAATCGTATTTACCCCGGTCACCTACAAGGTGGTGAACGCGCTGAAACGGGCGGAGCGCGAAGATCACTTCGACAGCCACACGGACTTCAATCCGTTCTCGCTCAAAGACTAACCCGCCGCAATATCCATCTGATTGACATGGGCTTTATGCCCCGGCCGTGCGGCAATTGTCAAAGATTGTGACACGCCGCGGAATGCGCTTGCCCGTTCGTATAATCGTCCTCGGAAGACTGACCTAAAAGAATGCAAGTTCGCCTTTGCGGACCGAAAGCATCGACCTTCAGCGGATGTGGAGACGGCAATGAGTTATCGCGGCAACGATTTCGACGTCAGTTCGAAGTTCAATACCACCGATCCCAAGGTGGTCAATGACGAGATTGACCGCATTTATCTCGAGCTCTATCCGTCTGCGCCGACCAGGCTGCTCGACAAGGCCTTTCAGGACCTTACCCGCCTCTATCGCGGCGAATTTCCCGGCTATCATCCCTGCGACACCGCCTACCATGACGTGCAGCATGTGCTCGACGTGACCCTGGCGATGGCGCGCCTGATCGACGGCTACGAACGCGGCCGCATCGGCACCGAGCCGTTCGGCGACTCGCTGTTCCGCCTGGGCGTGATCACGGCGCTGTTTCACGACGTCGGCTACGTGCGCGAACTGAAGGACCGCACGAGCAGGAACGGCGCCGAATACACGCTCACCCACGTTTCCCGCGGCTCGCATTTTCTCAAGGACTATCTGCCGGCCATCGGCATGCCGGAAATGGCCGACATCGCCGCCGAACTGATTCATTTCACCGGATACGAAACGCCGGTGTCGAAGATCAAGGTGCCCTCGCCCATCTACAAGCTGCTGGGCAGCATGCTCGGCTCGGCCGATATCATCGCGCAGATGTCAGACCGCTGCTACCTGGAGAAGTGCCGGGACCGCCTGTATCCGGAGTTCGTCGCCGGCGGCCTCGCGAAAAAGCGCACGCAAGACGGAGCGGAGCAGGTGGTGTTCGCCTCAGGCGAGGACCTGGTGATCAAGACGCCCGCATTTTTCCAGGGAGCGTCCAAGCGGCTCGACGTCGATCTTGGGGCCAGCTACAAGTACGCGCAGAAGCATTTCGGCGGACAGAACCTGTATCTCGACGAAGTCAGCAAGAACATCAACTTCGCGCAGGAGATCGGCGCCGAAAGCGATACTTCGGTGCTCAAGCGCAAGCCGCCGGAAACGCTGAAACTCGATTCTTAACTCAAAACGCCGCTACAGCAGCGCTTCCTTCGACAGACCGCGCTGGCGCAGAATCCGGCGCAACTGCCCCAGGGCCTCGAGCTGAATCTGCCTGACGCGCTCCCGCGTCAGGCCGAGCTGCCCGGCAAGATCCTCCAGCGTGCAGACCTCCTGGTTGTTGAGGCCGAAGCGCCTTTCGATCACGCTGCGCTGCCGCCCGTTCAGCTGTTCCAGCCACTGCCGCACCAGGGCCTCGACCTCCTGCGTCTGCAGTCCGGATTCTGGATTGACGCTTTGCTCGTCTGAAATCGATTCGCCGATCGAGAGCATGGGGTCGATGTCCAGCGGTGCATCGAGCGAGGCCATGTGCTCGTTGTGCGCAAGCACGCCGCGCACCTCCTCCGCCGGCTTGCCCAGAAGATGGGCGATGTCCTCGACGCCCGCCTCGCGCTCGCCGTGCGTCTCCAGATGGCGCTTGGCGCGCAGCACCAGGTTCAGTTCCTTGATCACGTGCACCGGCAGCCGTATGGTGCGCGACTGGTTCATGATGGCGCGCTCGATGTTCTGGCGTATCCACCAGGTAGCGTAGGTCGAAAAGCGAAAACCGCGTTCGGGATCGAATTTTTCCAGGGCGTGGATCAGGCCGAGGTTGCCCTCTTCCACCAGGTCCAGCAGTTGCACCCCGCGGTTGAGGTAATGCTTGGCGATGTTGACCACCAGGCGCAGGTTGCGCTCTATCATTTTCTGCCGCGCGCCGAAATCGCCCGCGGCGACGAGGCGCGCGTAGCGCAACTCCTCCTCCGCGGACAGCAGTGGGTTGAGTCCGATCTCGTGCAGGTAGAGTTGGGTGACATCCGAGATGAACTCGGCTTCCGCCTCGGCCGGCTCGGATTGCGCCAGCGCCGGCAACCCGTCCTCGAGTTCCTCGTCCGGAGGCGGCGGTTCCTGATTCACTGCGGCTGCTTCACTGCGCGGGCAGATATCTGGCAGGGTCGACCGGCTTGCCAAGCTTGCGGATTTCGAAATGCAGCTTGGACACGTCCGAGTCGGTATTGCCGATCTCGGCGATCTTCTGGCCTTTGACCACGCTCTGACCTTCCTTCACCAGGATGTCGCGGTTGTGTGCGTAGGCCGACAGATAGGTCTTGTTGTGCTTGATGATGACGAGCTTGCCGTAACCGCGCAGGCCGCTGCCGCTGTAGACGACGCGCCCGGGCGCGGAAGCGATTACCGGATCACCCGGCTTGCCGGCGATGTCCAGGCCTTTATTGCTCGCCTCGGAAAACCCGGCGATGAGCTTGCCCTGCGCCGGACGGCCCCAATCGACCTTGTCCTCGTCATCCACGTCGGAATCGGTCTTCGCGGGTTCCGGCTTCGGCGGGCTCGCCACAGGCGGTGCCAGTACCGGTGCGGGTGCCGGAGGCGGACTCACCTGTCCTTCACCGCGCTGCAGCAGCGCCACGTTCTCCGGCGAGTACGGCAGCTTGCGCGCCTGCGGCTCCGATTTGACCGGTTCTTGCGCCGCCGCCTGCCGTGGCGGAGGTTCTACTCTGGCCGCCCCCTGCGGGGGAAGCGCCTGTCCTTCGACGCGCCCGGATGAAGTCACCGGGCGCACGACCACCGGCGCTTCCTGCATCCCGGCGGGCGGTCTGGTCCGCAGCTGTTGGCCGGGACGGATGAGGTTCGGATTGTCCAGGTTGTTCCAGGCGGCGAGTTCCTTGTAGTCGAGCCCGTGATCGAGCGCGATGCTGTGCAGCGTGTCCCCACGCACGACGGTGTAGGCCTCGGGGCGCGGATCGACCGCACGCGCGGTCACGGGCGGCGCCGGGGCCTTGACTGAAGACGGGGGCGCGCGGTCGATCACCGGCGCCTGCACCGGACGGCTGGAGCAGCCGGCCAGCACCAATGCAATGCCGGCGAGGCCCCATAACGGTGCCGCGGCGCGGTTCACTCCACCCCCATCAGCATGGGCACGAAGCGCACGGCGCTCAGCGTGGCTTCGCTGAAACCGGAACGCGTGCGTTCGACCAGCCGCAATACCTGTTCGGATGTGCCCAGCGGCAGGATCAATCTGCCGCCCGGCGCGAGCTGCTGCAGCAGGGCTTTGGGCAGTTGCGGTGCCGCGGCGGCGACGATGATGGAATCAAAGGGCGCCGCTTCGGGCAGCCCCAGGTTGCCGTCGGCATGCTTGAGGCGCAGATTGGACAGGCGCAGTCCGCGCAGATTGGCGCGCGCCTTGGCCAACAGCGGCGCGATGCGCTCGATCGAGTACACTTCGGCCGCAACCTGCGCCAGCACCGCCGCCTGGTAGCCGCAGCCGGTGCCGATTTCCAGAACCTTTCCGAGTTCGCGTCCGCCGGCGCGCAGCGCCTGTATCATCAGCGCGATCACGTAAGGCTGGGAAATGGTCTGGGAATAGCTGATCGGCAGCGCGTCGTCGTCGTAGGCGCGTGAGGCCAGCGCCTCCTCCACGAACAGATGGCGGGGAACGGTGCCCAGCGCGGCGAGCACGGTCTCGTCGGTGATCCCTTCCTTGCGCAATCGCTCGACCATGCGCGCGCGCGTGCGCTGGGATGTCATGCCTATGCCTTGCGTCTTCGGATGTCCGTGGCTGATCATTGCTTGAGCCAGTCTCGCAGCAGCGGAATCTGTGGCACGTGGGTCAGGTCGATCTGCAGCGGCGTCACCGACACCCGCTTCTGCGCCACGGCGTAGAAATCTGTGCCCTCGCCCGCGTCGGCGGCGCCGCCCGCCGGTCCGACCCAGTAGACGGTTTCCTTGCGCGGATTGACTTCCTTGATCATAGGCTCGGACTTGTGCCGCTTTCCAAGACGGGTGATCTCGAGCCCGCGCAAATCCTTGTACGCCACGTCGGGAACATTGAGGTTGAGCAGCACCGGACCGGACACGGGAACGCGCTGCAACCGCTCGACCATTTCCAGCGTCACGCGCGCGGCGGTATCGAAATGCCGTCCCGCCTTGTTCGCCAGCGATACCGCGATCGAGGGGATCCCGAGCAGGAAGCCCTCGGTGGCCGCTGCGACCGTGCCGGAATAGATGGTGTCGTCGCCCATGTTGGCGCCCAGATTGATGCCGGAAACCACCATGTCCGGCAGATGATCCAGGAGGCCCGTGACCGCCAGGTGCACGCAATCGGTGGGCGTTCCGTTGACGAACAGAAAACCGTTGGCGGCGCGTTTGACCGACAGCGGCCGGTCCAGGGTGAGCGAATTGGAGGCGCCGCTGCGGTCGCGTTCCGGGGCCACCACCGTAATCTCGGCCACTTTGGCGAGCGTTTCGGCGAGTTGGGCCAGTCCGGGGGAAAAGTAGCCGTCGTCGTTGCTGAGCAGGATGCGCATGTGCGTCGGATTATAAAGGACAGGACCCGATCTTGTACGGGCGCCGTAGTGACGCGAAAAGGCCCATTGCGGCCGCCCGCCGCCCGTCCCTGCGCGCGAAGCGCCGCGTTACGCCGGCCTTGTGGATTCTCCGGCGCGAGCTTGGACCCCGGCCCGCGCCCTCAAAACGTACCGGGAACCAGGATCTTCTGGTCCACCCGCTTCACGTCGCACAAGCCGCAGAACGCCATGGTGACGTCCAGTTCCTTGCGGATGATTTCCAGGCAGGATGTCACTCCCGCTTCGCCCATCGCACCCAGGCCGTAGACGAAGGCGCGACCGATAAAAACGCCCTTGGCACCCAGGGCCAGTGCCTTGATCACGTCCTGCCCCGTGCGTATGCCTCCGTCCATCAGCACTTCGATCTTGCTTCCCACCGCGCGCGCGATCGGCGCCAGCGCGGCGATCGACGAAGGCGCGCCGTCGAGCTGGCGGCCGCCGTGATTGGAGACGATGATGGCGTCTGCGCCGGAGCGCGCGGCGATCTCGGCGTCTTCCTCGTCCATTATGCCCTTGAGGATCAGCTTGCCGCCCCAGCGTTCCTTGATCCACTTGACGTCGTCCCAGGTCAGCGTCGGGTCGAGCTGGCTTGCACTCCATTCCGAAAGCGAGGTCAGGTCGGCGGAGGTCGTTGCGTGGCCCACCACATTGCGGAAAGTACGGCGATTGGTTCCCAGCATGCCCAGCCCCCAGCGCGGCTTGGTGCTCATGTTGAGCATGTTGCGCAAGGTGATCTTGGGCGGGGCCGACAAGCCGTTGATGATGTCCTTGTGGCGCTGGCCCATGATCTGCAGGTCGAGCGTGACCACCAGCGCCGAGCACCCTGCCGCCTTCGCGCGGTCGATCAGGCGCCTGATGAATTCCCGGTCGCGCATCACGTAAAGCTGGAACCAGAACGGCTTGCTCACATTCTCGGCCACGTCCTCGATCGAGCAGATGCTCATGGTCGACAGGGTGAACGGAACGCCGAACTTTTCCGCAGCGCGGGCGGCCAGGATCTCGCCGTCGGCGTGCTGCATGCCGACGAGCCCTACCGGCGCCAGCGCCACCGGCATGGATGTGTCCAGACCGGCCATGGTCGTCTGCAGCGTGCGGTGTTCCATGTTGACCGCCACGCGCTGCCTTAGTTTTATCGCAGCAAAATCGCTTTCGTTGGAGCGGTAGGTGCTTTCGGTCCACGATCCCGAATCGGCGTAGTCGTAGAACATCCGCGGCACGCGCTTTTCCGCCAGACGGCGCAAATCTTCGACGCAGGTGATGACTGGTGGCATTGTATCTCCGAAGGCTGGTAATTTATCTTGGCCATCCTAAGGCAAAGCGCCGCGGATTGCCAGAACGCCGATACCTTCCGCCGTGGCGGCATATTTCGGCGTAAGCTGATGCGACAAATTTCGGGAAATATTCAAAAATCGCCGCGGGGCGTCATGCAAAATGGAGAACCGAAGATGATGCGAAGAATAGTTGCCGCTGCCATGCTCTATGCGATGCTTGGCTTCGGCCAGGCGTCGCTTGCGCTTGCCGCTTCCAAAGAGGAGATCAACGCCAAAGTGCAGGAGGCGGTGGAGCATTTTTACAAACAGACCAGCGCGGGAAAGAAACTGGCGCAAAAAGCCGCGGGCATGCTGGTGTTTCCGGAGGTATTCAAGGCGGGCGTCGGCGTGGGCGGCGAGTACGGCGAGGGCGCGCTGATCGTCAAAGGCAAGACGGCCGGCTACTACAATACCGCGTCAGCCTCCATCGGCTTCCAACTCGGCGCACAGGTCAAGTCGCAAATCATCTTGTTCATGAACCCGAAAGTGCTGGAAAGCTTTCGCAAGAGCGACGGCTGGAAGGCGGGAGTGGATGGAAGTGTCGCGCTAGCCACTCTGGGCGCGGGCGGCGAACTCAGCACGGAAACGATTCAGCAGCCCATCATCGGTTTCATCTTCTCGAACAAGGGGCTGATGTACAACCTGACCTTCGAAGGCTCCAAGATCACCCGACTCAATCGCTGAGCTTGCCGCGGGTCCGATCGGACCTTGTGTTCGTGCGTGTTCGTGCGCGGGCGCGCGCGCCGGGAGACGGCTGCTCAGGCGCTGCTTGCTATGGCGGCGAGCGGTTCCCGAGTGGCGTTCGTTGAACTATCCAGCAGAGCGCCCCGCTGCGCCACACCCAGTGTGCTGAAATATCCGCCGTGGGACATTCCCTCCTCCATGAACCAACTGGCGAGTTCTTCCGCGGTCGGCACCGGCAGATCGCGCTCGGCATGGGACTCCCCCTCGGCCGTGTCTACCAGCATCCCCGCGCGGGTCGCCATCTTGCGCATGGGTGTGTTGTCGGAGAGGAACATGACGAAAACAGTTCTGATGCCGCACATCGCCGCACGCGCAATCAAGCGGTCCAGAAGCGTGGTCCCTATTTTTTCGCCGCGCCGGTCCGGCCGCACCGAAAATGCCATTTCGCTCTTCTTGGGACCGCGCACGAGTTCGGCAAGGCCGATGATGTGCGCGCGCTCGTCGAATGCGCCCAATACCGTGTCGCGCGCGAAATTCAGGCGGTCCACATATTTCGATATGGTTTCGTCGGCGAGGGTGCAGCAAAAACGCTTGCGACGGTCGTCTGCCGACAAAGAAAGATAGAATTCCCGGACTTTTTCGCGCTCGAAAACGGTCAGCGGCCTGATAATCATCGGATTAAGACGTTCCTGGCAATACCCTGATCGATTTATATCATATTGATGCGACGCACAAAAACGCATAATGTGATCGCCTGCATAAAAAAATACTATGAGGAAATCGGTACTTTTTAACGGATTGGTGATCGCACAGCTATTGCGACGCACCATTTTTTGCGATAGCATTTGTTTGCGGGGTTTCTCCTCCTCCTCCTTTGGAATCCCGTCTTCAGACCGGTGGCGTTTCATTACGCCACCGGTTTTTTTTCGCGGCTCCTGTGCGCGAATGAAAGCCCGCCCTGCCTCGGCTCGAATTGAGCGGCTTGCCCGCGTCAAGGCGCCGTTCTGACAGCGCAATCGCCCATTCAGCCCATCCGGATAGCGTAAAATCACCGCTCCCCCGCACCACCATCACCACGCGCCCGAGCCGCGCAGAAAGGCGCCTGTGAAAACCCCGAAAAGAATCGAGCCGCTGATCGACGAGGGCCTGGTCGACGAGGTCATACGCCAGCTCATGAGCGGAAAAGAGGCCGAAGTCTACGTGGTGCGCTGCGGTCAGGACGTGCGCTGCGCCAAGGTGTACAAGGAGGCGAACAAGCGCAGTTTCCGCCAGAGCGTCCAATACACCGAAGGCCGCAAGGTAAAGAACAGCCGCCGCGCGCGCGCCATGGAAAAGGGATCGCGCTACGGACGCCAGGAACAGGAGCAGGCCTGGCAGAACGCCGAAGTCGATGCGCTGCACCGGCTTGCCGCGGCCGGCGTGCGCGTTCCCAAGCCGTACAACTTCCTCGAAGGCGTGCTGCTGATGGAACTCGTCACCGACGAGAACGGCAACGCCGCACCGCGGCTGAACGACCTGGAACTGGGGGAAGCACAGGCGCGCGAATACCACCGCGTTCTGATCATGCAGGTCGTGCGCATGCTCTGCGCCGGAATCATCCACGGCGACCTGTCCGAGTACAACGTGCTCGTCGGCAGCGACGGGCCGGTCATCATCGACCTGCCGCAGGCCGTCGACGCGGCGGGCAACAACAGCGCCGGCTTCATGCTCGAGCGCGACGTCGACAACCTCACCGCGTACTTCGGACGCTACGCGCCCGAACTCAGAACCACCGACTACGGCAAGGAGATTTGGGCCATATTCGAAACCGGCAAGCTGCACCCTGACTCGATACTGACAGGCTGTTTCGCGCGCAGCGAAAAACTTGCCGACGTCGGCGGCCTGATCCGGGAAATCGACGAGGTAAAGAAAGAGGAGGCGGCGCGCCAGCGCTATCTGCAGGCGCTAAAGCAATAATTTTCCGGAGCGTACATTTCGGAATCGTCGTTGCGCCTACGGACCCGCGTTTCAATGATCGCGTAAAATGCGGACAAGATGATCAAGACCGCGGGCATCATCGGTGAGTAGAAATCCGTTGCAGTACGCTTTTCAAATCGAAATAGAGGAAGAAGAACATGCCCGGATCGCTTGACGGCGTGCGCGTACTGGACCTGTCGCGGGTGCTCGCAGGACCGTGGTGCGTGCAGAACCTCGGTGACCTCGGCGCCGACGTGATCAAGATCGAGCGCCCCGGCCCGGGCGACGACTCGCGCCAGTGGGGGCCGCCGTGGCTGGCGGACGCCGAAGGTAAGCCCACCCGGGAATCGGCGTACTACCTCTCGGCGAACCGCAACAAGCGCTCGGTGGCGATCGACATGTCCAAGGCCGAAGGCCAGCAGCTCATCCGGCGGCTGGCGGAGCGCGCGGACGTGTGCATCGAGAATTTCAAGGTGGGCGACCTCGCGCGCTACGGTCTGGATTCTGCGTCGCTGTGCAGGCTCAATCCGCGCCTCGTCTATTGCTCCATCACCGGCTTCGGCCAGGACGGCCCCTATGCCGAACGGCCGGGCTACGACTACCTGTTCCAGGGCCTGGGCGGACTGATGAGCGTCACCGGCGAGCGCGACGACGCAGGCGGCGGGCCGCAAAAAGTCGGTGTGGCCGTGGCTGATTTATTCACCGGCATGTACGCCACGGTATCGATCCTGGCGGCCTTACGCCACGTGGAACGCACCGGCACCGGCCAGCACATAGACATGGCTTTGCTGGACACGCAGGTAGCGATGCTGGCTAATCTGGGTGCCAATTACCTGATCAATTCCC
>JAPLRD010000368.1 GCA_026399375.1 Pseudomonadota bacterium
AACGTCCCCGTCCTGTCCCAATTTCTGGTGATCATGGGAACGATGATTTTTCTCGGGATCGGCGGCCCGGTGATGCTGATCTCGATCCTGCTCGACAGCTTCACCCTGCTGCCAGTGGGGCAGCCGCTGATGGAACTGACGGTAATCACGAACCTGTTGCGCTGGAGTTCGATGATGTTTCTGGGAGCGCTGCTGGTCTCGCTGCCGGTCGTTGCGAGCCTGTTGCTCATCAACGTGGGACTGGGCGTGGTTACGCGCGCGGCGCCCAGCCTCAACATTTTTGCCCTCGGATTCCCGGCGATGATCATCGCCGGCTTCCTGCTTCTGCTCACGTCCATGGGCGGCACCGCCAACAGAATTCAGTGGCTCTGGCTGCAGGGCTTTAGCCAGGTTCGCGCACTGCTGGGGATCGGCTAATGGCTGAAGAGGACGCATCGGGAGACCGCACCGAAGACCCGACAGCCCGGCGCTTGCAGAAAGCGCGGGAAGAAGGCGACGCCGCGCGCTCGATCGAAGTTCCCGCTGCCGGGGTATTGCTTGCCGCGACGGCCTACCTCTTCATGAGCGGGGGGGCGGTCGCGGCCAAATTGAAGGCAGTGTTCGCCTCGGGCTTCGTGTTCGATCAGGACGTAATTCACGCAGGAGCCACACTGCCCGTGATTCTGGCAGATCAAATCGCGCAGGGTTTCCTGGTCATTCTGCCGCTGCTGGCGGTCACGCTGATCGCGGCGATCGCCGCCTCCGGACTCACCGGCGGCTATTTGTTTTCGATGAAGTCGGCCGCGCCCAACTTCGCGAAACTGAACCCCCTTTCGGGGCTGCAGCGCATGTTCGGCCCTAGAGCGCTGGTCGAACTCACCAAGGCCTCGCTGAAACTCCTGATCGTGTTTTCCGTCGTCGCGTGGGTCGTCAACGATAATCTGGACGCCCTCATGCAACTGGGAGCCATGAGCATAGACCCCGCCCTCGCCGCAACGTCGGACCTGATCGCCAGAGCCGCAATGATCATTTCGCTCTCATTCGTGCTGATTGCCCTCATCGATGCCAGCTACCAGCGCCACGAGTTCACGAAACGCATGCGCAGAGCAAGCAGGACGTGCGCGACGAGATGAAGGACATCGAAGGACGCCCCGAAGTGCGCGCCCAGATACGGCGCCGCCAGAGGTCGATGGCCACTTCGCGCATGATGGAGCGCATCAAGGACGCCGACGTCGTGATCACCAATCCGGAGCACTTCGCGGTTGCGCTCGCCTACGACCCGTCCAAGGACGGCGCGCCTATCCTTCTCGCCAAGGGCGTCGACTCCCTCGCCTTCCGAATTCTCCAGGAGGCGAAAAAAGCGGGCGTGCACACATTCCAGGCGCCCCCGCTCGCGCGCGCCCTTTACTTTACGACAAAGCTCGATCAGTCGATCCACGAGGACCTATACTTCGCGGTGGCCCAAGTCATCGCTTACGTGTTCAGCCTCAACAGCTTTCAGCCTGGAGTGAGCGAATTCCGCAGGCCGGCAGTTGAAGTTCCCGCGAACCTTCGCTTCGACAGCGACGGCCAGATCCAAACCAGGGAGAAGCAAGGATGAATGAAATCCCGCCGCAGCTGAGCGGTGCTCGCTCATCTCTAGATGACGGCGAAATTTTCTTTCGCGCCGAAGACAGGGCTCTGTGCGACCGGTTTTGCGACCAAATCGTCAGAGACGGAATGAGCCTGGCGATCATCGGCGCGAACGACGCCTGCATCGACCATTACTGCAGGATGCTCGTCAAACGCCTGATGTTGGTCCCCGAAATCGAGCTGGAAGTGCACTCCCCTACCAGCACCGAAGAACTCCTGGATCGGTTCAACGAGATACTTACTTCCCTGTCCACGGCAGAAGCAATGGATAGGCGCAATCCGCTGGCCCCACTGCGGATTCTTATCCTCAGCAAGGCCGACCAGATCAATCCCGCCGGCGCGCGCTTGCTTGCGCGCCTGGTCAACAGCTTCCCCGGCGCCAATACCCAGCTGATCCTCCTGCAAGCCGACTCGGCGCGAGAAACCCTTCTGGATCTGTTCGGCAAGAGGCTGCTGCGCTGGTCCGTGCCCCTGCCCTCCAGAGCGGATGCCATCGCAATGCACGCGGCCGCCAGGCAAGCCGGACTCGAGAACGAAACCATAAAACTGTTGCAGAAGGTCAACCCGGATCTGCGAGATCAGCCCCTCTGGGAAGCGATCCTGACCGACGAGGGGCCGGGCGCAACGACCCCGGCACCCGAACTTGACGGCCATGCATTTGCGGAACTGGAACTGCCTGAGGTCCAGGCCGCGGCGCAAGAAAAAGCGCCCGAGGACAAAGGGCGAAAAGGACGCCTCGCGTTGTCTACGGTTCTCATATCAATTGTGACCATCGCATTTGCCGCCCTCGCCGTCGCGCTAATGTTTCCACGGCAGACGGATGCGCTGCGATCGGTCTTAGTCAAGCCCGGCTCCGCCGTCGCCGTTGCGCCCGTCAGTCCTCCTCCCATGGCTCCGGCAGTTCCGGAGACGGCCAAGGTTCCGCCCCCCCCCGCAGCACCTACTGCACCTGCTGCAACTGCGGCACCGGCTGCACCTACCACCAGCCTGGAGGGCAAAGTCCGGGCCCAGCCCCTGGTCGCTGCAGATCCCGGGGACTCGGCTACTTTGGCGCGACTAAATATCGAACGCGCGCCGAAGGCCATCGAATCTCGGGCAGCGCCCGCCGCGTCCGCGGTCTCTGGCGCGGCGGTCGTTGCCTCCGCGGCACCGTCCGCGCTGGACGCCGCGAAGAATGCACGCAATATCGGCTCGCCCGGCCCTGCCAGCGGGGCGTTGACGCTATCGCCGAAGCGCGAGACGCAGGCCATCCCATTGCCCGCGAATGCCGTGACAGCCAAGACACCCCCCACCGCAAAGGCAGATGCCCCGACTGCGGCGAGCCCCGATATTGCTTCCACGCCTGCCGGATCTGGCACCAGCGCGTCGCTGCAGGCGGCCATGAAGAAGGTGAGATCGGCACCCGCGGAGCATTTTTTCGTCCAGCACATAGCGCTGGACTCCTACGTCGATGCGCAGGAGTGGCAAAAGGCGAATCCGTCACTGGCGAAAAGCCTCATCGCCCCCGTCCATTTTGGCGCAGGCGACAAGGTCAAGTATGTGATCTGCTCGGGTCCTTTCCCCTCGCACGCCGCGGCGGAGGCTTTCAGCAAGAGGACCGACATTCCCCCCCAGCCATGGTTGAGAACCGCTGCATCACTGGCCAAGGCGCTGCCGCAAGGGAATCAACCATGAGGAGCAAAAATGTCAGATGAGAAGGATGTAGGCCGCGACCACGGCGCCAGCAGGCATGGGGAGGAGCGCCTGGATCTGGTGCCGAACAGCGCACCCCATCTACTGAGTTTCAATGAAAAAACGGGAAAGGCTACGCGCGACTCGCACCAGAGTATCCCGATCGATACCCCGGCACCGGACACAGTCCTGCCCCTGCCCGACACAGCTGGCGAATCTGGGACGTCGCACGCCCACACTGAATTCGCCCCCCTCGCGGTTGCCGGTGCCCCGGGGCGGGTGACGGTTGATCCAAACGTAGCCAGGGACACCACGGTTTTTGGATCGCCTGGCGAACCGGCGGCCAGTTCGCTCGTGCAGGCCCCGCCGGTTCGGGAGAAGACGGACAGCCGCGTCACGATTGAACAGGAGCTGCCACAGCGATCCACAGTCTTCACCCCCGTCCCCGGCGACGCCAAGACCAGTTCACTGCAGAAAACCGCCGAACACCAAACCGGCCGCTCAGGCGCAAGCCCTGCCGGCTCGGCCGCCGCCGCATCTGCGCCGGTCTTCGTGCCCGGGTTGCCCGCCACGACGACGATCGTGCACGCGCCCCCGGCATCCGACAGCGCGTCGCCCAAAGGCCGGTCCGACCCACGCCTTGAACCGGAGGCGCGCGCCTCGAACAACACCCTGCGTCCACCCTCGGGCGGCCCCGGCCTGCAGCATGCGACCAGCGCTTCCCGACAGGACCCGCCACGCGCGCCCGGCAAGCCTGCACCGGCAGATCATTTGCCGAACGGCGGTCAGGCTGCGCCGCTTTCTGCAGCAGCCGCGCGCACGGTGACGATCTCGATCAGCGGCGCAGCGGTGGAGCGCCTCCACTGCGAGGAACAAAAGACCCTGGAATTGAACAAGCACCTTGACCAGCTCGCTGCGCGACTGGCGGAGAACAGGCACTGATACCTCCGGATTCGGATCGTCCGATGACGTTCGATCCGACCCGAGGCCGTTGCCCGACACCTATGACACAGCACCCAGCAACATCAACTGGAGTACAGCACCATGGCTAGTACGGAACCGGCGCCCGGCACGATTGAACGGAAGGCCGGGACTTCCGGCATCAATGCCACGATCCCGCTCGCGGCAGCGAGTTCGACCGCGACGCCCCCAGGCACCCCGCCGGATGCCGGCCTCGATGAGCTCGTGGCCGTGGTTCTGGACTCCGCGGGCGTTGCAAACCGGTCAGCCTCGATAGCCGCATCGTCGACGGAAAGCCTTCTGACCGCCGTGGGCGATTTGAACAAAGTCATCTCGCGCGCCCGCATAATGTCGGCAATCGTACTCGGGGCAGCGGCGCTGTCGATCGTCGCCGCGGCAGGAGCGCTTTTTGCCGTCAGTGTCCAGTTGAGCAGCCGGCTTGCGCAAACCAACGCCACCTTGCTGGCGG
>JAPLRD010000282.1 GCA_026399375.1 Pseudomonadota bacterium
ATGTAAGCACGCAGTCCCTTCCTCTTTGCCAGAACAGAGAATCCCTTGCAAACTGGGGAACGTCCATGTAAGCGAGCTTGCTCGCGAATTCCACGATCCGCGAGCAAGCTCGCTCCTACACCTACAACACAGAACACAGATATGCTGCGAAATTGGTGGAACGTAGCGTCGTCGAAACGGCGGAGACCCATGCCACGGCACTGGAACTCTCAATACGCCACCAGTATCACCTGTTCGACACCCTGTATCACGCCGTCGCGTTGCACGTCCCGGGCGCCAAGCTCGTCACCGCGGACCGGCGCTACTACGACAAGGCTGGCGTTGAAGGACATATCATCATGTTGTCCGACTGGTTGCCCGAATAGCCATTGTTGAAAGCGGCACTCACCGCCCGGTCAGCAAGCGCAGCGCTTCCTCGACTTTTTTCAGATGGTTGGCGCCGAGCGTGCAATAGCAGTACATCAGCCGCCGGGTCGAGATAGCGCGGACCTGGTCGATCAACAGATCGGTATCGTATTTGAGCTTGCCGGTCTTCTGCACTCTTACGCGTAAAGGGAAGGCATCTGCGGGCGACAGTGATTCAACATCACTGGTGCCCGGGATCACGATGATTGTCGGATGCCCCGCGTTGTTTAGCGCATCGGTTTGGACAATAAGCGCCGGGCGCGCCTTCTTCCCCGGCTCCTCCTTATGGGCCTGGGGTTCGAAATCGACTGCCCAAAGCTCGCCGCGAACCGGCCTAGGCATGCAGTCCGTCCTCAGTCGTATCGTCCAAGGCCTCGCTTGTCGCGAGACTCTGCGCCGAAAGCTGTTTGGACAGCACGGCGATGCGCTCCCGCATGATCCGGTGGTTCATCTCCTCGATGGCTCGGCGCGCATATTCGGATCGGCTGAGTCCGGCCAGTTTGGCCGATTGCGTGGTTTCGTCGACAAACGGCTTTGTGACGCGAAACGAAAATAGCGCTTGGGTTTCCATGTCGATCCTGAGTTAGTCAGAAATATATGTACGAAATGTAATGCAAAAAAAAGCAGACCGCAAGCGTAGGCCTTTTCCGATAGGGTTCGAGTCTGAACCGGGGGCCAATTGCCACCATCGATCGGCCCGGGGCGGGCCTCCAACAAACCCTCGACGACGTTGTGGGAGCGGCGTCCCGGTTGTGGGAAGTGCGTCCCGGTCCTCGACGACATTGTGGGAGGGGCGCCCCCGCCCCGACACAGATGAGGCATCCCGCCGACACGCTTATTGCGGAATCAGCGCATTGATGCGTGGATATCTTTTGTCAACAGAAAAAGATGGCAAGGGTCGATGGGCGAGGGAGCGAAACCGAAATGCCGATAGAACGCGCTTGCGCGATCATCTTTTGCCTGAACCACGAGGGCGCGTGCAGCGATGATGGCTTGGGCTTGAAGAAAACGTTTGAGTGCGTCTTTCAATAAACCAGCGCCAAGGCCCGTTCCCTGCTCCGTCGAGTCGACGGCGAGTCTGGCCAACAGGGTCAGTGGAATCGGGTGTTGTGCAAGCCCCTTGGCGATTCGTGCCGGCACGAAATCAAATTCGGCGGATGCCGCCGCCATCGTGTAAAACCCAATGACCCGGGTTTCTCCGCGCAGCGCGACGTAAGTCCGTGCGCTTTGATTGCGCTGGTTGTTCAACGCGTGCCGCTGAAGGAATCGGTTCAGCACATCACTGCCGCAATCAAACAAAGAAGCATCGTGGACCTCGGTGAAAAGCTCCGGTCCTCGAAGCGGCAATTTCATTTTTTCTCGAAAACGCCTGGCTTCTTGAGGAGCGCCCTAAGCCGGGGAATCGACTTTGCGGGTTGATCGAGGGCCGCGTTAAACGCGATCATCCGATCCTCCGGCAGCACAAAGCGCGTCTGCTCGGCCAGAGTCTCATCCGCCACAGTTCGCACTGCCCTGAGAACAAATTCGCTGACGTTCTGGTGGCAAAGTACCGCCGCTTGCCGGATGCGCTTTTTCTCGGCTGATGCGAGACGAATTTCAATCCGATCCTCTTTGATTGTGGCACCCATGACGATCTCCATTTACTGTACGGACAGTATACGGAAAATTTTGAGCGAGACAAGAGCGAACTCCAGCATCCCCGGACTCGTAAGCATTTGCTAAGCCCCACTTCGCCATGTACAATTCCTGTTCACTTTTTGAACGGACCCAGCCTGGGCGCTATTTCGCATGCCGGTGCTTACCGATCCGCAACGCCTTGAAATCCTGAAGCTCCTGCAGGCGAAGCCGCAGATGAGTCAGCGCGACCTGGCCGAGGCCATGGGCGTGAGCCTGGGCAAGGCCAATTATTGCCTGAAGGCCTTGATGGACAAGGGCCTCGTTAAACTGGAGAACTTTCGCCGCAATCCCGACAAGCGCGAATACGCCTACCTGGTCGCCATCATGGATTGGGCGACACGCAAGGTGCTCTCGCATCGGGTGTCGATCAGCATGAGCACGGACTTTTGCGTCGAGGCGCTCGAAGAGGCGATCGCCAAGTATGGCCGGCCGGAGATCTTCAATACCGACCAGGGTAGCCAATTCACCAGCGCCGAGTTCACCGGGGTGCTCAAAGCCAATGAAATCCGCATCAGCATGGACGGCAAGGGGCGCTGGGTCGACAACGTCTTTGTCGAACGTCTGTGGCGCAGTGTGAAGTACGACCATGTGTATCTGCATGCCTACGAAAGTGTCA
>JAPLRD010000075.1 GCA_026399375.1 Pseudomonadota bacterium
GGCGCGCTGGTGACCAACCTGATCGAGGCCGATTGCCTGATCATCCTCACCGACCAGGCCGGTTTGTACACACGCGATCCGCGTGAACATCCTTCGGCGGAACTGGTGCACGAAGCCAGGGCCGGCTCGCCGGAACTCGAAGCGATGTGCGGCAAACCCGGCAGCCAGATCGCCAAGGGCGGGATGCTGACCAAGATCCTGGCGGCCAAACGCGCCGCGCGCTCGGGCGCGCACACGGTGATCGCCTCTGGGCACGAACCGGAAGTTCTGCTGCGGCTGGCACAGGGCGAGGCCATAGGCACGCAGTTGCTCGCCGAGAGCATGCCCATCGCCGCGCGCAAGCAATGGCTGGCCGATCACTTGCAGGTCAACGGCAGATTGATGCTCGACGAGGGCGCGATGCGCGCCCTGGTCAAGGACGGCAAGAGCCTGCTGCCCATAGGCGTGAAGAGCATCGACGGCGCGTTCGAACGCGGCGCGGTGGTCGCCTGCGTGTCACCCGAGGGCAGGGAACTCGCGCGCGGACTGGTGAACTACGGTTCGATCGAAGCGCGCCGCATCCTGGGCAAACCGAGCAGCGAAATCCTGTCAGTGCTCGGCTACGTCGACGAGCCCGAATTGATACATCGGGACAATCTGGTCCTGCTGTAGCAGGACGAGGTTGCGGCGCAGGCGCCCTAGTACCCGCCGCCCCCGCCGTGGGCCGGGGGCCCGGCACGAAGCAGTCGCACCGCGTCCTCCGCGGTTCCTATCATGTTGCTCTTGGCGCAGAAATAATCGCCGTGCAGCACCGCGCGCTGGGCGTTGCGCGCATCGGCCGGGATCGGCTGCCATTGGGACATGCGCGCTTCGGCCCAGGTATTGTCCGGGCGGCCGTAGGCGTAGACGCGGAATTGACGCCCCTCGCAGCGTATGCCCTCGTAACTGATGTTGAGCACGCCTTCGCTGCTCCTTGCGATCAGGCTGTAGCGCATCACGCCGTCCGTGCCGACGCTGATCGACTTTGCGTCGACATAAAAAGCGAACGGCGAGGTGACGCTCACTTCGAGCGGCAGATAATTCTGGGGCCGCGGAAATTCGGGCGGCGGCCGCTGCAACTCGGCCGGGTATGCGCCTTCGGCGGCTCCTCCCCCCGCGCCACGCGATTGCGCGCATGCTGCGAGCGGCAGCAGCAGCAACCACAGCGCAAGCCAGACGCGCATGCTTCAGTCCAGGTCCCGCGCCAGTGAATCCCTGACGCCGGGCGCGACCGCACCGATCTCGGCCTGATAGTTGGAATGATCCACGCCCATGCCCAGGCCAACGCCGTACTTCAGCGCCTGCGCCATTTCCTTGCCCAGTTCGAAGCGCAGGAAATGCACCGCGGAGGTTTTTTCCTCGTTCTCGCGCTCCAGATCCTCGTCGGCGATGGCGTAGACGCGGGCGCAGCCTTCGACCTGGACCCAGACACGGTCTTCTATGCCCTTCAGCTTCGTCAGCGCGAGCCTGCGTTCGCCCTCGTCCGCATATTCGATCATCATGGTCGCCTTGAAATTCCCGCCGTCGGGAATCAGGGGATTGTACGCTTCGAGCTCGTCCATGATTCCCCGCTCCTCGAACGTGCGCTCGATGCGCAGCATTTCCTGGACCTGGTAGCGTATGGTGAGCTCGTCTTCGAAGATGAGCGTCACGTGCGCACCCATGTGCACCGTTCTGTCCTTCTTGTGCACGATGACTTTGGCGCGGAAGTCGTTGCGCTGCCTGGCGTAGGCTTCCAGGCTGAGCAGGCTGTCTCTGTTGATTTTGTGCATGGCGGTTTGCATGTCTGGTCTCTCTTATAGTCCGTAGGCAATGCGCAGCAGCGTAAGGGGATGCTCCCTCTGCGCCCGGCTTTCGCCCATCCCCTGCTGGATGTGGCGCGCCGCGATGGCGCAGTCGGAACTGATGTAGTCCGGATCGCCCTCCGCCATGGCCTTGAACACCGGCCGGCCGATTTTCATCGAGCTCGCGTAGTACTCTTCCTTCACACCCCAGGTACCGTCGTGCCCGGAGCAGCGCTCCACCGTATTGACCGTGGTCTGCGGCACGAGTTGCAGGGCCTCGCGCGTCTTCTGGCCGATGTTCTGCACCCGCGAATGGCAGGGAATATGGTACGAAACTTTGCCCAGCGGCTGCTTGAAATCGGTCTTGAGCGCACCGTCCTTGTGGCGCAGGACGAAATACTCGAACGGGTCGAACATCGCCGCGGAAACTTCCTTCACCTCGGCGTCGTCCGGAAACAGCAGCGGCAATTCCGACTTGAACATGAGGGTGCAGGAGGGCACGGCGGTGAGTATGGCGTAACCCTCGCGCGCGAGTTTCACCAGCGCGGGGATGTTCACCTCTTTCAGGCGCGCCACGCTCTCCAGATCGCCCAGTTCGAGCTTGGGCATGCCGCAACAGGCTTCCTTTTCCACGATCACGTAGGGAATTTCGTTGTGCGACAGCAGCTTCAACAGGTCGTGGCCGATTCCAGGTTCGTTGTAATTCACGTAGCAGGTGGCGAAGATCGCGACCTTGCCGGGCGTGCGCGCGGTGTCCTTCACCGCGTGCGGCCGGCTCGCCGCCGCAGCGCCGCGAAACTTCGCCGGGCTGTACGGGGGAAGCCTGCGTTCCTGGTGCACGCCGATGACTTTCTGCATCAGCGCGCGCGCCATGCCGTTGCCGTTGACGGCGTTGACGGCCTGCGCCACCACCGGTATCGCGGCCAGCCTGCCGATCGCGTCGGTGGACGAAAGCAGGCGGTCGCGCGCGCGCACATCGCCATTCTTGAACTTGACCGCCTTGGCGCGCAGCATCAAGTGGGGGAAATCCACGTTCCACTGGTGCGGGGGCACGTAGGGGCACTTGGTCATGTAGCACAGGTCGCACAGATAGCACTGGTCGACCACCTTGCCGAAATCCTTCACATCCACGCCGTCCACTTCGCCGGTCTTGCTCTCGTCGACGAGATCGAACAGCGTCGGAAAAGCGTTGCACAGGCTCACGCAGCGGCGGCATCCGTGGCAGATGTCGTAGACGCGGTGAAGTTCGGCGTTGAGCTTTTCTTGGTCGTAGAAATCCGGCGATTTCCAGGCTATGGGATGCCGGGTCGGAGCCTCCAGGCTCCCTTCGCGTGTTGTCATCTTTTGCTTGATCCGATAAGCGGAAGAAGCGCGAACGGGCCGGCATGCCAGACCGCCGCGCATTCCGTGATACGCGTACTAGTCGGCCAGTGCGTCCAGCGCCTTCTGGAAACGGTTGGCGTGCGAACGCTCGGCTTTCGCCAGCGTCTGGAACCAGTCGGCGATTTCTTCGAAGCCTTCATCGCGCGCGCTCTTGGCCATGCCCGGATACATGTCGGTGTATTCGTGCGTCTCGCCTGCGACCGCGGCGGTCAGATTCTGGCGGCTGGAACCGATCGGCAGGCCGGTAGCCGGATCACCCACCTGCTCCAGGTACTCGAGGTGGCCGTGCGCGTGGCCGGTTTCACCTTCGGCAGTGGAGCGGAACAAGGCGGCGACGTCGTTCTGGCCTTCGATGTCGGCCTTGTTTGCGAAGTAGAGGTAACGGCGGTTGGCCTGGGATTCGCCGGCGAAGGCCGCCTTCAGGTTTTCTTCGGTTTTGGAGCCTTTAAGTTTCATATTTTCTCCTGGATTCAATGAGTAATTATTACATTAATATTAGAGATATCATATTTTAAGAGAATTAAATAGACTTAATCTAATATCTGGATTAATCATAATACAATCCAGAAACTATGTCAAAGTCGGAGCGTGCAGGCAAGCGGGGTCAGCGCCCCAGCGCAGCGCCTATTTCGGCGAAAGTCTGAGCCACCTCCGTGGTCTGGATGGCGACGCCCAGCTGGCGCGCAATCTGCGAGGCCGAATAAATGCCGCGCACGGTTTCGGTGCTGCCGTCAGCGCCCATGTCGGTCACGAGCGCATGCTGCCGGCCGGCGTGCTGCAGCGTCGCAACGACGTGCCCGACCTCGGCGTGACCAAGATCGGCATAGTGCAGCACTTCCAGGCGCTCGCGCGGCGTCATGATGTCGCGCACGCGGATTTCCTGGCGTTTGATGCCGCGCTCCAGCGCAAACTGCACCGGTTTTTCGCCCAGGATGTCGTTCGAGGTGATCAGTCCGAGGACCTGGCGATCGTCGTCGCTGACCAGCAAGAGGCGCACGCCGCGCCGTATCATGAAGCGGTTCGCCGCGTCCACGGGCGCATCCGCGTCGATGGTCGCGGCCGGAATCTGTCGCAGGTCGGTCATGACCGAGAGCGCGGGAGAGTCGACGCGCACGCGCTCGGGGTCCTGCCCGGGCTGGTGGTGTCTTGCGGCGGATTGCAGGCGATGTGCGGTGAGGGGGTGGTAGTCGCGCGCCATTATTGCTCCTCTGGAAGGGTAGCGGGAGTCCGGTTCGAAACGAGGGTGCGGATCCCCTCGCGCTCGCCCGGGTCAGGGGCTATTTCAGTGACTCTGAAATGGCGTCACAGTATTGCAGCCGAGGCCGGGCTGCGCCAGTAGGAAAAACCCGCTCATCCGGCCGTGCCGGCCTCGCGGTCCTTTTTGGGATGGTGCGCATCCCGGTTCAGGTATCGCGCCAGCTCGTTCAGCGCCTGCGCGTAGACATCGCGCTTGAACTCGATCACGGTATCGAGCGGGACCCAGTACTCGTGCCAGCGCCATGCGTCGAACTCGGGGTGCTCGCTCGCGCGCAGCGAAACGTCGCAGTCGCGCGCGACGAGGCGCAACAGGAACCAGATCTGCTTCTGGCCCTTGTAGCTACCGCGCCATTCACGCCTGATCCATTGCGACGGCACTTCGTAACGCAGCCAGTTTCTGGTGCGGCCCAGGATCCTGACGTGATGGGCCTTCAGGCCCACCTCTTCCTCAAGTTCCCGATACATGGCCTGCTCCGGGGTTTCACCGTGCTTGATTCCGCCTTGCGGAAACTGCCATGAATGTTCTTTGATGCGCTTGCCCCAGAATACCTCGTTCCTTGCGTTACAGATAACGATGCCGACGTTCGGGCGATAGCCGTCACGGTCGAGCATGATACTTTCATCCTAAGCTGATATTTGCCACCATTCTTCCACATTTCACCGCGCATTGAAAGCCGCAGGCCCGCGCCTTGTCGCGAGTTCATGATCTGTCCGGTTCTATAGCACGACATCTGTCCGGTTGTCA
>JAPLRD010000095.1 GCA_026399375.1 Pseudomonadota bacterium
ATCATGGCCAAGGACGAGGACGTGTGCCTGCACTGCGGCCTGTGCGCCGAGCGCTGCCCCACAGGGGCCTGGGACATGCAGAAATTCCTGCTCGAGATGACGCACGCCGGTCCGGGGTGCCGAGCGAAAACGCCGAAGAAGGAGCTCGCGCCGGCATGAGCACCAAGTCCATACACGCGGTAAACGACTTCGTCATCAAGTTCGCCAACGTCAACGGCTCGGGCTCGGCCTCGGCCAACGAACTGTTCGCCCGCTCCATTCTCCGGATGGGCGTGCCGGTGAGCCCGCGCAACATTTTTCCGTCGAACATCCAGGGCCTGCCGACGTGGTACGAGGTGCGCGTGACCGAGAAAGGCTGGCTCGGCCGCCGCGGCGGGGTGGACCTGATGGTGGCGATGAACCCGCAGACCTGGGATCAGGACGTCGCCGAGATCTCGCCCGGGGGCTACCTGTTTTACGACAGCACGCGGCCGATGCCTGCTTCCAAGCTGCGCGAGGACATCACCATCCTCGGCATGCCGCTCACCGACATCTGCAATGCCACCTACAGCGACTCGCGCCAGCGGCAGCTGTTCAAGAACATCATCTACGTCGGCGCGCTCGCCGCGCTGCTTGACATGGACGCCGGCGCGATCGCCGAGCTGATCGGCGAGCAGTACAAGGGCAAGGAAAAGCTGCTCAAGCCGAACCTGAACGCGATGCAGATGGGGCGCGACTACGCGCTGGCGCAATTGAAGTGCCCGATCGGCCTGCGCATCAAGCGCGCCGACGCCGTCGGCAACAAGATCTTCATGGAAGGCAACAGCGCCGCGGCGCTGGGCGCGGTCTACGGCGGCGCCACCGTGTGCGCCTGGTACCCGATCACCCCGTCCTCGTCGGTCGCCGAGGCGTTCGAGCGCTACTGCAAGAAGCTGCGCGTGGACGAGGCAAGCGGCAAGAACAAATTCGCCATCGTGCAGGCCGAAGACGAAATCGCCTCCATCGGCATGGTCACCGGCGCCGGCTGGAACGGCGCGCGCGCCTTCACCGCCACCTCGGGGCCGGGCGTCTCGCTCATGACCGAATTCATCGGGCTCGCCTACTTCGCCGAGATTCCGGTGACCATCGTCAACGTGCAGCGCGGCGGCCCTTCCACCGGCATGCCGACGCGCACGCAGCAGGCGGACATCCTCTCGACCGCCTACGCCTCGCACGGCGACACCAAGCATGTCCTCCTGTTTCCCGAGGACCCGAAAGAGTGTTTCGAATTCACGGCGCAGGCGCTGGATCTCGCCGACCGGCTGCAGACGCCGGTGTTCGTCATGACCGATCTGGACATCGGCATGAATACGCGCCTGTGCGAACCGCTCGAGTGGGACGACGCCAGGGCATACGACCGCGGCAAGGTCATGAGCGCAAAAGAGCTGGAAGCGGGCCGGGACTTCGGCCGCTATCTGGATGTCGACGGGGACGGCATACCGTATCGCACCTATCCGGGAACCCATCCCGCGCGCGGCGCCTATTTCACCCGCGGCACGACCAAGGACCGCTACGCGCGCTACTCCGAGGCGGGGCCGGATTACGTCGACAACGTGCAGCGTCTGCTGAAGAAATTTGAAACGGCGAAGGCCCTGGTGCCCCAGCCCCTGCTCACTGCCGCGCAGCGTCCGGGGCGCTTCGGCGTGATCTATTTCGGCTCCACCAGCCCGGCGATGGCCGAGGCGCTGGATTCGCTGGCGGCGCAGGACATCTACGTCAATGCCCTGCGCGTGCGCGCGTTCCCGTTCCAGGACGAGATCGCCGACTTCGTCGCCGCGCACACCAAGGTGTTCGTGGTCGAGCAGAACCGCGACGCGCAGCTGAAAACCCTGCTGGTGAACGAGGGCCACATCAACCCCGCCAGCCTGATTTCGGTGTTGCATTACGACGGCACGCCGATCACCGCGCGCTACATCGCCGGCGAGATCGCCGCGGTGGCCGCGGCGCTGAACGTGCGCCCGATGAAGAAGAACAAGGCCGCATGAGCAGGAAGCAGGGGCCCCGCGCGGCGGGGATGCGACCGGCCGCGATTGCCGCCGGACGCCGACAAAACGAATGAATGAGCTGCAATTACGAATCGGAGGCGGCCGCATGAGCATGATGAATCCAGAACATTTGATTCCGGAACATGGCGGAATGCGCTGTTGTCCAGCCATTTCAGTTGCCAAATATGACAAGGTCCCGGCCTGCGGAGCACAGCGATGACCTATCTCACCAAGCCCAGGCTGCATCACCCGACGCTGCAGAAGAACAAGGTCGGCTACACGCGCCGCGACTACGAAGGCAAGATTTCCACGCTCTGCGCCGGCTGCGGTCACGACTCGATCTCGGCCGCCGTGATCCAGGCCTGCTGGGAACTCGACATCGAACCGCACCGCGTGGCCAAGCTCTCCGGCATCGGCTGCAGCTCGAAAACCCCGGACTATTTCCTCGGCGCGTCGCACGGCTTCAACACCGTGCACGGGCGCATGCCCTCGGTGCTGACCGGAGCCAACCTCGCCAACCGCGATCTGATCTACCTCGGCGTCTCCGGCGACGGCGATTCCGCCTCGATCGGCATCGGCCAGTTCGCGCACATCATGCGCCGCGGCGTGAACCTGACCTACATCCTCGAGAACAACGGCGTCTACGGTCTGACCAAGGGCCAGTTTTCCGCCACCGCCGACACGGGCTCGAAGTCCAAGCGCGGCGTGGTCAATCGCGACGCGCCGGTGGATACCGTGTCGCTCGCGCTGCAGCTCGGGGCCACCTACGTCGCGCGCAGCTTTTCCGGCGACAAGAAACAGCTCGTGCCGCTGATCAAGGGCGCGATCGCGCACGAGGGCGCGGCGTTCATCGACATCATCAGCCCGTGCATCGCGTTCAACAACCACGAGGGCAGCACCAAGAGCTACGACTACGTGCGCGAGCACAACGAAGCCGTCAACCGCCTCGATTTCTGGCCCACGCGCGACGCGATCGGCGTCGATTACGAGGACGGCGCCGTGATCGACGTGCCGCAGCACGATGGTTCCGTCCTGCGCCTGCGCAAGACACATCCGGAGTACGATCCGCTCGATCGCGTCAAGGCGCTGAACTACATCGCCGAGCATCAGGCCAAAGGCGAACTGGTGACCGGACTGCTGTTTGTCCACCCCGAAGCGGAAGACCTTCACGCCCACCTCAACACGGTGAGCACGCCGTTCAACCAGCTCGGCGCGAAGGAACTGTGTCCCGGTTCCGCCGCGCTGGAAAAGTTGAACGCCGCATTGCGCTGAACCCTGTGCGCTAACGGCATCAGGCTCGAGTATTCGGCGAATATTCGGTGATCAAGACGGTGTTTCTCCATGCCGACGCGCCGTCCAAACCGGCGGAAGGCGAAACCTGCAATGGCTGCGGTATCTGCTGCGCGGCGGAGCGCTGCCCGGTGGCGTGGCTGTTCCTGCCGCGTAACAGCGAATCGTGCGCGGCGCTGCAGTGGGACGCCGAGGCGCGGCGCTACCACTGCGGCATGGTCGTGCACCCCGCGGATTTCCTGCGCTGGCTGCCGCGACGCTGGGAAGGACAGGCCGGCCGCTGGTTCGCCTATCGCGTCGCCGCCGGCAAAGGCTGCGATTTTGGCGCCGTCGAAGTCGGCGACACCTAGCCCGGCCCGGCCCGGCCCGGCCCCCCGGGTCCTTGCGAAACGGGGCTGTTATGCGGTCTTTGCCGCCATGTGTTCCTCGATGGCATCCAGTATCTTCTCCGGCTCCTCGGCGTCGTCTTCGCTCTCGTTGTGGAGCACGCGCTGCATCCTTGCCGAGTCGAGTTCTCCGCACCATTTGCCCACGACCACGGTGGCCACGCCGTTGCCTATCAGGTTGGTCAGCGCGCGCGCTTCCGACATGAAGCGGTCGATCCCCAGTATGAGCGCCAGTCCGGCGACAGGCACCCGTCCAACAGCGGATTTCTACTATGGTTTTCCACGAGGGGTAGCGGATGCGGTCGTGCCGCCGAAAATTGCGCCCGAGCAAAAAACCATGCCGATACCTTGGTTGAAGCCGGTCCCCTGCAAAGGATATCGAAGTACAATTGCAGGCAATCACCATGCGAGTGGCCCCGCTCGTTGTGGGCGGCGCCGGCTGGTCGTCGAACTCATCACTGCTGCAACAAAATGGATCAAGACTCGGTTTTTCAAAAGACGACGAGAGGCTTCCTCGAGTCCTCCGGAAATACGCGTACGCTGCCCGGCAATATGCTTGCCCTGCTGAAGGAGATTGACGGTCAGCGAACGGTCAAGGAACTGCAGTCAAAGGTGGGGAGCATTTACAATGCCGCGCGTACGCTGCAAGTACTGAAGGGGTTTGTCGAGGATAATCTCATACGTGAATTGGTGGGGGCCGAGAAGCCGGAACCAACACGGGAGGCGCCAAGAAAAGCGCCACCCAGGGCGGCCGAGCCGGAAAAGCCGGTGCAGCCCCCGCAAGAACCGGCGGCCTCCGCCGAGAATGCGAAGCCGCCCGCGCAAGTCACGCGCGCGCCATCCCCGGCCGAACCCGACCCCGGCGATGCAGAGCTGGCGAAGGCCAAAGTGCTTGCCGCCGCCGAGAGGACCGCTCGCGCGCAAAAGGAAGCTGAGACCCTTGCTCGTGCCAGGGCGGAAGCCAAGGAAGCCGAAACGCGCACCGGCATTGACGATGATCTTGATTTCACCAAGACGACAAAGTAGGGAGTCGTATCGCCGCATTGACGCGCTGCGAGCGATAGATCCTCGTTTTGCAAGCCCCAAGTACTCAGAGTCGCGAGCGCATCGCCCGCGATGGCGCCGGCATCGTACCGGGCGCGCGGCAAGGCAGGCTTCCGATGATCGATTCATCTGGCGAAATCATCTGTACCAACGTGGGATATGATTTGAGCCCGACAAGACGAAAATACGGTGGACCATGAATCGCACGTTGAAGATCGCGCCCTTTATCATTGTTGCGATCATGTTCTGCGCGCTCTTGTGGAGCGTCGATTTCATCACGCTCCAGGGTGAGTGGACCGTATACACCGTGGAGTGCAAGGACGGTACGTGGGCCGGCAGCCAATGCACCGGCAAGCTCGCAGCGTCGGACCGGTACCGATTTCGCGCGCTAAAGAACCACGGCGAAGTATTCTTTTGGACCGTCGGAGCCAGGGGCTCGTCAGGCCGCCTCATGCCATGTGAAATAGAAAGCAGGGCGAACTGGAGTTGCCAGGCAAACGCCGAAAGTTCAAAGTCCATCACACTGGTAATGGCGAAGGGGCGCCCGGTACTTGACCCGGCCGCCAACACGCGACCTGCGCACGCCGTATCTAAGATCAAATGGATGCTGCTGAAATACTTGAATGGCGCCAATTAACTTGTCGGCGAATTCGCCAGCAGGGTTGCTGTTTGCTCTGGCCGTTTTGATCACGGCTACAGACGGCGCACTCGCTTCGGAAGATCTGGCCAGGAAATCCGGCTGCCTGGCATGCCACGCGATCGACAGGAAAGTGATCGGGCCCTCGTACAGGGATATTGCGGCCAAGTACAAAGGAGACGCCGAGGCTGAGGCGCGATTGACCGAAAAGCTATTCAAGGGCAGTGCGGGAACGTGGGGCGAAATATTCATGCCGCCCGTGCAGACGGTGCCGAGCGGTGATATCAAGGTCCTGGTGAAGTGGATTTTGTCGATGAAATAGTCACGCGGGACCGGGCGACGGAGCCCCGGCATTTGCCGGCCAAGCCCGGACTGCAGTGACTTCAAGCTTGGCGAGAAGCCGTGTGCAAAGCATGAGCAGTCCGTGAAAACAGTCACCCTACCCTCCGGCGAGTTCGTTCCCGCTTTCGGCATGGGCGGATGGAACCTCGGCGAGGACGCGGCCACGCGGGCCGAGGAGATCGCCACGCTGCGCCTCGGTCTGGACCTGGGTGCGACGCTGATCGACACCGCGGAAATGTACGGCGACGGCCGCTCGGAGGAACTCATTGCCGAGGCGATTGCCGGGCGGCGCGACGACGTGTTCCTGGTGAGCAAGCTCTATCCTCACAACGCTTCCGCAAAAAAGGCGGCCGCAGCGTGCGAGCACAGCCTCAAGCGGCTGAAGACCGACCGCATCGACCTCTACCTGCTGCACTGGCGCGGCAGCGTCCCGCTCGCCGAAACGCTGCAGGCGTTCATGCGCCTGAAGGAGGCCGGCAAGATCCGCCACTACGGCGTGAGCAATCTCGATTTCGCGGATATGCAGGAACTGGGCCGGCTGCCGGGCGGCGAGGGCGTCGCGACCAACCAGCTGCTGTACAACCTCACGCGGCGCGGCATCGAGTGGGATCTGCTGCCCCGGCTGCGTGCGCGGCGCGTGCCGGTGATGGCGTATTCGCCCATCGAGCAGGGGCGGCTCACGGGAAACCGCAAGCTCGTTGGGTTCGCCGAGCGTCACGGCATGACGCCGGCGCAGGCCGGGCTCGCCTGGCTGCTTGCGCGCGAGGATGTGATCGTCATTCCCAAGACCGGCCGGCGCGACAGGCTGAAAGAGAACCTGGGCGCGCTATCTCATGCGCTGAGCGCGGACCAGTTGCTCGAACTGGATGGTTTGTTTCCCCCGCCAAGAGGCGCGACCGCGCTGGAGATGCTCTGACCCGAAGCCGCAGCGCGTCGCTGCCGGTTCGCGACAGTTCCGGTCTACAGGTAAAATTCGGCCTGCAGCCAATCCGAGACAGCACTCTTCCCGAGGTCGCATGAAAGTCGCCATCATCCCCGTTACCCCGTTCCAGCAGAACTGCTCGCTGCTGGTGTGCGAACAATCCGGCAAAGCGGCGGTGGTCGATCCCGGCGGCGACCTGGACCTGATACGCGACGCGGTGAAGGAGCGGGGCGTCGAGCTGGAGAAGATCCTGCTCACGCACGGCCATATCGACCATTGCGGCGGCACGGCCGAACTCGCCAAAGAACTCGGCATTCCGGTCGAAGGCCCGCATGTCGAGGACCGCTTCCTGATCGACGACCTGCCGCAACAGGGACTGCGCTTCGGCTTTGCGCAACTGCAGGCGTTCACGCCTTCGCGCTGGCTCGCGGGTGGCGATACCGTGCGCTTCGGCAAGGTGGAACTGCAGGTGCGACACTGTCCGGGCCATACGCCGGGGCACGTGATATTTTTCAGTCCCGAATACCGCCTGGCGCTGGTGGGCGACGTGCTGTTCGCCGGTTCGATCGGCCGCACCGACTTTCCGCGCGGAGATCACGCCACGCTCATCCGTTCCATTCGGGAGCAGCTCTGGCCGCTGGGAGAAGACGTCACTTTCATTCCGGGTCACGGGCCGACCTCGACTTTCGGCGACGAACGCGCGGGCAATCCGTTCGTGGGCGACCGCGCGCTGGGCGCCTGAGTTGGAATGCCGCCTCGTTCCGCGTTGTGACGAAAATTATTGCGCCGCCGAGGTTCCTCGCCGCTGCGGAGAATGTTAGACTTTCCGGGTACATCTTCCGGCCACAGCCTTGAAACGGCCCAACACCCCCGCTGCACCTGAACCCGGCGACCTCGATCTGACGGTCGCGTTGCAGTTATTGCGCCAGGCCGGTCACGCCGACGCCCTGCAAGACGCTGTGCACCCGAATTTGCAGAAGATCATCGACGGCCTGTGTGAACTTTCGCTGCGCGACACGCTGACCGGTCTCGCCAACACGCGGCATTTTCTCGCGGCGCTGGAGCAGGAAGTCGACCGGGTATCGCGTTCCGGGGAGATCGCATTGCTGCTGCTGCTCGACGTCGATCGCTTCAAGTCGATCAACGACAGCTGCGGCCATCTTGCCGGCGACCAGGCGCTGCGCGCGGTGGCCGACGTCCTGGCGAAGAACGTGCGCCCCATGGACACGGCGGCGCGCTACGGCGGCGACGAATTCGCCGTGATCCTGCCAAACTGCCGTCCCGCGGCGGGGCGAGCGATCGCCGAGCGCATTTGCGAACAGGTGGCGCAGACCCCTCTCCTGCGCGCGGACGGAAGCAAGCTCAGGCTGACGGTCAGCATAGGCGGCGCGCATATTTCCCCGTGGCGCAAGGCGAGCGCGAAGGAACTGCTGGGAAAGGCCGACCAGGAGCTCTACCGCGCGAAGGCGCAGGGACGCAACCAGGTGGCGATGGACACCGCTGTGGCGCTGCCGGTATCGTCGGAAGAAAAGCTGCAGTTGTTGAATCATTTGGAACGGGATGCCGATGAATAGCGCAGCCACGAAGGCGAGAATAGTAGCGATCACCAGCGGCAAGGGCGGGGTGGGCAAGACCTTCGTCGCGGCCAATCTGGCGGCGGCGCTGGCGAAGCGCGGCCGGCGCGTGCTGGTGCTCGACGCGGACCTGGGGCTGGCGAACCTGGACGTGATTCTGAACCTGTACCCGAAGGCGACCCTGCACGACGTGCTCACCGGGAAATGCGGCATCGAGGACATCATGCTGGCCGCGCCGGGCGGATTCTGGGTGCTGCCTGCCGCTTCCGGTCTGGTCGAGTATTCGCGTCTTACCAGCGACGTGCAGGACGATTTGCGCCGCATCATCGACGATCTCTCCGGGCGCTACGATTATTTGCTGCTGGACACCGGCGCCGGCATTTCCGACCTGGTGCTGTATACGGCCTCGCTCGCCGAGGAGGTCCTGGTCATTGCCACGCCGGAACCGGCCTCGCTCGCCGACGCCTACGCGACCATCAAGGTGCTCGCTCTGATGCAGCAGCGCACTTCGCTCAAGCTCGTGTTCAATCAGGCCAAAGACGAGGCGGAAGGACGCAAGCTCGCGCTGCAACTGCAGCAGGTGGTCGATCGTTTCGTCAACGCGCAGGTGGCAAACGCGGTGAAGCTCGAATATCTGGGCCAGATACCGAGCGACGCCGCGGTGCGGGACGCGGCGCGCAAGCGCCAGTTGCTGTTCGTGCGCGAGCCGGGCGCGCCGGCGTCGCAGGCGCTGGCGGCGCTGGCGCAGGCGCTCGATGCGCCGGCAAGGCCGGGGTCAGGCCGGTAGCAGTTTGTTGAAAAAGGGGGCATGCCCCCTTTTATGTCCCCCAAATTGGAGTCTGTTGAAAATCGCTTCCCTCTGAGGATTGGTACGGCGAATACCAAGTATCCCTTTCGGGAAGCGAATTTCAACAACCTGGTAGCGTATTTACCAGCCGCGCCACCACCTGGCTGAAATCCTCGGCGGTATCGGGTTTGTAGATCAGTTCGCGCACTCCTGCCGCTGGCGCCTTCGCGCGCAACTCCTCGGTGATGTAGCCTGACGCGAGCGCCACCGGCAGGTCGGCGCGGATCTCCCGCAGCGCCTGCGCCACTTCCAGTCCTGACATGCGGGGCATGTTGTAGTCGGTCACCACCAGATCGAACGCCTCCGGCTTGGCGCGCACGGCCGCCAGCGCCTCGTGCGCATCCACGAAGCCGCTGACGCGGTAGCCCTGGCGTTGCAGCAGGCGCGTCATCAGGAAGACGATGGCCTCGTCGTCATCCACGTAGAGAATGTGCTTGCCCCCACCTTGCAAGACGAGGGCCATGTCTGCGCCCGACGCGTCTTGCCCCGGCGCCGGGCTTTGCGCGAGCGCCGGCTGCGCCGCGGGAAGATAGATGCGGAAGGTGGCGCCTTCGCCGGGGGCGCTTTGCACCACGATGCTCGCTTCGTGGTCGTGCACGATGCCGTGCACCACGGAAAGGCCGAGCCCGGTGCCTTCGCCCGCCCGCTTGGTGGTGAAAAACGGCTCGAAAATGCGCGAACGCGTCGCCTGATCCATCCCCGGTCCGTTGTCGCTCACCGTCAGGCAGGCGTAGCGGCCGGGGCGCAACGGGATGCGCTCGCCCTTGGTGCGGCGCTCCGGCCCCTGGTAGGACGTCGCCTTGACCGTGTGGTCGGTCAGCCGCACTTCGATCATGCCCGGACCGTCTTTGCTCCGCATCGCCTGCCAGGCGTTGCTGCACAGGTTGAGCAGCACTTGTTCGATCTGTGTCGCATCGGCCAGAACCCGCGGAGCGTCGGGCGCGCACTCGACTCTCAGTTCGACTCCTGCGGGCAGCGTGGAGCGCAGCAGGCGCACCGACTCGTCAATCGGCTGCGCAAGCGATATCACTTTGCGTTCCAGCAGCTGGCGCCGGCCGAAGGCGAGGATCTGCTGCACCAGGTCGCGTGCGCGGCGGCTCGCCTTGCGGATTTCCTCCAGGCTTTCCAGCGCGGGGTGGCCCGATCCCACGTCCTGGCGTGCCAGTTCCACGTTGCCTATGATCGCCGCCACGATATTGTTGAAGTCGTGCGCGACCCCTCCTGCAAGCGTGCCCAGCGCCTCCATTTTCTGCGACTCGCGCAGCTGCGACTCGACCTCGGCGCGCGCCGCTTCGGCCCGCTTGCGCTCGGTGACGTTGCGGATGAACGCGAACAGGCGCTCTCCCAGCGCCGCCACGTGCATGACGCTGACTTCTACGTCGATGATGCCGCCGTCCTTGCGCCGGTGCCGCGCCTGGAACCGCGCGTGTCCGGTCTGTATCATCTCGCGCGTGCGCGCGGCGATTTCCGTTGAAGACTCGTCGGCGTCGATGTCCCTGATGGTCATGCCCAGCAATTCGGTCCGCGTATATCCCAGCGTGCGGCAGACCGAATCGTTGACGTCCAGGATCGTGCCGAAAAAATCCGTGATCCAGAAGCCGTCGATGGACGCCTGGATGATGGTGTGGTACTCGTCTTCGTTGCGCTTGCGCTCGGTGATATCTCGCGCCATGCCTTCGAGGGCGATCAAATTGCCGGCGTCGTCGAAAATCGGCAGGTTGCGCTGTTCGGTCCAGATGATGGAACCGTCCTTCTTCTGCCAGCGAAGCTCGATGGTCTTGCTGCCGGGCGAGCGGTCCTTGGACGCTTCTTCCAACAGGTGGCGGTCGTCCGGGTGCACCAACTTCCATCCCAGATCGGGATCGGCGTAATGCTCCTCGGGCGTGTAGCCGGTGACTGCGGTGGCTGCCGGACTGACA
>JAPLRD010000121.1 GCA_026399375.1 Pseudomonadota bacterium
CGGGCCGGGGAACAGGGAAGGGGCTTTGCGGTGGTGGCCACGGAAGTGCGCACCTTGGCGCAACGCTCGGCGGCTGCGGCCAAGGAGATCAAGGAGCTGATCGGAGATTCCGTCGAGAAGGTCGGAGCGGGGACCAAGCTCGTGGACGAAGCCGGGAAGACGATGGAGGAGATCGTGGCCTCGGTGAAACGGGTGACGGACATCATGGCTGAGATCACCGCCGCGAGCCAGGAGCAGAGCGCCGGCATCGAGCAGGTGAACACGGCGATCACGCAGATGGACGAGGTGACGCAGCAGAACGCGGCGCTGGTGGAACAAGCGGCGGCTGCAGCCGAGAGCATGGAAGAGCAGGCGGGGAACCTCACCAGCGCGGTGGGCCTGTTCAAGCTCAACCAGCAGGCGGGGCGTTCGGTCGTGGGGAAGCCTAGTGCGGCCAAGCCGGCGGCACTGCCTGCACCGGGCCGGAAACCGGCGACGATCACCCAGCATCCCTCTTCCAAAGGCAACGGCCAGCACCCGACGGCCATGCCCAAGGCCAAACCGTCCAAAGCCGCCGGCGGCGAGGAGTGGACGGAGTTCTAAGGGGAGCTTTGGACTTGTCATTCCAAGCGAAGCGAGGAATCTGCTCTTCGAAGTGAACTGAAAGCGGATTCCTCTGCCTGCATCCCGAAGGAAATGGCCTTTGGGCGCGACTTGGGAATGACGACATGAACCCCGGCGTGGCTCAATAAACCTCAGCAGGAGATCGATATGACCCAGGCAGTGCAGACCCCGGCAGTCAGCGTAGCGGCGCCGCCCATCGCGGCAGCAAAGCAGGCCAACGAGTTTCTCACCTTTACCCTCGGGAACGAGGAGTACGGCGTGGAGATCCTGAAGGTGCAGGAGATCCGCAGCTACGAAGAGCCCACGACGATCGCCAATGCGCCGCCCTTCCTCAAGGGCGTGGTCAACCTGCGCGGGGTGATCGTGCCCATCGTGGACATGCGCATCAAGTTCGGCCTTGCCAATGCGGACTACAACCAGTTCACGGTGGTAATCATCCTGAACGTCGCGCACCGGGTGGTGGGCATGGTGGTCGACAGCGTGTCGGACGTGCTGCAGCTTTCGGGCGAGCAGATACGCGAAGCGCCCCAGTTCGGGGCCAGCCTGGACACGGAGTACATCACCGGCCTCGGCACGGTGGATGAGCGCATGTTGATCCTGATCGACATCGAGAAGCTCATGACCTCGAGCGACATGGCGCTGACCGATCAGGCCTTGCATTAGTCTAGTGGTTTGGCGCGGGCGCCGCGGGGCGCCTGCGCGGTTTCGCCGCCCACGCCGGCGGCGACTTCAGGCATAGTTCGGGAATGAGCAACGCCGAACTCAAGCAGCGCCTGCACCGATACAGCCTCATCATTTTGCTCGCCGGCCTGTGCAGCGGGCTGCTGGTCTACCTCCTTGCCGAAGATGTTCCGGATGCATCCCTCGGTTATGTGATCGTCAACGGCACCGTCTATCCGCTTGCCACGCAGGATTCCAAGAAATACCGGCGCGAAATCCAGCGCTTTGGCGGCAAGACGGCTCTGCTGTTCGACGATTTCAGCCGCTGGTTCGGAGAGCTTTGGCAGGGAAAGACGCTGGGCAAGACTCTGGCTGGAATCGGCATCCTCTTGTCGCTGGGAATTTTCCTCTTCGCCTACTCCCTGGACCCGGACGCGCCGCCGGATGGCGAGGATAGGCGTGAGCGCGATCGATCCGGTTGACCGGATTTTGCGCGGGTTCCCCCGGCCCGATTCGCCAAGCCGAATTTCGAGAAGTGGCGCACTCCCAAGCTGGTAAAATGCCGGGTTGCATGAAACGGCGAGTTTCAAGCACGCCTAATTTTTATAGGGAAATCGCAATGACGTTCAACAAGTACAGAATTCTGCTGGCCGGCGGCGCTTGCGCGCTGACCTTGATCGCGTGCAGCAGTTCCAATGATTCCGGCGGTGCATCCTCGAAGGAACCCGTGGCCGCCACCGTGAACGGCACGCCCATCAGCGAGCGCCTGGTCGGGATGATGTTGAAGCAGCGCACCGATCTTGGCCGTGCTGCCAGCGCCGAGGCGCGCAGCGGGTACATCGACCGTCTGGCGATGCAACTCGTCATCACCCAGGAGGCGGTCAAGAAGGGCCTGGACAAGGCTCCGGAAGTGGCGGACAAGCTGGAACTGAGCCGGCAATCGATCCTGGTCGATGCGTTCGTGCAGGACTATTTCAAAAGCAATCCCATCACCGACGACGTGCTCAAGGCAGAGTACGAAAAGATCAAAGTGCAGATGGCCGGCACCGAGTACAAGGCGCGCCACATCGTGGTCGAGAAGGACGCCGACGCAAAAGACATTATCGCCAGGCTGAAGAAGAACCCGAAGGCGTTTGAAGCATTGGCCAAGGAAAAATCCAAAGACCCCGGCTCCAAAGGCAAGGGCGGAGACCTGGGCTGGTTCGATCCGCGCGGCATGGTTCCGGAATTCGGCGCGGCGGTCGCGCTGCTGGCGAAAGGCGCTTTTTCCGAGGAGCCGGTCAAGACGCAGTTCGGCTATCACGTCATCATGCTGGAAGATTCGCGCCCGAAAGAGTTCCAGCCGCTGGAGCAGATCAAGAACGAACTGTCGCAGCAGGTGCAGCAGCAGAAACTGAAAGCCATGTTCGACGACATGAAGGCGAAGGCCAAGATCGAAGTCACGCCGGCGCCCGCACCCGCTGAGGCCAAGGAAGCCGCGTCGGCGAAGGACGCGGCTCCTGCGAAAGAGGCAGCGCCTGCCGATCCGGCGAAGAAATAGCTCGACAAATCCGGCGGAACCGTGCCGGCATTGATTTGCCGTGAATTTTGACATTTGTCAACACGGCGCGGGGCTGCGGCATTCACCATGAAAGTCGCATGGCAGCCGATGCGCAATATTTTTTGAGGGGAACGACATGAATACGACATCACGGTATCTCGGGCTGGTTTTTGCGGCCGCGCTTGCTCTTGGCATGGGAAGCAGCAGCGCATTCGCACAGGTAGGGCAGGGCTATTGGGGCTCCAACGGCCAGTACGTAAAGAACTCCACCGGACTTTGCTGGCACGCCGGCTACTGGACGCCGGCCATGGCGACCATGGAATGCGATCCGGATCTGGTGCCCAAGCCGGCCGCAAAGCCTGCCGCTCCGCCGGCTCCCGCCGCCGCGCCGAAACCGCCCGCGCCCGCACCTGCGCCCGCTGCGACGCCCAAGCCCGTCAGCGAAAAAGTGACCATGGCCGCCGACGCGCATTTCGACTTCGACAAGGCCGCGCTCAAGGCCGAAGGTAAAGCGAAGCTCGACGAACTGGTGGGCAAACTGAAAGGCGTCAACCTGGAAGTGATCATCGCCATCGGTCACACCGACAGCGTAGGCAGCGTTGCCTACAACAAGAAGCTGTCGCTGCGCCGCGCCGACACGGTAAAAGCGTATCTGGTGAGCAAAGGCATCGAAGCCAACCGCGTCTACACCGAAGGCAAAGGCAAGTCGCAGCCGATCGCCGACAACAAGACTGCGGCGGGCCGCGCCAAGAACCGCCGTGTCGAAATCGAAGTCGTGGGCTCGCGCGCGAAGTAGCTTTCCCGCAGTTCCACAAAAGCCCCGCTTATGCGGGGCTTTTTCATTGTGCGCCCGGCCGGGACGGTTTGACCGCGCTGCGGCGGGCGCGGATACTTCGCTTCGTGCAGCGGAAATTTCCATCATTGGCCGCCTGCAATGGGTTGCGGAAAGGGCGGGCATCACGCCACAGTAGGGCGAACTTCGCGGCAGGGAGGACTTGTGGTTACGTATCGCAAAGCAGGCGTGCATTCGAAGCGCGACGCCGCGCATTTTCATTCGATCGAGGCGGCCGAACCGGCCGATCTGGCCAGGCTGCAGGAAGAGCGGCTGCTGGAACAGCTGCACTACCTGCGCGACAACTCGCCCTTCTACCAGGCCAAGTTCCTGGAGGCGGGGCTGCAGTTCGGCGACATTCGCGGCATTGCGGATCTGGCCCGGATTCCGTTCACGCTGAAACAGGAATTGCGCGACAGCCTGCAGGCTTCGCCTCCGTTCGGGCTGCACCAGGCGGCGCCGCTGGCGGACATCATCCAGATGCAGGCGTCATCCGGCACGACCGGCAGTCCGTCGTACGTCGCGCTGACCGAAGCCGATGCGCAGACCTGGCAGGAGTCGCAGGCGCGGGGACTGTTTGCCTGCGGCGTGAGGCCGGGCGATTTCACGCTGCACGCGTTTTCCATGAGCAAGGGTTTCGTCGGCGGCGTGCCGGTGTTTCAGGCACTGCAGTACATGGGGGCGATAGACATACCGATAGGTGCCGATGGCGGTGTCGAACGCCTGCTGATGGCCTGCGAGAACCTCAAGCCGCGCGTGGTGATCGGCGCGCCGAACTTTCTCATCTATCTGGCCGAGGCGGCGCAGGCGATTCGCCGTCATCCCGCGACTGACTTCGGCGTCGCGCGGCTGGTCGTCGGCGGCGAACCCGGCGGCGGCATCCCGGCGATACGGGAGAAACTGTCCGCGCTCTGGGGTGCAAAGGTGTGCGAATTGATGGGCGGTACCGACCTCGGCTGCATCTTCTGGGGCGAATGCGACCATCAGCTCGGCATGCATATGGTCGCGCCGGACTACGTTCTGGTCGAGCTGATCGATCCGGAATCCGGCGCCGTGCTGAAGATGGAGCAGGGCGCGCGCGGCGAACTCGTCTACACGGCGCTGGGCCGGCAGGCGTCGCCGCTGTTGCGCTTCAGGAGCGGAGATCATGTGGTCGTCACCGGGACCGCCTGTCCCTGCGGCCGCACCGGTCCCATGATCCGCTGCTTCGGCCGCACCGACGACATGCTGATCGTGCGCGGGATCAACGTGTTCCCCTCCGCCATCCAGGACATCGTCGGCTCGATGCAGCCCGAAACCGCAGGCGTCATGCGGGTGCTGGCGGATTTCGAGGGGCATACGACCCAGCAAAACCTCAAGGTCTACGTCGAGCGCGGACCCGCGTGCGCTCCGGCGGCGGCCAGCGATCTCAAGGCGAAGGTCGAGGCGCGCATCCGCAGCGCGCTCGCGGTCAAGGTGGACGCGCACATCGTCGCGCCCGACAGTTTCGAGAAGCCCGGTGCGGCGAAGGTCGCGCTGGTGCTGCGGCAGCGGCCCGATCTGAAGTCTGAGTCCGGAGATTCCTGAGCGGCTATTCGGCCTTGGCGCCGGAAGTCTCGACCACTTTCTTCCAGCTTTCGCGCTCCTTGCGCGCGGCCGCGGTCATGTCCTCGGGCGTGCCCGGAAGCGCATCGAAACTGTATTCGCGCAGCCTGGCGACGAAATCCGGTTTCTCCAGGATCGCCACCAGTTCGCGGTTCATGCGCGCGATGACTTCCGGCTGCGTTTTCGACTGCGCCACCAGGCCGAACCACGCGGCCGTGGTCATGTTCGGGAAGCCGGCCTCGGTCACGGTTGGCACGTCGGGCAGTTGAAACCAGCGCTTGGGCGAAGTGACCGCCAGCGGCCGCAGTTTCCCCGCGCGTATCTGCGGCAGCAGTTGCGGCAGATTGTCGGTCGTGAACTGCACCTCGCCGGCAATCAGCGCCAGCATCGCCGGGGCGTTGCCGCGATAGGGCACGTGCAGCAGGTCGATGCCGACGTTGGACTTGAACAATTCGTTCAGCAGATGTCCGGCGCTGCCGACGCTGGAACTCGAATAGGACAGCTTGCCCGGATTGGCCTTCCCGTATTCGGCCAGTTCTTTCAGCGACTGCACCGGCAGCGCCGGGGAGCTGACGATGACATTCGGCGTCACGCCCATCAATCCCACCGGCTTGAGATCCGCATCCGGGTCGTAACCGAGCTCGCGGTACAGGTATTGATTGATCGCCAGCATAGGCAGCGATGCGACGAGGAAAAAATGATTGTCCGGCGCCGACTTGACGAAATAGGCGGCGCCCACGCCGCCGCTGGCGCCGCCGCGGTTCTCGATCAGCACCGGCTGTCCCAGCGATTCCGACAGCTTCTGTCCGACCAGGCGCGTCAGAATATCGGTCGATCCTCCCGGCGGGTAGGGCACGACGATGCGTATCGGGCGATTGGGCCATGCCTGCTGCGCCTGAAGGCTGCCGCAGGCGAAGAGCGCCGCGCAGAAGATAATCCATCTCAGTGACGCACCAAGCGTTGTCATTCTGAGGCCGAAGGCCGAAGAATCTGCTTTTGTCCTGTCTTCGAAAAGCAGATTCCTCGCGTTGCTCGGAATGACAGAATCGGAATCGCTGCAATTACTTTTCAGCGTCGGATGCAGACGTGAGAATTCGGGTTGCATTGATATATTCCCCTTTGGATTTACGGATGATATTCGAAAAATTGACCCAGGCGGTAGCCACGGCGGGCGGTTTCCGGGCATTATTCGATCCATGAAAACCGCAGCATTCGAATATGCGCGCCCGGCCAGTCTGGCGGAGGCCTGCGGCCTGCTCGCGGCTCACGGGCCGGATGCGAAACTGATCGCAGGCGGCCAGAGCCTGGTGCCGATGATGGCCATGCGGCTCGCGCGGCCCGCATGGCTGATCGATATCGCCCGGCTGACGGAACTGCAGCGCATCAGCGCGCCCGAGGTTTTGCCGGTGGAAAAGGACGGGGTGTTCGTCGTCGGCGCCGGCGTTCGCCAAAGCGTAATGGAGCGCGATCCGCGCTCGCTCGCCGACCTGCCTCTGCTGGCGCGCGCGCTGCGCTGGGTGGGCCACGTGCAGACGCGCAACCGCGGCACCATAGGCGGGTCGGTGGTGCACGGCGACACCTCGGCGGAGATCGCGCTGGTGGCCTGCGTGCTGAATGCGACGCTTGAATTGCACGATACCTCCGGTGCGACGGAGATTTCCGCGCGCGAGTTCTATCTCGCGCCCATGATCACGGCGATCGCGCCCGAGCAGTGCCTGACGGAAATCCGGTTCCCGTTATGGGCCGCTGCTGGCCGGCATGTCATGCGCGGCTGCTCGTTCGAAGAAGTGAGCGTGCGGCACGGCGATTTCGCGCTGGTCTCGGCGTGCGCCCAGGTGATGCTCGACGCCGACGGCCTCTGCCTGAGGGCGGAACTTGGCGTGGGCGGCGCGGCGCCCGTGCCGCTTGCGCTGCCCGAGGTCGGCGCGCAACTCGCCGGCTTGCCGCTCAGCGACAAGGTGATTGCCGATGCGGCCGATGCGGCAATCGACCTGATCGATCCGGAAGACGACCTGCACGCGACCGCCGAATACCGGCGGCATCTAGTGCGCGTTCTGGTGGCGAAAGTGCTGCGGGCGGCGAAAGAAGACGCGATACAAGGTTCCATACCACGGAAGAAAGCAGGCTGATGGAGCAACTCTACGCGATTTCAATCGAAGTGAACGGCAGGCTGTGCGAAGCGCAGGTGCCGGCGCGGCTGACGCTGGTCGATTTTCTGCGCGACACGCTGCGCCTGACCGGCACGCACGCGGGCTGCGAGCACGGCATCTGCGGCGCGTGCTCGGTGCTGCTCGACGGCCAGCCGGTGCGCTCCTGCATCATGTTCGCGGTGCAGGCCGACGGTTGCAAAGTCACCACCATAGAGGGGCTGGCGCGGCCCGACGGCACGCCGGGTGCGCTGCAGGACGCGTTCTGCGAGGCGCACGCGCTGCAGTGCGGCTACTGCACCCCGGGCATGATCGTCGCGGCGCACGCGCTGCTGGAATCGAACCCGGCGCCGGAGGAGCGCGAAATCCGCGAAGCCATAGGCGGCAACCTGTGCCGCTGCACCGGTTATCAGCAGATCGTCGACGCGGTGAAACTGGCGGCTTCGAAGCGGGCGGAAAATGTCTGAGTTCCGCTACATAGGCACGAAGCGCCGCACCAAGGAAGATCCGCGTTTCGTCACCGGTCACGGCCGCTTCGTCGCCGACATCGCGCTGCCGGGGATGAAGCACGTGGCCCTCGTCACCAGCCCGCACGCCTCCGCGCGCATCAAGGCGATACGCACCGACGCCGCGCTGGCGCTCTCCGGGGTGCATTGCGTGCTCACCGGCGAGGAACTGTGCGCCGCGACCGATCCGCTGCTGGTCGGCGTCGACGCGCCCAAGGTGACGCGCTATCCGCTCGCGCACGGCGTGGTGCGCTATGCCGGCGAATGGGTCGCGGCCGTGGTCGCCGATTCGCGCGCCCTGGCCGAGGACGCGGCGGAGAAAATCGCCGTCGATTACGAACCGACAGAATACGTGCTCGACCCGGAGAAGGCCGTCGAATCCGGCTCTGCGCAGGTTCACCCCCTGCACGGCAGCAACGTTTTGTACCGGCGAAAATTCGTCTGGGGGCCGGTGGAGGAGGATTTCGCCCGCGCCGAACACAGGCTCGCCACGCGCGTGCGCTGGGGGCGCAGCGCCACCGTACCGATCGAAACCTTCGGCGTAGCGGCGCAGTGGGACCCGGGCCAGCAACTGCTGGACGTGTGGGCCTCCATCCAGATGCCCAAGTTCCCCGACCAGACCGCGCGAGCCCTGCGCCTGCCCGGCAACGCGGTGCGCGTGCATTTCGACGTCGACGTCGGCGGCAGCTTCGGCGTCAAGCGCGGCATCAAGCACACGGTGCTGGTCGGCTATTTGGCGAAGAAGCTGGGCTTTCCCGTGCGCCTGATCGAGGACCGGCTGGAAAACATGCGCGGCGGCGACATGCACGGACCGGACCGCATTTTCGACATCGAGGTCGCCTTCGATTCGGACGGCACCGTCCATGCGCTGAAGATCCGCGCGCTGGACGACGTCGGCGCCTACGCCGGCCGCTCGCCGCTGCAACTGGGCAAACCGGTGGGCGCCATAATCGGTCCCTACCAGATCCACAGCGTCGAGTACGAGCCGATCTCGGTGATGACCAACAAGACGCCGCAGGAGGCGGTGCGCGGCTTCGGCCAGTCGCCGACGAACTACGCGCTGGAATCCGCGATGGACCTGGTCGCGCGCCAGTTGGGCATGGACCGCATCGTGCTGCGCAAGAAGAATTTCATCCGCAAGGACCAGTTTCCCTACCTGATCCCCAGCGGCACCACCTACGACAGCGGCGATTACCACGTCGTCCTCGACAAGGCGCTGGCGACGGCCAACTATCCGGCGTTGGTCGCCGCGCGCGATGCGGCGAGGGAGCTCGGGCGCCTCGCCGGCATCGGCATCGCCAGCTGCCTCGAGCCTTCCGGCGGCAATTCGTCCTTCGAGCCGCTGTTCAATCCGAAGAACGAAACCACCACCTGGATGGACTCCTGCCTGGTGCGCGTCGACCTCTCGGGCGCGATCACGGGCGTGATGAACACCTCCAGCGCAGGGCAGGGCCACGAGACGCTGGTGGCCACGGTGCTGGGCGAAGTGCTGGAGCGCGACCCGGACACGATACGCGTGGTGCACGCCGATTCGCTCAACGCGCTGCCATCCAACAGCCCGGTCGGCAGCCGCATGGCGATCATGCTCGGCGGCGCCGCGGCCGGCGCGGCAAACCGGATCAAGGCGGCGCTGCTGGCGATCGCAGCGCACAACCTGAAGCGCGACCTGTCCGAGCTCGAATACCGCGACGGCAATGTCAGCGTGCGCGGCGTGGCGAGCAAGACGCTCAGCTGGGCGCAGCTGGTGGAAATCGCGCACCGCAAGTTTCACCAGTTGCCCGAAGGCATGGAGCCGGGGCTGCAGGCGAAGTTCGTGTGGGAGGTGCCCACCGGCGGCGCGCTGCCCACGGCGGACGGGCGCATCCAGATGTACCCCTGCTTCTCGTTCGAGGCGCACGTAGTGCTGGTGGAGATCGATCCGGCCACCGGCCAGCCGCGCATCGTGCGCTACGTCTGCGGCCACGATTGCGGCGTCATGATCAGCCCCGACATCGTGCACGGCATGACCTACGGCGGCATCGCGCACGGCATAGGCGCCGCGCTGTACGAGAAATTCGCCTACAGCGACAACGGCCAGCTGGAGAGCCAGTCGTTCATGGACTACCTGATTCCGAGCGCGCTGGAAGTGCCTTCCATTTCCATCGTCGATCACTGCACGCCCTCGCCGCACACCACTTTCGGCCAGAAAGGCTCGGGCGAGGCCGGCTATCTCGGCGCGCCGGCGGCCATCGCCTGCGCCATCAACGACGCGTTGCAGCCGCTCGGCGCTTCGATCGCCGAACTGCCGATGACCCCGCTCGCGATCTGGACGCGGATGCAGGCAGGAAACGCAACTTCAAAGGAAAAGAGCCCGAACAAATGATCATCGACATCCACGCGCATTATCTGCCGCAGCTGTTCTACGACCGGTTCGACGCCGAGGCCGGCAAGTTTCCGGGAGTGAAACTGCTGCGCGGCGAGAAAGGCACGCGCCTGCAGTTTCCGGGGGGCGAAGCGACGCGCCCGATTTCGCCCAAGCTGTCGGACCTGGCCGAGCGCCGCGCCTGGATGGACAAGAACGGCATCGACCATCAACTGGTCGGCGGCTGGCTGGACTGCTTCGGCTACGAACTTGCGGCAGGCGAGGGCCTGGCGTGGAGCCGCTTCATCAACGCCTGCATGCGCGAAGCGCTGGTCGACGAAAAGCGCTTCACGCCGCTCGCCACGGTGCCGCTGCAGGACGGGAACATGGCGGCTGAAGTGCTGGGAGAGGCAATGCAGTCGGGCTTCGGCGGCGTGATGATAGGCACGCTGCCGAAGGGACTCGGGGGCGTGCTCGACGACCCGCAGCTCGATCCCTTCTGGCAGGCGGCCTCCGACTTGAAGGCCGGCATATTCCTGCATCCGATGTTCCTCTGCGGCGAGCCGCGGCTGGCCGACTACGATCTAGTCAACGCCATCGGCCGCGTCGCCGACACTTCGATCGCGGTCGCGCGCCTGCTGTTTTCCGGACACCTGTTGAAGTATCCGGGCATGAAGCTGGTGCTCTCGCACGGCGGCGCCGCGCTGCCGCTGGTGCTCGGGCGCCTGGCGCGCAATTTCACCATTGCACAGGGCAAGTACGCCGATCCGCGCAAGGGTTTCGAGGCGCTGTATTTCGACAGCGTGGTGTTCGACGCCGATGCGCTGCAGTTTCTGGCGGCCAAGGCCGGTGCGGCGAAAATCATGCTCGGCTCGGACATGCCGTTCCCGATCGGCGACATGGAACCGTGCAAAGTGGTGCATGCGGCGGGCTTCGGCGAGCCGGAGCGCGAGGCCATCCTCGGCGGCAACGCGAAGGGCGTGTTTCGCCTCCGGCCCGACTGCTGGTGCCGGAGCTGACATGGCGCTGGAGATGAAAGGCGAATACGCGCTGCCGGTGCCGCAGGCAGAGTTGTGGCGCCTGCTGAACGACCCCGACGTGCTCGCGAAGATCATTCCCGGCTGCAACACGGTGCGTGCGCTCGGCCCGGACCGCTACGAGATGGGGATGAAACTGCAGGTCGGCAGCGTCAGCGGCGAATACATGGGCAATGTGGCGATTTCCGAAAAAGAGGAACCCCTGCGCTACGTTCTTGCGGTGGAGGGCCAGGGTTCGATCGGCTTCATGAAGGGCAGCGCGGCCTTCGACCTGGAAGCCCAAGGCGAGGGTGCGTCGCTGCTGCGCTACGCCGGCAGCGCGGAGGTCGGCGGCGTGGTCGCCGGGGTCGGGCAGCGCGTGCTGTCGGGCGTCGCCAAGTATCTCGCCGGGCGGTTTTTCAAGGCGCTGGAAAAACACATCGACGAAGGCAGGAAAGCGGCGGGCGCAACCACGGCCTGAGGGTACCGTCGCCGCTGTTCTCGATCGAGCCGGGCGGCGTGCATGAATTCCCGTTCTGACCGCTTCACGGGGGGCATCGGTCTTGACCGATATCAATACCAGCTCACGGATTGCAGCCTAAGCTGTACGGCAGTTATGCAATTGAGAGCGCGGCAGAGTCGAGATCGGATGCGACCCATGGCGAATCTACCCCTGCCTTACACCTTCCGGCGGCGCGCTCCGGAATCGCGTTGTCCGGCTCATGCCGAGTTCTGATCCCAAGCCGCGGGAGCGCTCGCTCCTCGAACGTCAATTCCGCCTTGAATGGCTTGGGTTGGGGCTGGCCGCGCTGATTCTGGGTGGCTACCTGGGTTGGGTGCTGTACACCGATCACCAGCGCATCGGCATCGAGGAGCGCGCGCGGCTGCTGGGGCAGTCCATAGTTCTGGAGCGGAATTTGGGCGGGCAGTTGCTCGCGGTCGCCCGCTCGCTCACCTCCGTTCGCGACGACCTGCCGCTGCTGAACCGGCAAAGCAACGGCAAACTGCTGGTCGCGCAGCGTTTGCGTGCGCTGACCGACGCCATGCCGGGCGTGCGTACCGCAGTCATCGTCGACGCAGAGGGCACGTTGACGGCCAGCAACCGGGAACAACTGGTCGGGCAGAATTTTCGCGAGCGGGAGATATACACACTCGCCCGCCAGGGAAAAGACCCGGCCGCGTTATATGTCTCCCAGCCCTACAAGACCGTCCTCGGCGTATATGCCGTGACCGTGGCGAAGGTGATGCTGGACGGTGGCGGCGAGTTTGCCGGGGCGGTCGCGGCCACCCTGGAACCCGAATATTTCAAGACGCTGCTGAATTCGGTGCTGTATGCCCCGGACATGCGCGCATCCGTGATACACGGCGAGGGCAAGGTGGCATTCCGGGTTCCCGATCCGCAGGGCATCGTCGGCACCGACCTCGCGGCGAGGCGCGGCGCTTTTTTCATCGAGCACATGAAAAGCGGCCGGGATGCGACTGTGGTCGAAGGCATCGTCGCGTCCACCGGGGAGGTGCGTCTCAGCGTCTTTCGCACCGTCCGGCCGGTCGGTCTGCAGATGGACAAAGCGCTGGTCGCCGTAGTCAGCAGGGAAATCGACGCCCTTTATTCGCCCTGGCGCAAGCGATCGTATGAACAGGGCGGCCTGTTCGGGATGCTGCTGCTGGCGAGCGCAGCGGGCCTGCTCTTCTATCAGCGGCGCAAGCGCGCATTCGAACGGGTCGTGCTTGCGCTCGAGGATGAGCAAATCCGCGCCGACGCGCAAGTGCGCGAGCACGATGCCCGCTATCGCGCGGTGATCGAGTCGAGCAGCGACGGCTTCTGGGTCGCCGACAACGAGGGGCGGATACGGGACAGGGCTCCGTCATTCATTGTTCCAAGCCCTTGATGTGACGTAGAGGAGAGACAGTACTGGCTTTTTCGTTTGGATGCTGCTATAAGGGCAGGCATGAACGAAGCCGTGCAGGAGCCGCAGGTTGAATTGTCGCGGGTGC
>JAPLRD010000070.1 GCA_026399375.1 Pseudomonadota bacterium
ACATATTCGGTCTCCGCCATTTCCAGGGCGCGTCCGCCGACGTCGCGGTTGCCCGCGCGTATGAGCTCGACCACTTTCATCAGCGGAATGCCGTAGGCATGCAGCTTGTGCGGGTCCAGCGTCACCTGGTAGGTCTTGACGAACCCGCCCACGCTGGCGACTTCGGACACGCCGTGCGCGCCGGCGAGCTGGTAGCGCACGTACCAGTCCTGGATCGAACGCAGCTCCGCCAGGGTGCGGTCCTTGCCCTGCAATACATACTGGTACACCCAGCCGACCCCGGTCGCATCCGGCCCCAGCGTAGGCGTGACGCCGCGAGGCAGGCGCCCGGCCACCGAATTGAGGTACTCCAGCACGCGCGAGCGCGCCCAGTAGATATCGGTGCCGTCCTCGAATATCACATAGACGAAGGACACGCCGAAGTTGGAGAAGCCGCGCACCACCTTGGACCGCGGCACGGAGAGCATCGCCGTGGTCAGCGGATAGGTCACCTGGTCCTCGATCACCTGCGGCGCCTGGCCCGGATAGTCGGTATAGATGATTACCTGCGCATCCGAAAGATCGGGCAGCGCGTCCAGCGGCATTTTTCCGACCGAGTAGATCCCCGCGACGATGACGAATGCGGTCGCCAGCAGCACCAGAAAGCTGTTGCGCGCCGACCAGGAGATGATGCGGGCCAGCATCTCAGTGCCCCTTGTGCTCGCCGGCGGCAGGTTTCGCCGTGGTGATCGGCGTTGCCGAGGTGACCGGCTTCGCCGCGACGCCCGCCTTCGCTCCCGTGTCCGGCTTCGCTCCCGTGTCCGGCTTCGCCGGGGCCGTCTGCAGGCGGACGATGGTGTACTCGCCGTCCTCCCCGGCGGTGAATTCGAAGCTGATGTTCTGCCCGGGTTTGAGCGTGCGCATCAACGCGGCATCCTTGACCTTGAAATCCATGGTCATGCCCGGCCACTTCAGGCTGGCGATCGGGCCGTGGGTGAGCGACACGCTCGCCTGCGCCAGGTCGACGGACTCGACGCTGCCTTCGCCTTTATGCATCGCCGGCGCGGCAGCGGCCCCCGCCTTGGCACCGCCGAAGGCGTTGAGGGCGGAGCGCAGGTTGCTCTCCGAATCGATCAGGAAATTCGCCGCGACCACCACGATCTCGCCTTCGCGAATGCCATCGGCGACTTCGACGTAGCCGTCTCCGCGCGCACCGACCTTGATTTCCCGCGGTTCGAACCGGCCTTCGTCGCGGCGCACCAGCACCAGTTGCCGGTTGCCGCTGTCGAGCACCGCGGAATCGGGCACCGACAGGCGCTTGGCCGTGCTCTGCGGCACCGCGAGTTCCACTTCGGCGTACATCGCCGGCTTCAATAACTGGCCGGAATTCGAAAGTTCGATGCGCACCCTCGCCGTGCGCGTCTCGGCCGTGACCGCCGGATAGATGAACGCCACCTTGCCTTCGAACACCCGCTCCGGGTAGGCGTTGACGCGGATCCTGGCCGACTGGCCGATGCGCACCAGCCCCAGGTCCTGCTCGAACACTTCGGCCACGAGCCACAGCGAAGACAGGTCAGCGATGCGGTACAGCACCTCGCCCGGCATGAAGCGCATGCCCTGCACCGAGGGCTTTTCCAGAACAACGCCGCCCGCGGGCGAGCGCAGCGTCAGCGTGTTGCGCGGCTTGCCTTCAGTCTGCAAGCGCTGCAGTTCCTCTTCGGCGATGTCCCAGTTGCGCAGCCGCTGCAGGCTGCTGTCGACCAGGGTGCGCATGCTTGCCTGGATCTCGGGGCCGGCGTCCTTCAGCGACTGCGCGCCCTTCAATGCGATGACGTATTCCTGCTGCGCCGCGAGCAGGTCCGGACTGTAGACCTCCATCAGCGGCTGGCCGCGGCGCACCGCCTCGCCCGTGGTGTTGACCAGCAGTTTCTGGATCCAGCCTTCGAACCTCGGCGCGACGGTTCGCTGCGAGCGCTCGTCCACCTGCACCGTGCCCAGCGCGCGCACGCTGCGCGCGAGGTTGCGGTAGGCGGCGGCTTCGGTCTTCACGCCGAGCTTCTGCACCTTGTCCAGGCTGATCTTGACCTCGGGACCCTGCGGTTCTTCGCCTTCGTACACCGGCACGTAGTCCATGCCCATCTGGTCCTTCTTCGGCACGGGGGAGGTGTCCGGCAATCCCATGGGGTTGCGGTAGTACAGGATTTTCGGCTTGGCGGCGGACGCAGGCGCCGCGGCCGGTGCGGCCGCTGCCACGGCGGGAACAGCCTTGCCTTCAACGGCCATGGGCACATCCGCCCGCTGCCGGCCCGAACCCCACCAATAGCCGGCAGCAAGCGATGCGGCCACCAGAAGCACCATCGATACGATCATAACGGTTGGTTTCATGCTCTTTCCCCGGGCAATGAATTCAATTGGAGACGACCCGCTTTCCGGTCAGAAATTCGATCTCGGCCAGCGCCTTGTTGTAGTTGACCAGTTCCTTCGCCCGGCTGATTTCGTAGGCGAACAGGGTCATCTGGCTGTCGAGCAGCATCAGCGGATCGACGCGGTTCACCTTGTAGCCCGAGAGCGAGGCCTCCACGCCCAGCCGGGCCTGCGGCAGGATCGCCGTCTCGTACAGGCGCACCGATTTTCGGCTCTGCTCGGCGATCGCCACCTGCTGCCGCAGCCTGGCGATCGCATCGTTCTGCTGCGCGCGCTGCACTTCCAGCGTCTGCTCGCGCATCGCCTGCGCTTCGGC
>JAPLRD010000236.1 GCA_026399375.1 Pseudomonadota bacterium
GCAGGCCGGGATCGTCTCCGAACTCGAGCAGGCCGATGGCGGCGATTTCCGTCGCGACGGCTGGGAGCGCCCTGGCGGCGGTGGCGGCCTGTCCTGCGTGATCGAAGGCGGCGCGCTGTTCGAACGTGGCGGGGTGAATTTCTCGCACGTGCAGGGCGCGGGCCTACCGGCATCGGCCTCCGCCTCCCGCCCCGAGCTCGCCGGCCGCGCCTGGGAGGCCATGGGCGTGTCGCTGGTGCTGCATCCGCGCAACCCTTATTGCCCCACCGTGCACATGAACGTGCTTTTTTTCATCGCGACCAGGGAAGGCGCCGCGCCAGCGTGGTGGTTCGGCGGCGGCATGGACCTGACCCCCTATTATGGCTTCGCCGAGGATGCGCAGCACTTCCATCGCAGCTGCAAAACAGCGTTGGACCCGTTCGGCGCCGAGCGCCACGCCCAGTTCAAGGCCTGGTGCGACCGCTACTTCTTCCTCAAGCACCGGAACGAGCCGCGCGGCGCCGGCGGCATTTTCTTCGACGACCTGAACCAGCCCGATTTCGAGGCGTGCTTCGCCCTGACGCGAAGCGTGGGCGATCATTTCATTCAGGCTTACTCGCCCATCATCGAGCGCCGCAGAGACACGCCCTACGGCGAGCGCGAGCGCGACTTCCAGGCCTATCGCCGCGGGCGCTACGTCGAATTCAACCTGGTCTACGATCGCGGCACGCTGTTCGGCCTGCAGTCGGGCGGACGCACGGAGGCCATCCTGATGTCGCTGCCGCCGGTGGTGAAGTGGCGCTACGACTGGAAACCCGAGCCGGACAGCGCCGAGGCGAAGCTGTACAGCGAGTTCCTCGTGGCCCGCGACTGGGTTTGAGCCCCATCGCCGATTTCGGATTTCACGCAAAACGCAGACACACCAACCGTCAATCCCGCCTCTCCAATTCACGGAGTCCCGCATGAATCTCTTCTCCCGCCTGCTCGCGCTTGCCCTGCTGTCCATCGCTGCCGCGGTCGCCTGCGCCCAGCCCTATCCGGCCAAGCCCATCACCCTCATCATCCCCTTCCCGCCGGGCGGCTCCACCGACATTGTCGGCCGCATCGTCGCCGAGGGCCTGGGCAGGGAACTCGGCCAGGCAGTCGTGGTGGACAACCGCGGCGGCGCGGGCGGCGCGATCGGCGCGAAAGCGATCGCCGACGCGCCGCCCGACGGCTACACGCTGGGCCTCGCCACCGTGTCGACGCACGTGATCAATCCTTCGATCCGCGGCGAGACGCTGAAATACGATCCGGTGAAGAGCTTCACCCACATCAGCCAGCTCGCCGCCGTGCCCAACGTGGTGTCGGTGCATCCGGGCGTGCCGGCGAACAACATGGCCGAGTTCCTCGATTACCTGCGCAAGAATCCGGGCAAGGTCAATTTCGCCACGCCCGGCCCCGGCAGCCTGGGCCACATGATGGGCGAGACCTTCAAGTACAACGGCAAGGTATCGATGATCCACATCGCGTATCGCGGCGCCGGCCCGGCGGTGAACGACACCATGGCCGGCCACGTGCAGGTGTTTTTCGACAACCTGCCCTCCTCGCTGCCCTTCATCCAGTCGGGCAAGCTGCGCGCGCTGGCCGTCGCCTCGGACAAGCGCGTACCCAGCCTGCCCGATGTCCCGACTTTCGCCGAAGCGGGCCTGCCGCTGGTCAACGATCCGGCCTGGTTCGGCCTGGTCGGCCCCGCGGGTCTTGCGCCCGATGCGGTAAGCCGGCTGAATGCAGCCGTGATCAAGGTGCTGAAGCAGGCGGAGACGGTCAAGCGCCTTGAAACGACCTCCGCCACCCCCGTCGGCAGCTCGCCCGACGCTTTTCGCAAACTCATCGCCGAAAGCGTGGACAACACGCGCAAAGTGATCAGCGCGGCCAAGCTCACCTTCGAATGATCATGACCAGAGGCAAGCCGACCATCGCCCTTCCGGCGCAAGGACGCTTTCGATGAAACTCGGCCAACTCGAAACGCCCTGCCTCGTGCTGGACGAAGCCAGGCTCGAGCGCAACGTCGCGCGCATGCGCGCACACCTGGACGCACTGGGCGTGGGCCTGCGCCCGCACGTGAAGACGGCCAAATCCATCGACGTGACGCGCCGCACGCTGCGATCAAAGGAAGATGCGATCACGGTGTCGACCCTCAAGGAAGCGGAGTATTTCCTCGCCCACGGAGTGCGCGACATCCTCTATGCCGTGGGCGTGACGCCGAACAAGCTCGAACACATCACCGACCTGCGCCGGCGCGGCGCGCAACTCGCGCTCATACTCGACAATGTCGACGCCGCACGCGCACTCGCAGCCCACGCGGGCGCCAGCGGCGACGCCATCCCGGTGCTGGTCGAAATCGACTGCGACGGCCACCGCTCCGGCATCGTCCCCGGCGACCCGGCCCTGCTGGCCGTCGGCCGCACGCTGACCGAAGGCGGCTGCGAACTGCGCGGCGTCATGACCCACGCCGGCGCTTCCTACAACTGCGGCTCGGTGGCGGCGATCAAGGCCATGGCGCTGCAGGAGCGCGATGCCGTGGTGAACTCGGCGAAGGCGCTGCGCGCCGCCGGCCTGCCCTGCCCGGTGGTGAGCGTGGGCTCGACGCCGACCGCCACCTATGCCGAGGACCTTGCCGGCGTGACCGAAGTGCGCGCCGGCGTATTCGTGTTCTTCGACCTGGTGATGGCGGGCATCGGCGTGTGCGCGCTGGACGACATCGCGGTCTCGGTCCTGGGCAGCGTCATCGGCCACCAGCGCGACAAGGGCTGGATCATCGTCGACTCAGGCTGGATGGCGATGTCGCGCGACCGCGGCACCGCGCGGCAGAAACTCGATCAAGGCTACGGCGTAGTGTGCGACGTTTTCGGCAAGCCGTATCCCGACCTCATCATGGCCGACGCGAACCAGGAGCACGGCGTTCTCGCCTTGCGCCCGGGTTCGCACGAGCGCTTACCCGAACTGCCTGTCGGCAGCATGGTGCGCATCCTGCCCAATCACGCTTGCGCCACCGCGGCGCAGCACCAGGCCTATCAGGTCGTGCGCGGCGAGGCCGACGCAATCAGCGCCACCTGGCCGCGCATCGCCGGGTGGTAATGCCCGAAGAACCGCGTGGATGCTTGATCTTCAGCCTGCCGCCACCCCGGCCGGAATTTCCGTACGGCCGGCACGACGGGTCTGAACGCTACTTCTTGTGCGCCTCCCGGCTGTCCGCCGGCGCCTGCTCGCGCTCCTGCATGCCGTAGTCGCGCATGACGCTGGCCACGCGCAACCGGTAATCGGCGAACACGCCGCCGCGCCCGCGCGCCTGCGCCAGCCGGTGGCCTTCGACACGACGCCAGTTCTTCACCGCCTCCTCGTCGCGCCAAAAGGAGAGCGACAGCACCTTGCCTTCATTGGTGAGGCTGGCAAAGCGCTCGATCGAAATGAATCCGTCCTGCTTTTCCAGTTCCGGACGCAAGGCTGCGGCGATATCGAGGTATTCCTCCTTGCGTCCGGGGGCGGGTAACACTTCGAAGATGACGGCGATCATGCGGAGTTCTCCTCGAGTTTAACAACCCGATGCAAAATGAATTTTGCATCGGCCAATTTAGGGGAGTACGAGGGGATATATCCCCTCATATTGCAACAGATTCTAAGACGGATGCGGCTACTGCCGCAGCCCTGCGTCCGCGCTGGCGCGGTAGTGCCGGTTGGCGTCCTCGGGCCTGCCGATGCGGTCGAACAAATGCGCCAGCGCCACATGCGCACTGCGGCGCGCCTCCTCGGACAGACTCGCCTCGAGATAGCTTTGCGCCTTGCCCCAAAGCTCCTGCTGCAGGCACAGCCGCCCCAGCGTCAACAACAGCGCGGAATCGCGCGGCCTCGATTTCAACCACTTCTCGGCGCGATCGATCTGCGCCAGCACCCCGGTGCCGGGGCAATCCCCGTAGAGCAGCACGAGTTCTTCGCTCCACTCCGCCTCCAGCGCCGAGGCGACGATCTCATGTGCGCGGCGCCAGTCCCCGAGCGCAATGAACAGCTGCGCCGCGGTGCGCGACACGCGCGCGTCGAGCTTGTCCTCGGTGCGCTGCCAGCAGGCGGTGAGCCCGCCCGCGTCCCGCGCCTGCTGGCGCAGCGCCTCGATCTGGGCGGTGATGCGCAACTGTGTCGCCGCCACTTCGGCCAGCACGCCGCGCTTGCCCAGCGCGATCGCCAGGCGCCGCACCTCGTCCCAATGGCCCAGGCGCTGATGCACCTTCATCAGCATGCGCTGGGTGGCGATGCGTTTCCCCCCGCTTTCGGATAGATCGCGCAACACGTCGAGCGCGTCTTCGTAGCGCCTGTCGTCGAGCAGCAGGCTCGCCTGCACCGCAAGCCTCGCCTGGCGTGAACCGGAATCGTGGTTTTCGGCGCGCGCAAGCCACTGGTCGCGCCGCTCGGGCTCGCGCAGTTCGGCGGCGGAACGCGCTGCGATCAGGGCGGACAAGGCCGGCGCTTCACCCAGTTCGTAGGCTTCGCCCGCCGATTTTTCGGCGCGCGCGTAGCGCCCTTCGAACAGGGCTTGCAGTGCGGCGAGCATCGCGGCGCGGCCTTTTTCGACGCGACGGCGCTCGCGGAACGCGCGCACATGCAGCGGAAGTCGCAGGGTGTGCGCGACCAGGCGCAGCAGCAGATAGCCCAGGGTAAAACCCGCCAGCCCCAGCAGGATCGCAAAATTGAGCGACAGCTCCGCGCGGTAGGGGGGGAACACGAGGATGGCGTAACCGTCGTTGAGACGTGCGGCCAGGGACAAGCCCACCGCCAGGGCGAAAACCGCGAGCACCCACATCAGGCCGCGCACTGGACCTCACCTGACTCGGTGCCGCCCGCCACTTTCAACGCACCACCTTGTCGCGCGACACCTTGAAATTGCGCACCGCCGAAAGGCTCTCGGCGATGCTGGGCAGCTCGACGTTGATGCTGCCGGCCGAAAGCTGTTTCAGGCCCGCGAGCGCCACGGCGGTCGACTTGGCGCGCGCGTCGTAGTAGCGGTCCACCCAGGCCCTGGCCATTTCCAGATCGGTGCGAAAACGCGCCGGATCGCGCGCCAGCAGCGCCTGCCTCGCGCTGAGCAGGCGCAGCCGCAGGTTTTCGCGCAGAAAGTAGGCCTGCGCCGGCGGCAGCAGCGCCGCGTCCGGCTGGTCCAGCTTGCGGATGCGCACCAGCTGCTTCATTTCGTCCCAGACTTCGGTCAGCACGCGCTCCCAGGCGCCGTTTATGCCGCCACCGCCCGCCACCCGGACGGGGGTCTGCATGCGCTCGTCGAATTGCAGCGGCAGCGAATCCACGGCGGCGATCAGGTTGTCCATGCGCAGCGCCATGCCCGCGATATCCAGATTCGGCGCGGCTTTCAGGCGTTCGATGTCGCGGTTGAGGACGCGCCGCAGGGGAATGAACTGCGGCCGGTCCGAGCGCGCCAGGCGACCTTCGGCGGTCTGCAGCGCAAGCAGCGCCGCCTGCACGTTGCCCGCGAGCTGCAACTGCTGCGTCGCCACGGTGAGGATCTGCTCGATTTCGGCCAGCGCCCATTCGTCGCGGCTGCGCGAGAGCTCCTGATACAGCGCTTCCAGGGCGACCTGCTGGCTCTGCGATTCGACGATCTTGTTTTCGATCACGGTGAGCTTGCCCTGCGCCTCGCGCACCGCCTCCTGCGCCTGCTTCGCCAGCAGCAGGCTTTCCCCGGCTGCGGTGTCGCTGGTGCGCAGACGCAGCGCCAGCTCTTCGCGGATGGACGAGATCTGGCTGCGCGTGTCATACCACTGCCAGCACACCACGAGCAGCGCGCCGACGAGCGCCAGCGTCACCGGCATGAGCCAGGCGGGCAGGGTCGTCTCGCGCTCGCTGCGGCCGCTCGGTTCTTCCGGTTGGGGCAGCGGCGCCGGCTCGGCGGCGGACTTGGCGCTATCGGCGCTCATTTCGCTCATGGACGGTTTCACTTCTGCGGGATGCACGCTTCACACTTTAGCAAAAAAAGAGGCCAGCCCTGCAACCATGGCTTTATCTCCGGGACCCGCCACCACCACCGTTGCCACGCCGAGGGCGCGCGCCGCCGTCGCAATCCGCTCGTGCGGGACGAAAAGCGGCGTCGTCTTCAGGCACTGCGCCCCGTCTTCGCCCAGCATCGCGC
>JAPLRD010000430.1:0-1415 GCA_026399375.1 Pseudomonadota bacterium
CTGCCGCTTCTCGTCGTTGACGATACCCGTTTGGGCCTGGGTCGGCTTGCCGCCTACTGGCGCGCGAAATTCAAGCTGCCGCTGATCGCCGTGACTGGTTCGAACGGCAAAACTACGGTGAAGGAAATGATCTTCGCCATCCTCGCCGATCACGCCGGAGCGGGGCATGCCTACGCCACGCCGGGCAACCTCAACAACGATATCGGCGTGCCGCTGACCTTGCTCGGGCTGCGCGCCGGGCATAGTTGCGCGGTGGTGGAATTGGGCATGAATCATCCGGGCGAGACCGCCTATCTCGCCGGTATTGCGCAGCCGACCGTGGCACTGGTGAACAATGCGCAGCGCGAGCACCAGGAATTCATGCGCAGTGTGGCGGATGTCGCGCAAGAGCACGGCGCGGTGATCTCTGCCTTGCCCGCAGACGGAGCGGCCGTATTCAATGCCGACGACGCTTACGCGGAATACTGGCGCGGCCTGTCTGCGCCAAGGAAGGTGCTGGACTTCGGCATCGAGCGTCCGGCTGCCGTCGGCGGGCGCTATGCGTTAAGCGGCTTTGGCAGCGAAATCGTATTGCGCACCCCGCAAGGCGAGGCTGAAGTCAGTCTGCGCGCAGCCGGGGTGCACAACGTGCGCAATGCCCTCGCTGCAGCAGCAGCGGCTCAAGCGGCCGGCATAGGCCTAGCCTCGATTGTGCGCGGACTGGCCGGCTTCGAGCCGGTGCAGGGGCGCTTGCAGAAGAAAGCGTCGAGCAGCGGCGCGACTGTGCTCGTGTTGGGCGATATGGGTGAAGTCGGCGAGAACGGCGCCGCATTCCACGCGGAAATCGGTCGCTATGCGCGCGCCGCCGGAATAGACCGACTGTACCTTCTCGGGGAACTCTGCGCGCACGCGGTAGCGCCATTCGGCGAGGGCGCGCTTTGTTACGACGACATCGACGCGCTTCTGGCCGCGCTCGAGCCCCGCCTGGCCGTAGGCGCAACCGCGCTGGTCAAGGGCTCGCGCTTCATGCGCATGGAGCGCGTGGTGCAGGCGCTCACCGGCGCGCCGGCGGGAAGGCACTGATGCTGCTCGATTTCGGCCGTGTGAAACGCTCGATCAAGTGCTCATTGGCGGTGGCGCGGCACGCCGATCGGTCGCGTTGTCACGGACTTGGGGAAAGCTGATGCTGCTCGATCTCGCTCAGTATTACGCTAGGGACATCCGCGCGCTGAATGTATTCAATTACATCACGCTGCGCGCCGTGCTCGCCTGCCTCACCGCGCTGGCCATCTCCTTCATCGCCGGGCCGTTCGTGATTCGCAAGCTGACCGCCTACAAGATCGGCCAGTCGGTGCGCGACGACGGACCGCAGTCGCATCTGACGAAAGCGGGCACGCCGACCATGGGCGTGGCGCTGATCCTGGTATCGATCGGCA
>JAPLRD010000430.1:1460-2459 GCA_026399375.1 Pseudomonadota bacterium
TTCCTCTGGGCAGTGCTCACGGTAACGCTCGGCTTTGGCACGATCGGCTGGATAGACGACTACCGCAAGGTGGTGGAGCGCAATCCAAAAGGGCTGTCGGCCAGGACCAAGTTCCTGTGGCAGTCGTTGATCGGTATCGTTGCGGCTGTCTACCTGGCGTTCGCCGTGTCGGCACCGAGCAGCGCAAAAATATTCGATCTGTTCACCGCATGGGTGGGAAGCGGCTTTTCAATGACGCTGCCCTCGAACGCCGACCTGATCCTGCCGTTTTTCAAGAACATCGCGTATCCGCTGGGCGTGTGGGGCTTCATCGTGCTTACCTACTTCGTCATCGTCGGCACCAGCAATGCGGTCAATCTGACCGATGGTCTGGATGGCCTCGCGATCATGCCGGCGGTGATGATCGCCGGCGCGCTCGGCATCTTCGCCGTGTTTTGCGGCGCGCTTGCCGGGGCGGGTCTGGGCTTCCTCTGGTTCAACGCCTACCCGGCCGAAGTGTTCATGGGCGATGTGGGAGCGCTGGCGATCGGCGCGGCACTGGGCACGGTGGCCGTGATCGTGCGCCAGGAAATCGTGCTGCTCATCATGGGCGGCGTGTTCGTGGCCGAGACCCTGTCGGTGATGCTGCAGGTGATGTACTTCAAATGGAGCGGCGGCAAGCGCATTTTCCGCATGGCGCCGCTGCACCATCACTATGAGTTGTCGGGATGGAAAGAGTCACAGGTCGTGGTGCGCTTCTGGATCATCACCATGATGCTGGTGCTGTTCGGTCTGTCGACCTTGAAGCTCAGATGAAGCTGGCCGGCAAAACCGCACTGGTTGTGGGCCTGGGCGAGACCGGCCTGTCGATGGCGCGCTTCCTCGCACGCCGCGGCGCGGGCGTGCGCGTGGCCGACAGTCGCGATGATCCGCCTGGGCTGGCCGGCTTGGCCAAGAGCGTGCCTCAGGCGGAGCTTGAACTGGGCGCGTTTCGCGATCCGTTTTTTGCCGCGGTCGATC
>JAPLRD010000116.1 GCA_026399375.1 Pseudomonadota bacterium
ATCACCAGCGCGGCGTATTTCGCCAGCGGCAGGGTCTCGCCGAACTCGCCCGAGAGCGGCGCAAAATCGGGCGGCTCCTTGCCGCCGCCACCGCCGTTCTTCGCCGCAGGCGGCGCGGCCTCGTCGGGGCTGCCGGGGCTGCCGGCGTTGTCCGCGCCGCCATCCGGCGCGGCGCTGGCGCTCGCAGCCATCGCCGGCTTCAATGCATCTTCAGCCGCGGTCATCGCCAGCCCTTCAAACAAGTCATTCTGATTTCCCATTGCCCTCTTTCCTGCAGCTAGATTTCAAACCGCCCTTCGATGAATGTCATTCCAAGGCCCACGGCCGAGGAATCTGCTTTTCAGGCTTTCCAAAAGCAGATTTCTCGCTACGCCCGAAATGACATATTCACGCAGCATCACGATATGTCGGCGTCCACCAGGTTGCCGTACGTCTCCATCCATTCCCGCCGCTGCGACGCGTTCTCCTTGCCCATCATCATGTTGAACACCGAGCGGTCGGCGTCGAGCGCCACGTCCTCGACCTGCACCGGCAGCATGCGCCGCGTGTCCGGGTTGAGCGTGGTCTCCCACAACTGCTCCGGACTCATCTCCCCCAGGCCTTTGAAGCGGCTGACCGCCCACTTGCCTTCTTCCATGCCTTCGTCGACGAGTTTCTCCTCGATCCCGGCGAGTTCCTGCTTGTCCAGCGCGTAGAGCTTGCGCGCCGGCTTGCCCTTGCCCATCGACGGCACGTCGACGCGAAACAACGGCGGCTGCGCCACGTACACGCTGCCGGTTTCGATCAGGCGCGGAAAATGGCGGAAAAAGAGCGTCAGCAGCAGCACCTGGATGTGCGAGCCATCGACGTCGGCGTCGGCGAGGATGATGATCTTGCGATAGCGCAGCCGCGTCATGTCGACCGCCTCGCCGCGCTGGTGGTGATCGATGCCGATGGCGAGCGCGATGGCCTCGATCTCCTTGTTCGAGTACAGCGTGTCAGGCGAATCCTGCCAGGTGTTCTTGGGTTTGCCTTTCAAGGGCAGCACCGCCTGAAACTCCTTGTCGCGCGCCTGTTTCGCCGAACCGCCGGCGGAATCACCCTCGACGATGAAGAGTTCGTTGCGCTCCGGGTCATCGGAGGCGCAATCGGTGAGCTTGCCCGGCAGCACCGCCACGCCCGAGCTCTTGCGCCGCTCCACCTTCTGCGCCGCGCGCTGGCGCGTCATCGCCTGGCGCATCACCAGCTCGGCGATGCGCTTGCCCTCGTCCACGTGCCGGTTGAGCCACAGTTCGAACGGATCGCGCACCATCTGCGCCGTGAGCTTCACGCCGTCGCGTGAAATGAGCTCGTTCTTCACCTGGCCCTTGAACTGAGGATCGAGCATCTTCACCGAGAGCACATAGGAGGAGCGCGACCACACGTCCTCGGGCACGATCTTGATGCCGCGCTGGCCCATGGCGTGCAGGTCGATGAAATTGCGGATCGCGTTGTACACGCCTTCGCGCAGGCCGGACACGTGGGTGCCGCCGTGGCGCGTCGGAATCATGTTGACGTAGGACTCGGCCACCACCTCGCCCTCGGGCGTCCAGGCGATGGCCCACAGCGCGCCCTCGCCTTCGGCGAAACTATCCGACTCCGATTGCGCGGCGATGTGGCGCTCGCCGAAAAAGGTCTCGGCCACCGGCTCCAGGCCGGCCACGGCCGTCGCGAAATAGCCCTTGATGCCCTCGGGAAAGTGCCATTCGCTCTGCTCGATCTTGCCGTTCTTCTCCACGCCGAGCGTGAAGCGCACCCCGGGCAGCAGCATCGCCTTCGCGCGCAGCAGCGCGGCGATCTCGGCCGGAACGATCCTGGGCGTATCGAAATACTTCGGATCGGGCCAGAAGCGGATGCGCGTGCCCGACTCGCGCGGCGCGGCGCTGCCGATTCTCTTCAGCGGCTCTTTCACCTTGCCGTTGTCGCCGAACACCAGCCGGTGGGCGGCGCCGTCGCGCCTGACCTCGACTTCGAGCCGGGTGGCGAGCG
>JAPLRD010000044.1 GCA_026399375.1 Pseudomonadota bacterium
CGCCTCAATCTTCCCAATTTCTCCATGGTGATCATCCCCTTTGTTCCTGCCTATAAATTAGGCAGGATAGGCTGAACACCCTGGTCAATTTTGAACGCGCAGTACCTCGTTCAAATGGTCAATTTACGTCGCGCGCCAACATGCGTGAGGCTCTGAAAGACGAGATAGCGATTTTCGGAACGATAGCCATGCCAGCGCAAGGCGGCAAGCGCCAGAGCGTGCGCCGCGTTATACGCCAGATCGAAGCGGCTTTCGAAACTGACGCTGCTATTGCCTGCATCGCTCAAACGGACCTTGCCCGAGCGAAGAAGACCAGCGAACTCGGATTGCGCGGGCGGCTCGGTCTTGAGTTGACCGATGCGTACGAGGTTATCGAGCGGTTGCAGAGACATCGGCTTCTTTACCGATCAACGGCAGAAACTTGCCTGCCAGTACTTTGGTGAGGAAGGGATTGCCGTCCCTGCGTCGCTGAATGAACTCGGCAGGCGTATAGAGTGTCGGGTTCACCCGCCGTGCAAGCTGCTCTTCTGCCGTGGCAAGCGCCGTATAGACTTCCTCGAGGGTTAGATTGTCAGCGACAATCAGTACATCGATATCGCTCGTTGCGGTCTCGCTTTTCTTGGCGATCGAACCGTACACAAGGGCAAGGTGGACGCGCTCCCCCAGTGCCGACAGCGCGGCACGCAGCGGATCGACGAGACCGACTGTCTTTACGACGAGGCCGTGCAATTCCTTGAACACGGACGCGTCACGGTTGGCCTGATAGTGTTTTTGGTTGCCTATTCGCGACACGACCACAAGGCCGCTTTCGGCCAAACGCCCCAGTTCCCGCTGTACGGCGCCGGAACCCGCCCCCACCAAGCGAATCAGTTCGCTTGCAAAAAAACTGCGTTCTGGCTGGCCGAACAAGAGACCTAACACCCGCTGCTGGGTTCCGGAGAAGAGCGCATCTGCGAGGCCTGTGCGCATTGGCTGCGCTCCGTGGCCAGGCTGGCGCGTTGTCCGCGGTTTGGCCTTCTTTGTACCCATTTTGGGTATTATATTACCCTTTTTGAGTATATTGCAATGATCAATTCTTTAGCGGGTGGGAGGCGGATCATGGAACTTGTTCCCGCACCTTGTTATCCCCGACGAGCCCGCTATCCAATTGCGCGCGCCGGTTCCCGAGAAAACCACCGCCACGCAGTTTCAACAATTTCCGCGAGATCATTGAACTCAGGTGACCAACCTAGTTCCGCGCGAGCGCGCGCCGCGCTCGCTACCAGCCGCGCCGGATCTCCGGCCCGCCGTCCGCTCACCCGGTAGCGAATATCCTGCCCGGTAATGCGCCGGCAGGTTTCGATAACCTCCTTCACCGAATAGCCTTTTTCGGTCCCCAGATTGAACGCATTGAAGCCGGAAACCCGGCCGCCGATCAAGCACTCCATCGCCAGCAGGTGCGCCGCGCACAGATCTGCGATGTGTACATAGTCACGAATGCAGGTGCCGTCCGGCGTGTCGAAGTCGTCGCCGAAAACCTGCAACTGGGTGTCCTCCGGCTTGCCGCCGGCGCGCAGGCGCAGCGCCTCCCGGAGCACCAGCGGAATCAGGTGCGTCTCCGGATCATGACGTTCGCCCAAGGCGCCCTCCGGATCGCACCCGGCGGCGTTGAAGTAACGCAACGCTACGGTGTCTAACCCGTACGCGCGCCCATAGTCCGCCATCGCGCGCTCGGCGGTGAGTTTCGTCATGCCGTAAGGATTGACGGGGTGCTGCGGATGGTCTTCACTCATGGGTAACGACACCGGATCGCCGTAGGTGCTGCAGGTCGAGGAGAACACCAAGCGCTTCACCTGCACTGCGCGCATTGCTTCCAGAAGATTCAGCGTTCCGATTACATTATTCGTGTAGTACTTCGCGGGGTCCTGCACCGATTCGCCGACGTAACAACTGGCGGCGAAGTGCATCACCACATCGAATTGGCAACCGCTAAACGCCCGCGCGGCGTCGGTCGCTTGCCGTAGATCCCCTTTGACGAAATCCGCTCCCTGCACGGCGTCGCGTTGGCCGGTGGAAAGATTGTCGAAAACGGTGACCCGATGTCCCTGGCGCAGCAGCAGCTTCACCATGTGCGAGCCGATGTAGCCGGCGCCGCCTGTGACGAGAACGGAGGACGTCATCGGCCCAACCTCCGTCGGATGTCGTGCTTCTTCGCTTCCACCATGCCTTGGTACAGCGCCTTCATCATGCAGAATACCAAGCCGTCCTTGCCGTCGAGGAAGCCGTGCCGCCAAACGTAGCTGTACAAGAAGTAAGCCAATGGCCGCGCTGGCAACATCGCGGCCAATCGCTTCATGGATTTTCGACGCAGCAGTGGATCACCACTAATTACGTCGCCTAGTCCGAAAGGCTGGCTTTCGATGGTCAACTCGAACTCCGCATCCTTGCTTGAATACCGGTTCTGCCGCTCGAACCACTCGTCGATGCCTTTGAGGTTTTCATCGATCAAGTCGTTGTTCAGATCGCGCACCTCGCCAATGACATCCTGGGTTTCTGCATGCCCGCGATTGACATATCGAATCCGGCCCTTACGCACCAGTCTTACCACCCAACTCGGATAGAGGCTGCTATAGCGGAGCCATCGTCCCCACATATGGAAGCGGCGCTTTAGCCGGAACGCGCCTACCGACTCCGGCGCGTTTGACACGGCGAGGGCCAACTCCGCTGCCAAGTCGCCCGGCACTCGCTCGTCCGTATCAAGAATCAGCACCCACTCATACTTTGGCGCCGTACTCTCCAGCGCCCAATTGCGTTGATCGCCAAATCCAGAAAATGCGTGCTGAAAGAACCGGACTCCCGAGTCTCGGCAAATCTCTTCCGTCCGGTCATGGCTGAAGGAATCCACGACAATCACATCATTGCACCAGGCGAGACTCTCGAGACACTTCGGGAGATGCAATTCCTCATCAAGAGTGAATATCATCGCAGTGACGGGTATCAACGATGATGGTATATCAGTGGGAACCATATTTGCTCGTTGGCCTCTCAAACGGAGCGGAGATCACTCGGGTCGACGGGCAAGTCTGGCTGCGCAGATCATGTTTTTCCAGAGCCACGGCAGCCGCCCATAAAAAGTAAAACGTATGTCCCCAAAGCCATGCCGGGATACGAGTTCCCGCAGTGTTCGCACACTAAAAAACTTGATGTGCCCTCCGTCCCAGTCCACGCCATGGTGCGCGTCCCATTTGTCGAGAACACCAATTGCGAGGTTCTTCAAATACCCGTGATAGGGTGTGCCGACCAACAGTACGCCCCCCGGCTTGAGCAGCAAAACCGCTGTTTCAATCAACGAGGAAGGTCGGTACAAGTGTTCGATAACGTCACAGGAGACAACAACATCGAACGACCCAGGCTTCAGGAGACCATTTACTATTGCGGGTGCGATTTCGTTGCAGATGAACGTGACACTATCCGCCGCATAATGTTGCCTAGCAATTGCAATGCCGCTCTTTGATGCGTCAATGCCGGTGACGCGATAGCCGTGGCGGGAGAGTTGTTCGACGAGATGACCGCTACCGCAACCAAGATCGCAGACCGATTCGACGCCCTGAATCTGCCGAACCAAGGCTACGAAAAGCGGCGCTAATGCCCGCGCTGTGTTCCCCTGACCGGGCTCATTGGATGTGAAACCATAATCTCTATACTCACTCATGGGCTTCTGGGCGCGCCTTCTGGTCTGCATCCACGTGCTCTTCGAGCGCCATCTGGTAGACGGTTTCCATGCGGCGAGCGATGGCTTCCCAAGTGTAGTTGGCAGCCACGGCGTCGCGACCGCGCTGCCCCATCGTCCTGCTTCGCTCCGAGTCTGCGATCAGATCTGCGATCCCCCTTCCCAACTTCTCGGGACTTCCATCCAGTACGACTCCGGCCCCGGTTTCCAGCACTAGAACGGCGGCGCCGACTTCCGGAGTCACGACGACGGGGCAACCCGCCGCCATGCTTTCCAAGACCACGTTGCCAAAATTTTCCGAATAGGAAGGCAGTATCAGCGCCGCTGCGTGCGCAAGAATTGTCCTTTTGTCCGATCCGTAGATCGGGCCAATAAAGGAAATGCGCTCGCGCACGCCTTTTTGTCTCGCTAACGCTACAAGCGTCGGCTGATATTGTTCCTCATCGTTGCCCATGATGACCAAATGACAATCAGCCACGAAGGGTAAGGCGCAAATCAGGCGATCGAGGCCCTTTTTCCAGTTTATTCGGCCGATGAACAACAGATAACGTTGATGCTGAAGCGGAAACCCGGGGGGCAGATCGCGTTTGTCCGACTCATCGCAGATCTCCTCTTCCTCAATTCCGTTTGGCACGACACAAGTGGCATTGAAATTCAAGCCAAGCTTTGTCGCCTCGTCCTTCTCCAACTGGCTAGTAAAGTGGACAACTGCGGCTTTCGCGAGATTGCGCCTTTCGAAAAGTTCAATCCACGCGCTCTTGAACCAACGGCTCTTACGTCGGAGTAGCTCCGCGACCAGCATGCCCCGAGGTGCCAGGACATAGGGAACAGAATATGCCCGCGCGACCCGCGCCGCGGCCCACGTCGGCCAAAGAAAAACGGAGTGCGTATGGATGACATCCAAACTGTCCACGCGCCTTCGCAAAGCGGCAGCCATCTTTGGGCACCAATAGAGTCTTCGAAGCATTGGTACCGGGAAATACCAAACCTTGACGCCATCCAATTCCACCGGAATCCCAAGCGGAACGTCGGAATCGCCTGGGCCGTCGACGTTGGTTGTAAACACTTCGACTTCGTGACCGCGTGCAACCAGTGCCTTGCACAGCCCATGCACGGACGCTATAGGCCCGCCATAACGAACGGCGGGAAGGTATGAGGGTACGACATGAAGGATTTTCACCAGCCTATACCGTAGTCGTGAAAAACTATTTATGCAGCAATGCCAGTGACTTTCGTCGCATACGCTAGATTCGTACCGGCGCCCCAGACTTAACCGAATCCACGTGAGTCAAGACCGCCCCCTTTGGCGAATGGATGGTCCGGCTAGAGAGGGCGGGTTATCAGCTGGGAAACTAGCTTACGGAAAACGCCACGCCCAAAATATTGCAAACAGGTAGTTCGCAAAACGACCGGCTCAAACCAAAAGGCGCTCCCTTCCCGTCTAAGCAACGCAATCAATCCATGGGAAATCGATTCCACGCTAGTAGGATCAACTAGTCGACCAAGCGCCCCATCGGCCAAAGCCTCGACAGAACCATCCCGATTTCCACCTAACACCGGAATCCCGCAGGCCATGGCCTCCAGAAAAACAATCCCGAACCCCTCCCCAAGGCTAGGTAGCGCAAAGACATCCGCCAAGCGGTAGTGGGCAGGGAGTTCTCCGTCCGGTACAAAGCCACACAAGGTTACGCAATCGGATAGGCCCAGATCTGCCACTAACCCTTGAACTCGCGCCGTATCATTGCCCTTTCCCACGATGAGAAAACGCACCTTTCCTATCGCGCCACGCACCTGTGGCAGGGCGCGCAATACGTTGTCGTACCCCTTATAGCTTTCTTCGGCATCAAGGCGCGCGACTGTCAAGATTACCTTTTCGTCTGGCGCTATGGCGTAGCGCTGTCGCAATGCCGAATCGGGCGGCGCAATAGTGAATACTTCCTGGGAAACCGTGTTCGGCAAGATATGGATGCGCGCTGCGACAACGCCGACGTCGAGCAATCGATCTCGCGTCCAGCGTGACACAGCCCATACGGCGTTCGCCGAGCGCAATGCGGAAAGCCTCGAACGGGATAAGTTGGCATGCACATCAATGCCGTGTGCTACTAGCACGTACGGAATCCCCAACAGGCCGCGGATGAAATTGGCTATCGGCCCGAAATTTAAGTGAGTAGAAATAATAACTGAGGGCCTATCTTGCCACGCTGATTCAATCGCTTGAAAAGAAAACCCAAGTGTGCGCAGTCGAAACGGCCAGGCTCTTGCACCTTTTAGCGGCAGACCGTGCCAATCTGAGGTTGCATCCAGCTTGCCGAACAGACACACTTGCTTGTGATTGGCGTGCAGCGCTTCGGCCAACGCCCTGCTAAAAGCCGTGATGCCGCCACCAAAGCCAAGAAACTGCGGCGCCCAGATGTGCACAAACAATTTGTTCATTGCATTGGCGTTAGGGCCGTTTAACGCTTCGAACATAGACGCTATCGGCTAGCCACACCAATGGTCGAAATATCAAACTCAAATATCGAACTAACTCCGACATTGCAACTATGACTTGCAACCAAATAGGCATGAGTTTGATATCAGAATATTGCAAGCCGATTCCAAAATAGCAATCAACCGAAAAGGCTGTCAAACCAATCTTTGAGGAAAATAATCGTTTTAAATCGGGTATAGACCAATAGCGGACGTCAAAGCCAATGCCATCCCGAAAACCACGCTTGATCTGATGCTGAAGACACCTTATGCCATATTGTGTAGGCATTTGTATCACGCTGATACCGTCAGGTTTTAGAACCCGGCCGACTTCACCTACAGCGAGCGCTGCATCACTTCTACTGAAGTGTTGTATGACACTATAAGAGAAAACATCATCAAACAAATTTGACAAAAAGGGTAAGAATCTTGCGTCACCAACAACGACATCTACGTCGACTCCGAGTTGATGTGCAACGCGCCTAGCAGCCATGACTGCGCCCAACGATGGATCGATGCCGATAACCCTATACCCTTTTTGCGCGGCCGCAATTGACCATCGACCCCAGCTACAACCAACATCGAGCAGTAAGCCCCCGTTCGACTTGGGCAACCGAATTGTCGGAATTGGATAAGCCTCCAAGCAGCCCCTTAGCCGCTTATAGGCAATTCCGTTGGTTGCGCCAATCAGATACGAAACAACGGGATCAACGCCACTTTGCTCTTTTGCAACTGCCAATGCGATTTCATTCCGCTCTTGTGCGGTAACTCCGAGCGAGTCGATGTACGAAGGGAGCTTGCGATGAGATCGATAGTCTTGGGTTGATCCTCAAGCAACATTATCGGAACGCCGTCAACTATAGGAAAATGACAACCTTCAGAACAGTCAAGACCATGGCGAGTTAGTTGTAATCTATGTCGATGGCGGGGACAAGCAAGCCGCTGGATTAACGAATCTGTCATAGCCGTTAGCCCCGTCAAAATGCGCTAATGCGGAATGCGAGTCGCGAGATTCTGATACATACTTTCTGCATAGCGCAGACCGTAGGCGGCCCAGCTAAGAGTTTGACGATCCTCGTCGCATAGGCGGGTGAACGGAGGGCCATGACGCAAGCGTTCAGCCAAATGGGCCATTCCTTGTGCGAGCGATTCGACGTTGCCGCTCGGAATGACATGTACACGATCTCTAAGCGCGGGCGTATGGCAAAGATCCCGCCCTCCGGTTTCTGATGTGCAAACAACCGGCAGCCCGGATGCCAAGGCTTGGCCTAGTACCATGCCCAACCCTTCTTGTCGCGAAGCAAGCACAAACGCATCCACCCCGCGATAGATCTCCGATAGATCAGCCTGATCAATCTTTCGGACATGTTGAATCTTCTGATTTCCAATAGGAAACGGGCAATCGCCCAAAGCACCCACATGAATGAGTCGAATATGATCGACCTGTTGCACCGCGGCAGCCAAAAGGTTACACCCTTTCTGGTACGACCATACACCTGCGTATACAAAAACGACTTCATCTTTGGGGGCGCTCCGTGGCCAAAGCGGGAACTGGTTCAGATCTACCCCATAAGGATTCACGACGCACTTCGCTTGCGCGGACGGCTCCCGAGAAAAACTTTCCAAAACGTGTTGCGCCGGAATCGCGATCATGTCTGCCAATCGATACCCCGCCAGCTCGCGCGCAATCGCCAAGCGGCTCGGCCGCTCGGCGCCCGGCAAAGAAGCAAGGATTTCATCTTGGGCAAGAATGTGCTTGCTGCCTCGATGGAGCTCGATGATGGCGCCGTAGCGCTTCTTTGCATATTCGGCTGCTTCCAGGTACATCCCCGACATGCAAATAAACACATCGCATGGCTGCAACCGAGCCATCACCGCCCGATTCATGGCTGCCCACAGAAGCCGTTCGCGCAGCTTGGGCAGAATCCCCGGGGCCTTGACCTGCCACGCCAACAAAGGCAACAGCCTCGAAACGAGGCTAACGTGGCACTCGGCTGGCAAGCCAAAGGCCATCGCTCGACGCCGCGGTACGTAGGAGTAGAAACGCACCTCATAACCGAGGGCATGCAACTCCCTGGCAAGATCGAGAACATGGAAGCGCCCGGCCGAAGCGATGGCGATCCTCGGTTTCTTCATCGTCGTACACGTCCTGGCGCAGGATCATTCAATAGGTCGCGCGATGGAGACATGCTTTGGAGAATATGGAACCTTTCGAGCCCGGCCGCGACAGCTCGCGCCGCGACCATGGCGCCCACGACCGCTACCAGTATCTCCAGGAGATTTCCACCAGGTTGCAGCAGGGCCAGACCGGGTAGGCCCGTATTTAGCAATCGATTGAGATCGCCCTGCCTGAAGGCCAGATCCAAAGCCATGTCCAGGCGCGCAAGCACGTAACCGAGCAGCAGAAAGCCGCCGACAATACCTGCCCAACCGAAATTGATATAAAACTCGAGCGGTTGGCCGGCTCCGACGCTTGTGTCCTCGCCAAAGGTCATCCCGGTGAATTCGGATACAACGCTCCCTCCGCCGCCGACAGCAGGCTTATCCGGCCAGATCACTCGCGGGATCAATGCCCACCACGGCACGGTGCCCCCCAAAGCCAACTCGGAGTCGCCGGCCTCGTGGCGATAAATCGCAGTACCGACAAGCACGTTCTGATTGAGTCGATCATTAAGGGATTTCACGTGATCCGGATTGTCGAGATTGAGAAGTTCGAAACTCGAGACCATGGCGACCACACGCTCAATGCGTGCTCCCAGATCCGCCCGCTCATTCCACACTGCCTCGCGCAACTCATTCCGGCCACCAAAATAGGCCACCGCGAAGGAGAGGCCCAACAACACGATCAGTGGCGCGAGGAGCACCCAAATTCTCTTTTGCGACGACTTCACATAAACCAGCGCCAACACCGCGATAACCCAATAAACGCCATATCCGATGAAGCCGCCTGTGATCATGGTGGATAACGGCAGCAACGGCAGCAACGCAATGCCGAGCACCATCTTTCGGTTATCGTGCGACTCCATGGCGCCATAAAAGAAACACCAGAAACCGAAGGGAAGCAAGGAACCGACGGCGCTCAGTAAGGCCGTGATGGAGGATATAAAACTGACCACCGGCATTACGATGAAATACATGACGGCGCCCAGCGCCACCATTACGTAGCCAAGGTTCGAAAAGGCGAAGCTTGGTCCATTAGGAGGGGGCGCTCGCCCGAATTGCGTGCGAAGAGCGGCCAGCGCCCCCGCGAGCAGCGCCGCCATGCCGATAAGCGTCGCCTTGAAACCAAGGTGGGTTTCAGGCTCCTCAAAGAGACCGGGCGCGCTACCCAAATAAATCAGTGCGCCGGGCACATGGATTATCGACAGTCCAATAAAATAAGCCAGCAGTAGAATGCCGCCGCTGTAGCCTCTGCTGATCAGCAACCAAAGCAGAGCAAGAAGAAGCGCGCCCCAGATCCAGACCAGGAAACTCATATAAGAGGAGAATGTCCCGTCAAACGTAAAATTTCACTACCCGCCGCCATCATCATACGCAGCCGGTCGGTATAGGTATTCGCCCCGCCCACGATGCGTGAGCGCACGGCTTGCCCCAACCGAAAGCGCTCTCTGGGGTCAGCTAACAGCTGCCGGATTTTGTTTGCTGCCTCATCCGGCGAACTGAAATAGAGGACACATTCGCCCTCCGCTCCGAAAATATCCCGGTGTTCAGCCGTGTCTTCGACCACCATGCAGCCGCCGAGTGCGGCTATCTCGAAACTACGCATCACATGTCCGTCACGATTGGCGCGACGAACTAGGCAGAGATTCACTTTGGCCGCTTGGGTCAGCGCCCCCAGTTCTTCTGGTGTCATATAACCAAGTGCATGGCGCCGCACCGAAGGATACTGCTCCCAGTACCCGCCCACCAATGAAATCGGAATCTGCCGCGCCAATAGCGTTTCGATGAAGTCGACCCGGTCGCGATCAGCGCCACCGGCAAAAAGTACTTGGGCATCAACTCTTGCAGAATCACCATTTCCCGACCCAAAAATGAACTCGTCGTACGCAAACGGAAGATAACGCACCTCTTTGCAGCCTAGTGTCAGGAAATCGTCAATGTTGCTCTGTCGCGTGCTAAAAATGATGTTGTACTCTGGCAAAGATCGCAAAAACCAGTTAGCCCGCTGTGTCGGATTCCAGGGGTCGTCCGTGGAATAATGCATGCAAACTAAGCCCTGGGATCGCAGCGCGCGAATGACTCTTCCAGATACTGGATTCAAACCGGTTGTAATTAGAGCTTTCGCACGATCATTCGTCGCACGCTCAAGCAAACGTTGGCCAAAGAGCCGCATTTTGGCCGGCCGTTTGTCGCCAAAGCGCCATAGCAGCGCGTTGACTATCCGGAAGGGCGATCGCCCGCCTCGTGCGTCAAAAAGAGACACGCCAATGCCAAGCATTATTGCGCTGCGCACAAGACTTTCACCGACATTCGTACCCCCGCGATTGCCGACGATCAAAAGCATGACCTTAATGGTCCAGCGAAAATCAACGATTCCTCAAGCTCGCTTGGCCAGCGCGTATAGCATCGGCCTAAATTTATCGAAAAGGCGAATTGGCGTAGCAAATCCGATTAATCCGAGCAGCAGATAAATAGTCCAGCTAACTAGGTAACCGCACAACGGAATTCGAATATTGCGTGTTGTAACACTCGGGCGAAGGGAGAAATAGACACCCAACGCATAGTTGAATGACTGAACGCGACGATACTCGAAGATCCAAAAAGGGTAAGTAAAAAGATAAAGCTGAAGGGCTACGCGGGAAACGGCCCTATTTCGCTCCGGTCTGGGTTTGGCCGAGTCGATTCCATAGGCCACGGTCTCGAGAATGCGGCCCATAGGCAAGGGCCGGTCAATAATTTGATTAGGAAATAATCTAGCCTTCGCTCGATAGCTGTCCACATCCTGGCCGGGAATTTGGATATCTTTGTTGACGCAGATTCTTTCTATGGCTAAAAACCGACCTCCAGCTGCAACTAGCCGGGCACCAAGATACATTTGATACATTTCGCTGCCATCACAATAACTTGTTGCGGCAGCTCTGGCGGACTCGCCATCGAGAATGATGCCGCTTATAAATGAAAAATGACGAAATGTTGACGCTACAGCATCTGGCCCCTCGCCAATCACTCCGGTCATTCGCATCCTATTGAAGTCGACGCCGGTGGACAGTTCGTGATAATTTGGTATTGCAACTGAAACAGGCGAATTGCTTTCGAGAACGTCTTTCAGATAAGCCAAGACGCCGGCGTCTGACAAAGAATCATCGTTGCCCATTAATAAGACATAACGTCCTCTAGACAAGGAAATACTCTTGCGAAGATTTTCATCATATTGGAGATTTCGATCGGATTCCGCCAGGGCATACCGAAGACCGGACCTCCGCAAAAAACTGTGTAACCTAGGGAGTCCACCATCGGTCGATGCGCCATCGCTAATGCAAATTTCAAAATCTTGAAAATGTTGACATAAGAAGCTTTGAAGAGAAACAAGCAGAAAATCGGTTCGATTAAATTGCGGTATGCATATGGAGAAATACACAAGATATCCCGGAGTGGTTTGCATACTTCACAACGCAAACGTCTTGATAACGCTACCAAAATAGTTTTCGTAACACCACTTGTTTTTAATGGCATCTCGACATTGCTTTGCCATATGCTCACGCATCCGCAGATCTTCTAAGTACGCTTTCAAGGCATCCTCAATACTCGGAACCGAATTCGGATTACAAGCAAGTCCAAACCCCTGATCAACGTACGTCGCACGCCATTCCGGAATATCGGAAACAAGCAATGGAAGGCCGGCGGCCATGTAGTCAAAGGGCTTATTTGATGCGCCAACCATGTATCGCATATTTACGTCAGCGGATTCCATCGGCATCAAGGCGAGTCCGACGTGGCTTTGAGCAGCTTGTTTAAGCAGGTCATCTTGGTAGGTAATCGGACCAAGATAGCGAATGAGTTCAAGACCATTTCTATTAAAGCGATCCACCAGATTCTGAATGTAGCGTTTGGCTCCCGGTGCTTCATACCCGGCAACGTCAAGTCGAATTGCACCATTAAAGCGCGATACAGCCTCCACAACAGTTTCAGGAAGGCGATCTGGGGTAATACTGCCGTGGAAATAGAGAATCAATGGTGAGTCCGGCTTGTTCGGCATATCCGGTATTACCGCTCGCCTAGGAACATTCCACACGATCTTCAATTTGTCGGGATTAAATCCGATAGATTGTTGGGCGAGCCGACCGCGTTCCGCATTGGGAAGAACAACAAGGGAAGCGGCCGTCGCCGCGAAGCGGCGCGCCCAACGCACAACCGAGTGCAGTTCACTCTCGGCTGTCGGGCTGTCATGTTCGTGATAAACCAGCCGCCCACCGCTGAACTTGGCGGCCAGGAGACCCGGCAGCGCCCCGATTGGGTCTGAAGCATAGACGACGCGGGGCTTCAATCTGCGGGCGAGGATTACCGCCTGCCTGCAATAGTTCCAATAATCAGCCTTTGTTAGCACGTGAGAAGGCCGTTCGGGCATGTCGATCACCGTGATTGCCGGCGACGGGTTTACCTGCAGCCGCATGCCGGCGAACGGCGCGGCCAGAAACGTTACTTCCCATCCCGCCTCTGCCATTAGATGCGCCGCGTTGATTAGAGGCGGATAAGCGCCGGGTTCGGTAGCCTGAATGAACAAAACACGCGGCTTTTCAACCGAGAGATTCATAAAGTTCCGACATTTCTCTTGCCACTTGCTTCATGGTTCGTGGCGGCTTGATACCCGCGACTAACCTCTTAAGCGCTCGGCGGTCAGCTTCGAGGCCTTGGATAGCGTTCGCCCAGGCATTTTCATTTTTTGCCTCCACCAGCAAGCCATCGACTCCATCGGTCACCAGTTCTGCAATACCGCCAAGTCGCGAGCCGAGGACGGGCTTGCCAGCGGCGAAAGCCTCGAGAATCACCAGCGGCCCGGTCTCCAGCGATTGCGATGGAACTACGACCAGATCACCGGCGCGCATGGCAGCGACCACTGCAGATGAGGGCAACGAGCGCCGCAGGGCAACACGTTTGTCTTGCTCAATCATTCCCCGCAAACGTTGCCGGTACTCATCCTCCGCACCCTGAATGATGGCGAATATCTCCAAGGAAACGTTGGCAGTAGGTATTGTTGCAAGGGCGCTCAACAGTACATCGAGGCCCTTATTCCGCTCAAGCCGGCCGAAATAGCGGAGTAAAAGGGGAGGTCGTATGCTCGCATCAGCGCCCTTCGCTGCGCTCCCAATATTGCCGTTTTCCATCGACTCGATTTGCGCGTACGGCAAACCTTGCCGTGATATTACGAGTTGAGGTTCAGTAATGCTGTTACGCCTTAGTACGTTTGCCACCCAGTCGCAGACAGCGACAACGCGATCCGCCCTCCTCATCAAATCGTGAAAGCGCCGCTGCCCACTTGTGACCAACCCACGCATGCGTAGTGCGGTCCACACTCCACCGTGCAGTCCGAGCTGTGCCAACAATCTTCCGAGCCAATCAGGAGTCCTTGAAAAAATACTTGCCAATCCATTCTTTAGGCCATGCTTTTGCAGCAAGCATGCCGTGCACCGGGTAACCTCTAGTACGCCATCACATGGCGTGCGCCCCATATACATCATCGTCCCGCGCGCGCAACTTACCGTCGGTGTGTGATAGGTGAACAGCACTCGTGCCCCAGCCCGTTCAGCTTCATCAACCAGAACTTCCGACACCGCAGCAGTGTGCGCGTGCAGATGCACCGCATCCGGACGCCAGTTCTGCAATACCAATCGAAAATTGGCTGCCGCGACCCAATCAGGCCTTCCGTAGGCTTGTTCAAATCCGGACGACGGATCCTGACCGAATTCAAAAACCGTGATTCCGTCGATAAGTTTTTCTGCGACGCCTTGCCGCGAAGCCGGCGTGGCTATCGCACAGTGAATGCCGAGCACAACCAAATGCCGGCAGAGAGTTTCAACGTAAATCTCCGTGCCGCCGAGTTGGCCAGGTACAAATTGGAAGGGAATGTGTAAGACTTTCATTGGCCGTGAAAGCGCCATACGAAATGCGCCCATATTTCCGTGAACGGTAACCCTTTTTGAGACAGCGATAGGCCGAGGCTAAGCACTCCGCGCTGGGGCATTCCAATTGCGGAGACTCCGATTATTTCTTTAGAGTACCTCGGTATAGGTGTTTAAGCCACGTGTAGTGTCGTCCTCCCAAAAAGGTGCCAAGCAGTCGCCATAAGATCTTCTTTCTGAAATGCTGGCGCGGTTTCAGGCTGAAAGCCCGAAGATAACAACGTCGGGCTTGCAGGGGCATCTGTGCACCGAAATACCTGTTACCCCACTCGGCTGCATGATGCGCATAGATTTCCGATTTGAATTCAATCAACTCGCTGGCCCGTATTGAATTCTGGGTAAAGTAATCAAGGACGCGCCAAGTCGTATGCTCGCCAGTGCCATCGACTACCATGGTGCTATGCATGTTAAGGGGGTGAATGCGATAGTCGGCAAGAGTGTCATCAATAATGCACAGTTCGCTTACTTCCGCCATCATGAGCGTCATATACCAATCGCAGAAATTCATTCCGGATGGAATTGGTATGGCGCGCTTCCAAATTTGTGTACGCGCTAAGAGGGTGGGGGCCGTCACAAAGTAGTGGCGCATCAAATTTAGGAAGTGATCGCCACAACCTGCCTCATAGCCCTGTTGCACTGGGGAAGATATTCCACAGGGTTTGCCATCCCCGTCTATCATTTGCACGCTGCCGCAGACTAGGCCTGCCTTGGGATTCCTCTGCAATGCTTCAATGGCACGCAGCAGAAAGTGCGGCCTATAACGGTCGTCGTAGTCAATGCGTGCTGTGAACGTGCCTCGGACGAGGCTGAAGGCCGTGTTCACCGCCTCTGCGGCGCCTTTGTTGTGGTGGTGCTGGACAAATTGAATTCGGTCATCATGGTAACGAGCAAGCACGGAGGCGGTGTCGTCCTGCGAGGCGTCATCCATCACGATAATCTGCAGGGGAAATCGCCCATCAATTGCTAAAATGCTGTCGAGGCATTCAGGCAAGTAGCGCGCGCCGTTGTAGGTGTTAACGACAATGCTGATCAGCGGCAAGTCGCGTCTTTCGGCATCTTCTCCGTGCATGCCGAACTACACTTCGCAGGTCATCAGAATGACCTCAATTCCGATAGCTTCGGGATGAATGGTATTTCCATTTTTCTCTGCCCCACCGGGTGACTGGAGTTTCAAAGTATCGATGTGAGGCATACGCTAGCGGAAAGAGTATCGCCAATGCGATCAATGTGATCCAGTTCGGTTTTTCGCTCACAAGGGCCTGCTCTGACATTCCAGCTAGTGCCATGCAACCGCCAAGCACGGGTATGTGCAGCAAATAGAGACCATAGGAAATTGCCCCTAGCCAGCGCAATATCTGGTTGCGAAATAGGCGCATTATAAACGTCCCTGGTCGCTCCGTTACGACGAGAGCCAACAGCGCAGCGTATGTCAAAATGACAGGAAGAAAGAGTTGTACGCCGAACAGGTTGTCGTGGGCAAGGACCGCCATGCCGGTCAATCCAACTGCAATTGCCGCAACAGCCCAGCCCGTTGCTCGGTTATAGGCAAGCCAGCCTCGGTGCATCGCATATGCTAGCAGGCCACCCGCCGCAAAGGCGTCCATCCTGGTGAAAGGCAGCAATGCAGCCATGATTTGAGCTTGCGCCGGGTATCCGCGTTCGATTGCCGCACGCAGGACGATCGCTGCAAACGCGCTTCCTACTAGTGCGACCGCTATTGCCCGATCATTCTGGCGGAGTGCAAAAACCATAAGAGACAAGATTACGTACATTTGTTCCTCGATCGCCAGCGACCAAGTCGGACTGAAGAAATTGATTTGCAGAGTCCCCTGCCAGGGCACGAAAAAGTTTTGTAAAAACAGTGCACTCCACTGCCAGCCCTGAACATCGCCGAACAAGCGCGGCATATCGATCCAGCCCAAGCCGTTTGTCACCACGCCCGCAGCGAAAATGAGCCCCGTCAGTATATATAGCGGCAGAATTCGGCAGGCGCGCCTGGCAAAAAAAACACTGAAATAGCGTTCGTCATCTCTTTCCCGTATGAGTATGCCGACGATCAGAAAACCAGAAAGAATGAAGAACAGGTCAACTCCGCTCCACATCAACCGTATGGGCACGAGCGCGTAGGCGAACAGACTCCCCGGCACGGGAGTGAAAAAGCCCCAGCCGTAATGAAAACCCAGAACCAGCAGAATCGCCAACCCACGCAGGCCATCCAGTTCCGGCCAGTTTCGGCTGGCGCCATTGCTCACGCCCGACCTCTCCTTTCTATCGCTACATTTCGTGCAGCGCCCGAACGAAAGAGGTTCATCTTTCCGTAGACCATCGCCAGCCGTTCGGTACGCTCCAGCCCAAGCACGCGTGCGGCCTAGTGTTAGTGATTTGGCTGCCCGCTATAGGAAATTGGCCCGAAGTGTTCTGCCAGCTTGAACTCCTCTCTTGTGCCTTCCGAGGTCGGCCACGTTTGTCGACTCGTTCGATGACTGGCGGCAGCGGTTCGATCAGATTCCATTGTTCATCTGTCAGGTCTTCGGCTCGGCTCATGTTCTCCTGTCACCTTTTGGGGAAAAGGCCCTCAAGAGCAAACAGAAGTCATTGCAAGCTAACAGACCCTTTCTTGAGATGAGTTCTAGTTACGCAGATAGTTCATCATGCGGGATTAGCGTTTGCTTACCGCAGGCACACCAGCCACCATCGCGCCCGCCTCGACCGAGCAGGTCACGCATGCCCCCGCCGCAATAACGGCATCGTCGCCGATTACGAGCCTCTCGTTTTCCGAGCCATTGATAATGACTGCTCCGATTCCAATAAAAGCACGCCGACCTACGCTGACATGTCCGGCAATATGAACACCGGGCGAGAGCGTTGCGAACTCCGCCACTTCAGCATCATGGCTAATCGTACAGCCAATATTGATATGAACATGCCTGCCGATGTGGATATTGGTGGTAAGAATTGTGCCCGCACAGATGACTGAACCCTGGCCAATGTTAACCGATGGCGACAATTCGATTCCTGGGTGTATTAGTGATACAGGGGTGAGCCCAGCCCGCTCGCACAGGATTACGCTGCGCTCACGAGCCAACGCATCACCTAGCGCCACAACGTAGCCGGCTTCCTCGCCCAGTGCAATTGCGTCATCTAGCAGGCATACCGCCAAGCCATTGACGTGCTTCACCCGGTATGCGGGTTTGTCGACTACAAAACACAGATCCGATCTCTTCCAGCCCACCAGTTCGGCGAGCCATGCAAGTTCACGTCCATGGCCGCCTGCCCCAAAAATTGCAAGCCTCCGCCGTGTCGACCGTAGTCTGTTCTGCATTGCCTTTGTCATGTCAATACGTACTCAGAATGCGCAAAACAGAAGCGATAGTTTCGATAGCCTCCGCTGGTAGGGTCGTGCCTGTGGGTAACACTACAACGCGGCTGGCAACTAATTCCGTATTTGGCAGCATCAAGTAGGCATGCGGGAACAAATCGCGGTATGGCCTCATTCGATGGCATCCGGGCCAGAAATACTTTCGAGCCAGGACATTTTCTGCATGCAGCGCCTTCACTACATCATCCCTGCTCACCGGGAATTGCTCACCGATTTCTAAAACGATGTACTGGTAATTGTTCCTCTCGGTTTCGTCATAGGCTATCAGGCTGAGGCCCGAAATAGCTGCCATGGTTTCTTTGTAGGTGTGGTAGTTGCGGCGATTGGTCTCCACGGTACTGTCGATGGCATCGAGGTTCGTAAGGCCCATGGCGGCAGATATTTCTGTCATCTTGCCGTTGGTACCTGGATGGATGACGTTGTCGAAACCGGCAAAGCCGAAATTGCGCATCAGACGCAATTTCTCGGCCAGCGCATCATTGTTGGTGACCACGGCACCACCTTCGAAAGTGTTGAAGAACTTGGTAGCGTGGAAGCTAAATACCTCAAATTCGCCAAGACTCCCAATCATGATGCCCTCGCGGCTGCAGTCAAAGGCATGGGAGGCATCGTACATAAGCTTGAGGCCATGTTGATCGGCGATGGCTTTCAGCTCGACATGGGGTGCAGGTCGGCCCCACAAATGCACGCCAATGATGCCGCTCGTACGCGGGGTGATCATGCGCCGGACAGCGGCGGGATCCAGATTATGAGTCGCCGGATCGATATCGGCAAAAACAGGTGTGATCTCCTGCCAATGAAGCGCATGTGCAGTTGCAATGAAAGTGTAGGATGGGACAATTACTTCGCCTGTGAGTTCCAACGCACGAATCGCAATTTCCAGTGCTATGGTCCCGTTACATACGGCGACACAGTTTCTGACGCCAAGTCGGCCGGCAATTCTAGATTCTAGTTCCTGGACCACGGGCCCGTTATTGGTCAGCCAATGGCTGTCAAAGATGGCCCCTACCCGCTGCATGAAGTTATCGCGACTGCCCATGTTCGGTCTGCCAACATGTAGTTGTTCAGCAAAAGCTGGCGGTGCGCCGTTGATGGCCAAGTCGCTTCTTGTTCGGATAGTCTTCATTGAGATTCCGGTTTGCTGCTTACTTATTCATACGCCAGCCGATCTCCCAAAATCGAAACTAAATAGTATTACCGGCATGTTTAAACTATATTGAAATTACGACATCGCCAGTATCGCCAACCTACACAAGCCGCTGAGTAACAACTAACTCCGGACGCCGCCATTGCAAAGACTTGCTGCTGATTTCCTGCAGGACAGATTTCACTTAGTGTAGTGCGCGGTCAACTTTCTGTATGCCGCCGCCAGTCGTTCCGCGCGTGCGAACCCAAGTAGACGAGCGGCCCAGCGGTAATGATTGGGCTGGCTACTGTAGGATGGTGGCCCGAGGCGAACCGCCAATGCGAACCCAGCTCTTGCGCCGTCGATATCTCCCAGTTGGTATAGATTGCGCGAAAATCTTAACAGAGCGTCGCCAATATAGCTGCGGTAGGAAGGCGTAAGGGATTTTGCAAGCCGTTCGAGGACGCGCACACTGTCGCGATACACCTCAATGCGCCTGGTGCTCCTGCTGTCCGGGCGCAGGCGAAGTTCGGCCAGCGGCCTCGTGAGCAATTCGTATTGTGGCGCCGCGAGCGACAGCCTGATGTGAAAGTCGTAATCCTCCGACTGGTGCACGCTTTCGTCGTAGCCACCCAGATCGAGAACGAACGCTCTGCGGTAGGTTCCGGCTATTGTCAGCATTACGCCTTCGATGCAGAAACGGGTCAGATCGCCATGTTCAGCCAGTTCAGACAGACCCATGACCCGGGAGCTATGTGCGACCCCGTCTTGCGTGGATATGAGTTCAGTGAAAACGGCGTCAGGTTGATGCTGGTCCAGCACCCTGCGTACTTCCGCCTGCCACTCTGGTAGGAAAAGATCGTCGGAGTCATGAAAATGGATATACTGCGCCCTACTCTCCCGCAGCAGAATGTTCCTGCCGCACGACGGCCCAAGGTTGTGTTCCCCTCGGATGACTCGAACCGGAATGTTCTCCGGCAGATAATTCTGCGCGGAGTAGGACGATGCGTCGTCGTAAACCAGTATTTCCAAATCGGATGTACCTTGGCACGCCAGCGATACGATCGCCTGCGTCAGCATTGCCTGTTCGTTAAAGTAGGTAAATCCAACGCATAGTATGGGATTCATGCGCGCGATTCAGGGCATAACGGGCTGCGCTGCGCTGCGGAATGCTAGATAGTTTTCGCGGCTTTCAATCCATCCATGTGTGCGGGGCAGGTGCTGGATGCGGTAGCCGTTACTACCAAGGATCGATTCGATTTCGGGCTCAAGCAAGCCCCCGTGCTGATCGCACCTTCCTTCGAACACGATAAGACGAGGGGGGGACTGCGACAGCAGGTTCCCCGCTCCCATGAAGACGCCGGACTCCCAGCCTTCAACATCCACTTTCATTACATCGGGAGGCAGCATGCCAAGCTGGACAAATGCATCTAAGCTGATCATGTCAATCCGGAAGACCGCAGTCGGGCGTCCTTGCGCGCCGATCCCGCTTATACCGGAATTGGCCACATGCGTGCGCGTAAACCACTCCGTGCCCTCAACCCGACCCACCCCGCTTTGTACCGCGGTCCAAGTTTCCTGCGCACCCGCATTAATCTCGAGATTGTGGCAAAGTATTCCGCAAGAAATCGGGTCCGGTTCGAACGCAAATACCCTGGCACCTCGCGATAAGGCGATTAGCGAATGGTAGCCAACATTGGCGCCCACGTCGTAGAAGATGTCGCCCTTCTGCAAATTGACCAGCAAGAACTCGGTCAGTTCCGGCTCATAGCTGCCGGAAGTCAGAATCTCCCGCTGCAGCAGATCGGCCCTGTCCAACGCCATCCGCATTTCAAAGGAGGTCGTGGCGAGGATTCTCTTTTCGCCGAAGATTGTTTCCATGACGGACACGAGGCGCAGCCGCCCCGGAAATTCGCCGCATCTACACAAGCCACACAGAAATGAATTCAATGCGCGATTGTGACGCTCAAGCGACAATGGGACCCTGCGTTGCATCGTTTATACGTCAATTGATAGGCGGAAGCTCTTCCGTAGGCGCGCTCGTTCTGGACAACAATTTCCTTCTTAGCGCTCCCCAGAAAAAGCGCTTGGTGAGCACTTTTGGTCGGCTGAGCAGCAACCGAAAAAGATCGGTCACCACACTACTACGCGTAAGCTGCCACCGAGTGATTTCCAGTTGCGACTGCATCATTGCCAGCCATCTGACAGCTTGCCCTCTGATACATAAATCGGAAAAGTGGTAGCCGCGAACGAAATCCATGGCCTCGATCGCAAACTTGTCACTATCGCAAGTTGTTTTGGAAGCGCTTTGCATACGGAAGGAGGCGATGCACTCTGACCCTTCCAAGAAGCAATCGCCGTAGGCGTCAGCCAACCTCAGATATAGAGTCCAGTCCATCACATAGTGATAGCGATCGTCTAGCACAAGGTCCGGCTTTCGTATGAAGGTAGAAGGCTGAGGCGTGACCTGCACTGGCTGCGCGCCGAGAAAGCTTGCGGCAGATTCTGGCTTTCGTGGTCGCCAGGTTTCAAGAATACGGATTCCGGCTTCGTCCACGATGTTGCAAGCGAACACGAGTGCCTGAATCCTACTGTTCGCTAGTGCTGCGAGCCTTCCTACTGCGCCGAGTGCGCTAGGGTTCAGTCGGTCGTCGCTGTTGATCCAGTTCGCCCAGTCACCAGAAACTTTCGCCAGACCCTTATTGATCGCGTCGGTCTGGCCTCGATCGGTTTCGCTGACCCAGTAGGCAAGCCAGGGCGAATACTTTTTGATGACATCGATGCTGGCATCTGCGCTGCCGCCATCGACCACCGCATATTGGAGATTAGGATAGCCCTGAAGCAATACCGAGCGAATGGTTTCCTCGATGAAGCGACCCTGGTTATAGCTGGGCGTTACCAAGCATATGGTTGGCCACTCGCGCCCATCCAGCATCCTGTCGGACAACTGCGCAGACCCCTCGGTCCACGGCCAGCCAGTCTTGCCTGGTTGTGGGGGCGGGAGTTCGGCCAATGTCGGACAGCGAATTGACCGCATCAGGCATCCTTCGAAATCCATGTTGTGCCTAAGCAGCGAGCACCCAAATGTCATTGTGATGTCGCGAACGCTGCAGGATCGTAGTGCCGCAGGTCACTCAAGCTGCCTAGTTCATTAGTTAGGACTGAATCACCGACGAAGAGGACGCAACCCCGTTTCGCGCCCGTTTCTTCACTAGAATGCGCGGCCGGGAAGAACACTTCCAAACCAAATTGCTCTATTGCGACCCTAGCATAACCCAAAGTCAACGCATTGCCCGCGCCGTAACAATCGAAACCATAACCAGGGTCATCAGGCACCTGAAAATCGTCAATCAATACGACTGCGTGTGGCCAGTACGTAAAGACTAGCTGTAGTTCCTCAGCTAGGGGGAGGTCGGTATCCCAGTGGGAATCGAGATAGAAAAACACCCGACATCCAGAAAGGCGTGGTTCCTTAGTTAGTGATCTAAGGGCAGATCTACTATCGCCGTGAAGTATCGTCACATTGCGGCGCAACAGCAAACGCATTGTCGAATAACCATAATAGCGCTTGCTAATTTCGATGGTAAACACATGGCCAGTACATAGGTCAGCGAAATACTCCGTACTGGTGGCCCGATATGTGCCGGTTTCAACAACGGCATTGAATCGAAGTTTAGAGATGAGCGAAGCCACCATTTCCTGACGGCGCTCTTGCCCATTTAGTGGGCCACCCCAACTTTTTCGGGTTTCGCGAAAACGCAGATACTCTAGTCCACCGAGTACTTTCTCACCCAACATTTCTTTCAATAGATGCTTCAGAATAGCCATCGGTAAAGTGGCCCGGAAAGTGCAACGCAATCAAGTGATTGCACATACACCCTGTGAGAGGTTCCCCGTTCAGAGGTGGTTTTGAGCCGGAGACTCAATCTGCCCATGATTAATACAAGCCGTCCATCGCCTAGGGCATTGAAGGGCCTAATCCAATATGCCGCATTATTGATATCTAAGAACCGGTTTCAAAATGAAAGATGAGGCTCGAGCGCAGAACGAACACAGTCCCAGTCAAGGCCGCGCGGTCCGTTATGCCGGATAATCGGCCAGGATTCTTCTTGTACCATCGTTTGGCCCGAGCAGCATCGCCTCGATAACGTTCCGCAATTGGCCGTCGATCAGTTGCTTGGACAATGCTCTTCTCAATAAAAAACAATGCCCAAGTTAGCAGATTTCCGCTCAAGTTAACAGCCCCTAGTATCATTTTGAGACCCGCTCTAAATCTCCCATTTAGCGTCCATCGCGATTTGGTATCGCTGTGAATTGGGCGCCATGCCGGAGTTATAAACGTCTGAATTGTGTACGGTAAAGACTCCCGCTTCAAAACTACGAGACAACCACTCCCTATTTGGTATGGCTAATCCAGCGCCTATAAGATATTGACCCGCTGACAAAGGGAAGCGAGAGACCCTACAGTCGACGACATTCTCTCCTTTACGAAATGGAATAGAAAATTGCTGATCAGGTTGGGTCGAAAGCAATGCCAAAGTGGAGCCGGTTAAAGATGTTATTTTCAAAACCACTGATCCTGATTCGATAGGGTGTGGAGAATTGAAGTAAATGCGAAAGACCGCATCATCCCAGGTTTTAACGGCTAGAGGTTTGGTTTTCGCTGCATTCAATATTTCAATTCTCTTAACGCTGAATTGATCGCTTGGAACATCCTCGATGTCAATGATACTGGATGATTCAGCATGTCGATATTGCGCAACGTAATTCTCAACAATACTTTCAATGTCGTCAACGTCATTCAGCCTGCCTTGCTCAAGAAAAATGCCCTTCAAGCATAGTTTTCTTATGCTGTCTAAGTTGTGACTAACGAACAAGACGGTTCTGCCAGAACTGCTTACGGACTCCATCTTTCCCAAGCATTTATCCTGAAACCGCATATCCCCAACCGCCAGCACTTCATCCACAAGCAGGACCTCAGATTCCAGGTGTGCCGCTACAGCAAAGGCTAGGCGCACATACATACCGGAAGAGTAGCGTTTGACTGGGGTATCTAGGAAGTCGTCGACCTCGGCAAAGGCCACGATCTCATCGAACTTACGCTGAATTTCACGACGAGACATACCGAGGATGGCGCCGTTCAGGAAAATATTTTCGCGGCCACTCAATTCAGGATGAAATCCGGTTCCGACCTCCAGCAGGCTGGCGACGCGCCCGCTGATCTGGATGCGTCCCTTGGTGGGTTCGGTAACTCGACTGAGGAGTTTTAGCAGCGTGGACTTGCCCGCGCCGTTGCGCCCGATGATGCCGACGCGGTCCCCTTGCTTGACCTCAAACGAGACCTCCTTCAGCGCCCAAAATTCCTCCACCTCGTCACCCTGCACGATTGCGCGGCCATGAAACATGTCTCGGGTCTTGCGGGCCACGTTTCGGATATTGCGGGCAAGGACGTCGCGCAGGGTTGTATAGCGTTGCGCCTGGCTGGCGTTATGGCCAATCAGATAGGACTTGCTGAGATTTTCGACGGAGATGGAGATATCAGTCATGCGTCAGATCAAGTCGGCGAAGCTTTTTTCCATCCTCCGGAACTTGCGGATGCCAATCCACAGGAAGAAGGCGATACCGCCCCAACTGAGCAAGAAGCCCGGCAAGTACAGGCTGGATTCTCCGCCGAGGATTGCCCAGCGAAAGCCGTCGATGACCCCAACCACCGGGTTGAGTGAGTACAGGAGCCGCCATTCAACTGGCACGACTGACGAACTGAAGCCGACTGGCGAGAGATATAGCCCGAACTGCACGATGAAGGGAATGACGTAGCGGAAGTCGCGGTACTTGACGTTAAGCGCAGTGATCCAGAGCCCCGGCCCGAGGCTGGCGAGGAAAGCCATGAGCACGAACAGCGGGAGTGTAAGTATCTGCCAGTTGGGTAGGAACCGGTACCACAGCATCAGACCAATGAGGATAACAAAGCTAATGAGGAAATCGATGAACGATACGACCACCGCGGCGGCTGGAACGATTAACCTCGGGAAATACACTTTGCTGATAAGGCTGGCGTTGCCGATGAGACTGCCCGAAGCGCCGGTGAGCGAGTTGGAGAAAAGTTGCCAGGGCAAGAGTCCTGCATAGACCAGCAGCGCATAAGGTGCGGCGCCTTCGGTGGGTAGCTTGGCCACCTTGCCGAAGATGAGGGTGAAGACAATCATGGTCATCAAAGGCTGGATCAGTGCCCAAGCCAGACCAATTACAGTTTGCTTATACCGAACGGACACGTCGCGCCATGCCAGTACGAAGAAAAGTTCGCGGTAGTGCCAGAGGTCGCGCCAGTAGTGACGTTCGGCGAGGCCGGGTTCAATGATCAGGGTGTGCGGTTTGCTCATGTGTTGTGGAACTTTGATGCTACTTCTATCGGCTAAAATCCCATCATGTTTTGGGACGAGAGTAAGAATGGAAATGTTGGCAACAAGTCAAGAGTAGAAAACACTCCGGTATGCAAATCAGTCACCTGAAGACAATATTTCAAACTTATTTGCTAGCAGGAGTCGCAGTTCGTCGACGGGAACGGCTGTGAAAAGCCAATTCCAAAATGGTGGTACATACTTATAATCTGCGAAATCAGTCCGGATTAGTTGAAAATCTCGAATATAGTATGAGTCCCATCCGGTTTCGTTTGAAATTGTTTCAGGCAGTCTGGCTTCAGCCTCAGGTCCAATGATTTCATAGATAATCCAACGAGCCCTTTTCCATTCGCAGCCCAGACCTTCCCAGACTTGGCAGCCCGCCCCCTCAACATCGATCTTAATTAACGCCTCCTGGATATTGTGTTCAACCAGGATTTCTGCCAAGGGAATTCCCTTGACTTCCACAGGCAAGACTCTGTGCGTCTGTGAGAAATGGTGCGTAATTGATCCAGAGGAGTCGTCATCAATATTGCTATAGAACACCAAGTTGCCAGACTCTTTTGTTATTGCACCGCTTATTACGCTGCAGTTTGCTAACCTGCTGCGTGAAATATTGTCAGCGAGCAATCTTGAAAGATTTGGATCTGCCTCGACAGCTATGATCGGAAGCTTATTGTTTGAAGCGGTAGATACCGCAGCGCTGAAAATTCCATAGTTGGCCCCAACATCAACAAAGGACCTCGATGATTTCGCCAACGTTGTTGCTAGCGCAATTGTGGAGCGCTCTGATAAATTGTCTGCGGGACCTCCGAACGCAAGATCAGGTCGCGAAGTCGGAACTCGGAATTCGAGCGCATTGGAAATTCCCAAATTGGATGTGACGTATTCCGGATTCGAGCCGACTAAGCGTCTGCCTATGCGTGTCCACAAAGCGCCTTTAAGGCCTACCGGCGCTTTGGACCAGATACCAGACAATGTTGTCATGTGCTTTATCTATGCTTAACGGTACTTGGATTGAGCGTAACGTCTCGTCCGGGGTTATTCATTGACCTGGCTTGCTACCGAATAGCCCCAGCGTCTGGCCCAAGGGCAATTCTTACGGGCCAGCGCCGGGGCTTTGCGCCAAACCTGAGTGCTGTCGCCTCGTTGCTGCCAGGCGCTGATGGGTGTACTGAAGCCGCTTTTGGCGCGGTCGGCGACTTCGTCAGGCAGCGCTTTTCCGGGGCATCTGGCAAGCAGTTGCTTGTGGTTGCCAGAGGTGGCGGTGGCGAGAGGTCCGGCCAATTGGCGCAGCAGGGTGGCATCGACCAGCGGAGTGCGCACTTCCAGCGAGTGGGCCATGCTGGCCCAGTCGGTGTCGCGCAGCAGTTGGTTGCGCATGTAGAGGGTGGCTTCCAGCGTGGAGATGCGGCCGTGCGCTGTGAGCTGTGAACTGCTATTGGTGAGCTGGCTCCGAATGTGTTTCAGGGGTTGCAGGTGGAGCAGGCCCGCTTGCGCCAATTCCGTACCGATGAGGTCTGGCAGTTCGCGCGGCAGAAACAGGCCTCGACGCAGCAGATAGGCGCCGGGGTAAGTGCCGCCGTAGCGGAGCATGCCGGAGGCTTTTGGATTGATGCGCGGGAACAGGGGGGAAAAAGCGCCGTGCACCTGTTCCATCAATGTACCCAGGCCGGGGATATGGCTTGGAAGCCAAAGCAAGCGGACCCACTTGGGAATATCCCGGAATGAGGGATAACCGCCGAAGAGTTCGTCTCCGCCCAGTCCCGATACTGCAACCTTGAGGCCGGCTTCGCTGGCGGCTTTGCTAATGAACCAGGTGTTGATGCCGTCGATGCTGGGCTGGTCCATGGCGTCAAAGATTTTGGACAGGTCGTCGTGAAATTCCTGCTCCCCGACTATTCGTATGGTGTGGTTGACTCCATAATGCCGGGCAACCTTTTCTGCAAGGGGGGATTCGTCGGCATCGGTATTGCGGAATTCTTCGAATGCCAAGGTAATGGTAGAAAGGCTTGAAGATTGGTCCTTGAGGATTTCTGCCATCACGCCAACCAACGCGCCAGAATCAATCCCGGCGGATAAGAAGGCGCCTACGGGGACGTCGGCCAGCAGGTGGTGGCGCGCGGAGTCGAGCACTGCTTGACGGACGACTTCAGCAAGATCTGACCGGGCTACTGGCGCTGTCTGCCGCGCTTCGGCCCATATCTGCGCGATCGAGAAATGCTGCACCGGGACTTGCGGGCCGTTTGCGTCCACCCATTGATAACAACCCGCCGGGACGGCGCGAATTTCCTGGTACAGGGTGTAGGGCTCGGGCACGCTGCCGAAGATATAGAAGCCGGCCAGCCCGGCCGCTTCGGGCAGGCGCGAGACTTTACCGCCGGCCAACAGGGCCTTGACCTGGGAGGCAAAGCGGCAGGTCCAACCATCGTCCGCGTAGTAAAGCGGTTTGATGCCGAAAGGGTCGCGCGCGAGAAACACGCCCTTCTTGCGCTCATCCCATATCCCAAACGCGTACATGCCTCGCAGCGCATGCACCATGTCCGGTCCGCGATCCGCATACAGGTGGAGCAGAACTTCGGTGTCGGAGTTGGAGTGGAAGCGATACCCCTTCGCCTCCAGTTCCTTGCGCAATTCGCGGTAATTGTAGATCTCGCCGTTGAAGGTGATGCGAAAATTGCCGTCGGCCGTGGACATAGGTTGCGCGCCAGCCTCGGACAGGTCGATGATAGCCAGGCGGCGATGTGCCAACCCGACGCGCCGGTCCGGGGAAATCCACAGGCCGGCGCCGTCGGGGCCGCGGTGGATCATTGCCTCGCGGATGCGTAGCAGTTCCTGTTCGTCGACAGGCGGCGCCGATTCGCGGTAGGCGAAGATGCCGGCGACGCCGCACATTGTGTTATTGGGTTGCGCCGTTGGAATCGCGAAAGTACGCGATAGCTTTCTTCAACCCGTCTTCCAGCGCAACGCCCGGCGTCCAATCCAGCACGCGCTTCGCCAGTTCGATGTCCGGTTTGCGCTGTGTCGGGTCATCAGCCGGAAGTGGGCGATACACCAACTGGGATTTCGAACCGGTCATGGCAATGATCTTCTGCGCAAGTTCCAGAATGGTGAACTCCCCCGGATTCCCCAGATTCACCGGCCCCGTGAAATCATCCGCCGAGTCCATCAGCCGCACCAGCCCGTCCACCAGGTCATCCACGTAGCAGAACGATCGCGTCTGCTTCCCTTCGCCGTAGATGGTGATCGGCTCGCCCTTCAACGCCTGCACGATGAAATTCGACACCACGCGCCCGTCGTTAGGGTGCATGCGCGGGCCGTAGGTATTGAAAATGCGCGCCACCTTGATCCTGAGCTTGTACTGGCGGTGGTAGTCGAAGAACAGGGTCTCGGCGCAGCGCTTGCCTTCGTCGTAGCAGGAGCGTATGCCGATGGGGTTCACGTTGCCCCAGTAGTCCTCGGTCTGCGGATGCACCTGCGGGTCGCCGTAGACTTCGCTCGTGGAAGCCTGCAGGATCTTTGCCTTCACCCGTTTGGCCAGGCCCAGCATGTTGATCGCGCCGTGGACCGACGTCTTGGTCGTCTGCACCGGGTCGAACTGGTAGTGGATGGGCGAGGCGGGGCAGGCGAGGTTGTAGATCTCGTCCACTTCGACGTAGAGCGGGAAGGTCACGTCGTGGCGCACCAGTTCGAAATGCGTGTCGCCGATCAGATGGGCGATGTTGTCCTTGGTGCCGGTGAAGAAGTTGTCGACACACAAGACATCGTCGCCGTCCGCCAGCAGCCGTTCGCACAGGTGCGAACCGAGGAAGCCGGCGCCGCCGGTTACTAGGACGCGTTTGCGCGTGCTGTAGTTTCGCATTTAGTAACTCTCGAGAATGAATGAATTCGCGAGCGAGCTCGCTCCTACAAGGTCAAAGGCGACACCAGCTTCGGACACGCTACCGCCCTGCAATACACTCGCGTGTTTCGCATAAGTTTGAAGCCGCTGCGTCCGCTATCTGTGCGAAGCGCAGTCGCCGCCGCCGGCAACACACCACGCCTGCGGGCGCCACTACCGTCGCCCGGGCGCTAGCCCCAGGCTTGGGTCAGCAATTCGTCCAGGGCGTCCATGATCCGATTGGCTTCGTGGCCCAGCGACTCCACGAACTCACCCAGCTCCTCGTTGGGAACCGAGACGATTTCCAGCGGATGCAGCACGACCGGTACATTCTTGATGTTGAACGCCGGATTGAAACGCGGGTTGGCAATTTTTCCGAGCGTAGACTTTCGCACCAGGGGGACCACCACGCGCCGCCGGTAGCCGTCGTACAAGGACGACTGGACGAGCACGACATAGGGAATGGCATCCCGGTGCTTTCCGGTATTGCGGTGGACGTCGAATTGAGCCATGGCCGGGGATCAAAGGGGCGAATACTCGTCGGCGAAGGAACCGTGCTTGGCGTTGAAGTCATTCCATGTGGCCATTGTCACTTCGATGGTTTTCGCCTTGGCGATGCGCTGCTGGCGTTCGTGCTCGACGTAGCCGGCCAGGAGCGACTCGACCACCCCGGAGAGGTTGTTCGTCAAACCGCGCGCCTGAACGACCAGGTCCTCGTTCAAAGTCAGATTCACCGGGCGTTTCCGGGCGTCCAGATTGTATTTGGCTTTCATTCGGCGCCTCCAATGCGCATTATATGCGCATGGTAAGGTGATTTCGGCAAGATGTCCAAAATGGCGGCTTGCCCCTAGCGACCTGCCTTCCCAAGAATTCTTCTCGCTTCCTGATGCCCTCGATCCGCGGCCCGCTGGTAATAGCTGAACGCCGCGTTGACGTCGCGCTCGACGCCGCGCGCTTCCTCGTACATGAGGCCGACGTTGAACAGGGCAGTGGGCTCGTCCAGTTCGGCCGCTTTGCGATACCAGGCAAAAGCCTGCTTGGCGTCGCGCGCCGCGCCCAGGCCTTGCTCGTACAGATAACCGACGTTGTTCATCGCGGTGGCGTTGCCTTGCTCGGCGGACTTCTGATACCAGTCGAGCGCGGCCCGATAGTCTTGCGCAACGCTCACACCCTGCTGGTACAGCCAGCCGAGGAATAGTTGTCCGTTCGGGTCGCCGCCTGCGGCGGCTTTTTCATAGTGTCGGCGCGCCGTGTCGGGATTGCGCGCTACGCCGTAGCCTTGTTGGTACAGCTGACCGAGCAGCGCGTCGGCGCCGGCATCGCCTTGCTGCGCCGCCTTTTCGTACCAGTCCTTGGCCTGTGCGTAGTCGCGCGTGACGCCTTGGCCGGTCTGATAATGCCAGCCGATGGCGCGCATCGCGGCTGCATAGCCGTGCCCCGCCGCTCTGCGGTATAGCTCGAGGGCCCGCGCTGGTTCGCGCGAGGTCCCGGAACCTTCGGCGTAGGTGTAGCCCAGGTTGTAGAGCGCCGCGGGGAATTCCTTCGCTGCGGCGCGCTCGAACCACTCCCTCGCGAGCACCGCGCTCTTTCCGCTGCCATAGCCTTTGAGGTAGAGCCAGCCCAGATTGCTGGCCGCTGCGGCATCGCCTTGTTCCGCCGCCTGCTTGTACCAGAGGCGGGCCTGAGCGTAATCCCTGGGCACGCCCAGGCCTTCCTGGTGCAGGTGGCCAATCAGGTTCATTGCCTGGGTTTGATTCCTTTTGGCCGCTTTGCGAAACCACTCCATCGCGAGCGCGAAATCGCGCTGCACGACCTGTCCCTCGTAATAAAGCGAGCCGACGCGCACCTGCGCATCGGCGTCGCCTGCGCGCGCGAGGTCGAGCAGTTTGACGATCGCGGCGGGCTCGGCCTTGGCGGCGCTCTTGGCGAGGGCGTCGATTTCTTCGGGTGACGAGGCGAAGGCGGTTCCGCAGGCAAGGGTAGTGAGCAGCGTCAGTACGGCAATAAAATCGCGAGCGAGCTCGCTCCTACGCCGTGGGCGCGGAGGTTCGCATATGGTGAAGCCCGTCATTTCAATTCGGCGGAACACGCGGTTTCTTTCCGGCCTGGCCGTCCTTGACAGGCTTCTCGCGCTTTGGCGGCTCCCGGTAATTTTCCAGATTGATCCGGAACGACTCCATCTTCTCGACCGGGAGCACGATTTGCGAGCGGGAGCTCTTGGAGATCAGGTTCAGGTTGTTCCCAGGGTTGAGCGCGAGGAACTCTTCCAGCGCCACGTCCGCGAGCTTGGCCGCAATGTCTACGTCGATATAGCGGTCGCTGGCGATGGTGGCGAAATAGGGCTTGTTTGGCACCGGTTCGATTTCGATCTTGAAAGCGCCGGGATCGGCGATGATGTTCTTCAGCGCCTGCAGCTTGGGAATGTAATTTCGCGTTTCCTGCGGCATGGAGAGCGTCTTGTATTCCGTAGGCAATCCTTTGGCCTTGTTGCGCGCGATGGCTTTTCCCACCGAACCCTCGCCCCAGTTGTAAGCGGCGAGTGCGAGCTGCCAGTCGCCGAAGCGTTCGTGCAGGGACTGCAGGTAGTCCAGCGCCGCCGCGGTCGAGGCGATGACGTCGCGACGGCCGTCGCGCAGCAGTCCTTGCTCCAGCTTGTATTCCTTCCCGGTCGAGGGAATGAACTGCCACAGGCCGGACGCTTTCGCTGAAGACAGCGCCATCGGGTTGTAACCGCTTTCAACCATGGGCAGGAACACGATTTCGGTCGGCATGCCGCGCTTTTCGAGCTCTTCCACCACGTGGAACACGTAGCGTCGGCTGCGCTCGAGCAGGACTTTCAGCAATTGCGGGCGATTGACATACCAGGTCTGCCAGTTCGATACCAAGGCGCCTTCGAGGGCAGGCAGGGCGAAACCGGCACGGACGCGATCCCATACGTCGTGCTGTGGCCTGTCCGGGGTCGGATTGCTCACGCCTATGGCAGGCATCGCCATCGGCGCCGGCGGCGGCAGATATTCGTCGAGCGAGCGCGGCAGTTTCGGGTTCGCAGCGGCTTTCGAGATGGGATATGAAAATTGATCGGCGCGGTAGGCGAGGTCGAGCGGGCCGCCGTAGACGCTGCTCGCCAGGAGCAGGGTTGCCGCGGTCGCGGCATTAGCAAGTACCCGGATTCGCATATCGACGACTGGTGATCGATCCATGTCATCCTGAACGCAGCGAAGGGTCTGCTTTTTCGATGCATCGACCGCCCGGAAAAGCAGATTCTTCGTCGCTGCGCTCCTCAGAATGACATTGATGCTGCTTGTGCTGATCTGAACCGCGGTGTCAGGTCCAACAGCGCTCCGGCGTTAGAAGAAGCTTTCACCCACGGTAACGATGTCGCCAGGTTGCACCGGTGCATTGAGGTCCACCCTGATCGGGGTGTTGGTGGCGTCCCCGTCGCGCACGATGAAAATCTTGCTCATGGAGGCGCGTTCCTTGAAACCGCCGGCGATGGATACGGCCTTGCGTATCGTCAGTCCTGGCTGGTAGGGAAAGCTGCCGTTGTTGCTGACCTGCCCGTTGATGAAGTAGGGTCGGTATTCGTCTATGGTCACGGAAACCCGCGGGTTGACGAGGTAGCTGCCACGCAAGCCGTCGGTGAGCAGTTTTTCCAGTTCGCCCACGGTTTTGCCACGCACCTGTATTTCGCCCAGCACCGGATAGGAGACGGTGCCGGCGTCGGTGAGGCGTATTTTTTCGCGCTTCAGATCGTCTTCGCCGAAGACCGTGATGCTGATCACGTCGCCCGTCGACAGTAAATACTTGGAGAGCGTGTCGGTCCTTGCGCCCGTATCGGCCTTGGGAGTCGCATCGCTCTTGGCTGCCGCGTTGCCCTTCGGTGCCGTGTCTGCACCCGACTGGGCCCACGAACCGGCGCAAGCCAGACAAAAGCAGATGAAGGCGATGAGGCGTTTAGGATGAAACATAGGACACTTTACTCCGCACGGGCGGGCCGGCATGGGGTTTCGCCGGTCCGGAGATTTTATCAGAGGGTCGCATAGACGAACAGCATGAAGACGTTGCTCTTGTAATTGAAATTGTTGTCGTCGGAATCGCGCGCGGTGTGGGTGTAGTCGGCACCGAAATTCAGCCAGCGTCGCATCTTGTAAGTCGCCTTGGCTCCGAATTTCTGCGTATTGTCGGTCCGCGCGACGCCCTGGTATTTGTCTGTCGAATAGGAAGCCAGGGCTTCGGACGTCAGACGGCTCGACCAGTCGTGGGTCCAGCGCGCCGTGGTGGAGGTCCGGTCGATGAAATTGCCGATGCCGCCGGTGGTTTCAGCCGGCGCGCGGTTGAGCATCAGGTTCACGTGCGAGTAGGTGAGGGGGCTCCAGCGTACATCCCCGGTCCAGCTGACGGCGGTGGAATCGCCGCGCGTGGCGTCCTCGAAATTCTTCTTTACAACGCCGAATTTGAATGTACCCGAGGTTTTTGCCGTTGCCTCCCAGGCCGCGCCCACTTGGAATAGATTTTCCACGCTGCCGAAAGTCGAACTCGGCAGCGAGTAGCCGATCACGCTGTGCTTGCCCTGGAAAATGAGCGAGGTCTTGGGGCCGACGCGCCAGTAGAACGTGGCGCCGAGGTCGTCCGCGCCGCGATCGTTGGCTGCGGTGGTCGCACGGTTGTTGAGGTAGTTGCGCTGCATTTTGCCGAGCTCGAAGTCGATCCGGCCCTGTGCCCCCTGGGCGCCGTAGGAAACGATGGCCTGCCCGTAAGTTTGGCGATAGTGGTCGGGCGTGTCCGAAAGCGGATTGTTGGTCGAACCGCGCGGATCTACGCCGTCGAGATGATCGAGTTTCAACGCGGCGCGCAGGCGTGTCCCCAGGTTGAAATCGGCGAGGGCGTTGGCGTTGTAGTTGGTGTAATTTTCCGACGTGTGTTTCTGATACTGGCCTATGGTCGGGCTCAGGCGCAGGCTGAAGGTGTTTCCGGACTGCCTCGTCTCCAGTCGCACCGCCGGGGTGAGCACCAGTATCTGGTCGCTGGTGGTGTTGCGCGGCGTGCTGTAGATGTTGTCGTTGTTCTGGATGTCGAGCTTCAGCGAGGGATAGACCGTGACTATCGTGTCCATCAGCCGCAGCGTAATGCCGCCGGTCTGGGACGCGACGCTTTGCGAGGCCGCCTGGCCGCTGGGAGAGTACTGAATCGCCGGCTCCGGCATCCCGGCGGACGAAGGCGGACCCGGTTGCTGCGCGTACGCGGTCGCCGTCAGCGCCGCCATGCCGGCCGAGGCGAGCAGTGGCAGCGAAGTCATGTGCCTGCGTTTGCGCATTGCCCTCAGATCTTGCCTTATTCTTAAACCTGCAATTTTAGGCTGCCGCCGGAACGCTACGTTCGGGGCGTGGAGCAAACAATTGTCAAATGTTGTGAATTCCAGAGGCGAGGTACGGCCTCAGGTAGAAAGCCGGTTCGACGCCACGCGCCGCAATCCATACTGCACCAGGACAATGTAGAGCGCAAATACGGCCATCGCGGTATAGAACATGACGTGCTCTTTCACGTTCAGCGCCCAGCCGGCGACCCCGGCGGCGGCGAGCACAAACGCGATCAGATGAATCAGCGCGACCGCGCCGCCGACCGGCACGCCCAGATCGATCAGGATATGGTGCAAATGCGTGCGATCGGCGCGAAACGGATTGTGCCCCTTGAGGAGTCGCCTGGTCATGCAGACGATGGTGTCGCTGATGGGTATTGCCACCAGCCAGATCGCGGTGACGGGCGCGAACAACTGCGGGCGCGAATGGGCGGCGTCTACCGTGAGCCACGCCAGCACGAATCCCAGCGACAGGCTGCCGGCATCGCCCAGGAATATCGCCGCCCTGCGGCGCCAGGGGGTGCGCAGGTTGAACGCGAGAAACGCAGCGATGCAACCCAGCAGGCCGAACGCCAACCCCACTTGCGCGCTATTGCCGGAAGCGACGCAGATCACAGCGATCCAGAACACCGCGATGAATACCAGACCGGCACCCAGCCCGTCGGCGCCGTCGCAGAGGTTGATCGCATTGACTACTCCGATCACGCCGAACATGGTGAGCGCCAGGGAGAAGCGGCCCAGCGTCAAGGGTTTGTCGCTCACCAGATTGCCCAACGTTTCCAGGCTCAGCCCTCCCCAGTAGCACATCAGCAGCGCTGCCGCGATCTGCGCCGCGAATTTGACGTAGGGATTGAGTTCGAACAGATCGTCCAGCGCGCCGGTGATCAGAATCATGAACAGCCCGATCCAGAACGCCGGGTGTATCTGGTTCGCGAACTGCGTGATCAGCGCAGCGAGCGACAATCCGGCCACGATCGCCAATCCGCCCACCAGCGGCGTATGGCCTTCGTGATCCTTGCGTTCGCCGCCGGGGATGTCGAGCAGTCCGAAGGTTTGCGCCAGCGGTGTAAGAAGACGAATGAATCCCAGCGTCAATACGAAGCACAGCAGCGCGGCGAGGGGCGCGGGCAGATTCACGCCGGGTCCCGCTTCTTCGCGCCGATGCGGCTTTCGTTGCCGGCCATCAGGCGTCCGATGTTTTCCCTGTGCCTGTAGACCAGGAGCGCTGCGACGGCCGCGACGCCGGGAAGCAGCGGGCTTGCGGTGCCGAACAGCCACGCGGTGTAGAACGCGGCGAACAGCGCGGCGATGATGGAGGCGAGCGAAACCATGCGGAAAATCGACACGATGACCAGCCAGCTCGCCAGCGTCGCCAGTCCGAGCCAGATGTCGATGGCGCAGAGGATGCCGAGCGCGGTCGCCACGCCCTTGCCCCCCTTGAAGCGAAAAAACACCGGGTATAGATGGCCGAGGAACACTGCGAGCGCGACGAGCGCAATGCCCGTCATGTCCACGCCGTAGTCCGCGGCGAAATAACGCGCCAGGAGCACGGCGACCACGCCCTTGCCGCAGTCCCCGAGCAGTGTCAGTGCCGCCGCTGATTTCTTGCCCGTGCGCAGCACGTTGGTCGCGCCCGGATTGCCCGAGCCGTAGCTGTGCGGGTCGGGCAGCGCGAACGCTTTGCTCACGATTACGGCGAAAGACAGCGAGCCGATGAGATATGCCGCGATTGCGAAGACCAGGGTCGCCATCTAATTGCTTTAGGGCCTGTTAGAATGTACCGCATATTTTACGCGTGAACAGCCTTTCGCCCTAGAGCCCGATTCCGACCTTGATCCAATGGACATCATATTTCTTCGCGAAATCAGGCTGGACGCGCGCATCGGCATCTACAAGCGCGAGAAAGCGATTACCCAGACGGTGGAGCTCGACCTCGAGTTGGCGCTTCCGGACGATCGCGTGTTCAAGAGCGGCAAGGTCACCGACACCATTGATTACGCGGTGGTGATAGAGCGCATTCGCGCCACCCTGATCGAGCAGCACTACGGCCTGGTGGAAAATCTGGCCGAGCATGTGGCGCAGATCATCCTGAAGGAATTCCACTCACCCTGGGTGCGCGTCAGCATCGCCAAGATAGGCGCGCAACCGAACGCGCGCCGCGTCGGCGTGGTGATCGAGAGAAGCAAGTAAGGCACCGCCGGGAGGCGAGGTTTTGCCAACCACCCCCTGTCATTCCGAGGCCTCTGAGAGGAATCTGCTTTTTTCCATGCTTGAAGAGCAGATTCCTCGCGTTGCTCGGAATGACAGCTGCGGGGGGCAAGTCTTTCAGTCCGCCAGCGCCGCCTCGACGGTCTTGGCGTCCAGCAGTCGTACGAGTTCAGCAGGATCCATCCCGACCAGATAGCCGCGCCGGCCGCCGTTGATGTAGATCTTCTGCAGCTCGAGCACGCCCTTTTCAGCGTAGACGGGCATTTTCTTTCGCGTGCCGAAGGGCGAGGTGCCGCCGACCAGATACCCGGAATGGCGGTTGGCGGTTGCTGGCGTGCAGGGTTCCGCCTTCTTGACGCCGATCTGCCGCGCCAGGTTCTTGGTCGAAACTTTGCGATCGCCGTGCATCAGGACGAGGAAGGGTCGCTTCGTCTCGTCCTCCATGACCAGGGTCTTGACCACCTCGTGTTCGGGCACGCCGAGCTCCCGCGCGGATACCGCCGTGCCGCCGTGTTCTTCGTAGGCATAAATGTGCTCGGTGTAGGCGACACCGTGCTTTTTCAGGAATGCGGTCGCGGGCGTTTCCGAAACGTGTTTGCTCATGATGATTTCGCCGGTAGGTGTGATCTATCCTCGCGGATGGTGTTTCTGATGCAGCAATTTCAGGCGTTCGCGCGCGACATGGGTGTAGATCTGCGTGGTCGAAATGTCGGCGTGGCCGAGCAGCATCTGCACCACGCGCAAGTCGGCGCCATGGTTCAGGAGATGGGTCGCGAAGGCGTGGCGCAGGGTGTGGGGCGACATGGACTTGCCTGGCACCGCCGTTTGAGCGTGCTTCTTGATCAGGTACCAGAACGCCTGGCGCGTCATCGCCGCTCCGCGCGTGGTGACGAAGGCCGCGTCCGACTGCGCCTGAGCGCGACCGAGCAGCGCAGGTCTTGCCTCCTTCAGATAGCGCGTGAGCCAGGCTGACGCCTCCTCGCCCATGGGCACCATGCGCTCCTTGCCGCCCTTGCCGAACACGCGCACCACGCCCATGTCCTGGTTGATTTCGATCAGCTTCAGCGCCACCAGTTCGGACACGCGCAGCCCGGTGGCGTAGAGCATCTCCAGCATGGCGCGGTCGCGCAGACCCAGATTTGTCTCCGTCTCCGGTGCGCCGAGCAGCGCTTCCACGTCGGCTTCGGTGAGCGTCTTGGGGAATCGCTGCGGCTTTTTCGGCGTGTCCAGCTTCAGCGTCGGATCGGCGGCGAGCCGGTTCTCGCGCACGGCGAACTGGAAAAAGCGCTTCAGGCTTGAATGTAACCTTGCCTGCGAACTCGCGCGCAGTCTGGCCTGGGTGTGGCGATGCGCGAAATATGCCGCGAGATCGGCCTCGTTCGTATCCAGCAGAGACCGTTTGTGCGCCTGCGCCAGCCAGTCGCCGAACAGCGTGAGGTCCCGCCGGTACGCTTCGAGCGTGTTCTTGGCCAGGCCGTCTTCCAGCCACAGATGGTCGCAGAATTCGTCCAGCAGGGCGGAATCGCTCTCTGTCATCGCGCTTCCGGAATGCGGCTAGGCACGCAGCGGAATGAGCATTTGTCGTTCGAGCGTCTCGTGCGCCAGCAGCCAGCGCTTGATCTCGATCAGGTAGCCGTTGCTGTGGTGGGCGAATCCGCCGAGGCCATTGGCGGCGACAACCCGATGGCAGGGAATCACAAGCGGGAAATGGTTCGTGCCGCAGGCCTGGCCCACGGGCCGCGGCCCGCTTTGCAGGGTGCGCGCCATTTCTCCGTAGGTCATGGTCTTGCCGCGGGGAATAGCGGCAATCAGGTCCCATACGCGGCGCTGGAACGCCGTACCGACGCCTTGTTTCAGCGGCAGATTGAAGCGAAAGCCCGGATCGGCGACATATTTTTCGATTTGCACGCCAACCCGTTCGGCCAGGGCGTTTGAAGAGGCTTGGGTGCCGGCGCTGCGCGGCAAATAGACGACCTCGGCCAGCACATCTCCTTCTGTTCGCACGCCCACGAGTCCGAACGGGGTGTCGAATTTCGCCTGATATGCGCTCAAGGCGGTCCTGCTGCCCGAACCGGGACGAGACGCTGGCGAAAGTGGAGTTCCCGCTTTTTTCACGATTCCGGGAGCAGCTTGGATCGGCATCGGTAACCAGATGATTATTAAAAAATAAACTCAAAAACCCTGAAGCTGTGCAGCAAACGGATTATACAAGCAAGCCGGAAAACTCGGCCAATTCGCTGGAATCATGCTAACATCTTGAATTTTCTCGCCTTCCGAAGCCACTTTTGGGCACGCCCAATTCAGCTCTGGTCAAGGTTCCTCAGCCAGGGTTCGAGCAATATCCGGCAGTGCCAAGCGCTTATTTGACGCTTTTTGTTCTGCCGGCCCGCGATACGACCTGAAAATCCTTTTAGACTGATTCCCCATGACCCGACCAATTCGCAACATCGCCATTATCGCCCACGTCGACCACGGCAAGACCACTCTGGTCGACAAACTACTGCGGCAGTCCGGCACCTTCGCCGCCTACCAGCATATACAAGAGCGGGTGATGGACTCGAACGACCTCGAGCGCGAGCGCGGCATCACCATTCTCGCCAAGAACTGCGCCGTCACCTACGACGGCACCCACATCAACATCGTCGACACGCCGGGCCACGCCGACTTCGGCGGCGAGGTGGAGCGCGTGCTGTCGATGGTGGACAGTGTTTTGCTGCTGGTCGACGCGGTCGAAGGCCCCATGCCGCAGACGCGCTTCGTCACGCGCAAGGCGCTGGCGCTGGGCTTGAAGCCCATCGTCGTGGTGAACAAGGTCGACCGCCCGAGCGCGCGGCCGGACTGGGTCGTCAACCATACTTTCGAATTGTTCGACAAGCTCGGCGCGACCGAGGAGCAGCTCGATTTTCCGGTGATCTACGCTTCGGCGCTGCACGGCTGGGCGGTCGCCGACATAAAGGATGCGCCGCCCTCGATCGACGCGCTGAAAGACGACACGAAATACAACATGCGGCCGCTGTTCGATGCCATCCTCAAGCATGTGCCGGTCCGCAACGACGATCCGGACGGCCCGCTGCAACTGCAGATCTGCTCGCTCGACTACTCGAGTTATGTCGGCAAGATCGGCATCGGACGCATTTCGCGCGGCCGCATCAAACCGCTGCAGGATGTGGTGGTGATGAACGGCCCGGATTCCCAGCCGGTCAAGGCGCGCATCAACCAGGTGCTGACCTTCGAAGGCCTGGAACGCGTGGTGTCCGAGGAAGCCGTCGCCGGCGACATCGTGCTGGTGAACGGCATCGAGGAAATCGGCATCGGTTCTACCATTTGCGCACCGGAGCAAGCCGACGCGCTGCCGCTGCTGCGGGTGGACGAGCCGACCCTGACCATGAACTTCATGGTCAACAACTCGCCGCTCGCCGGTCGCGAAGGCAAGTTCGTCACCAGCCGCCAGATTCGCGAGCGCCTGGAGCGCGAGGTGAAGAGCAATGTTGCGCTCAAGGTCGAATTCACCAGCGATTCCGACACCTTCATCGTTTCCGGGCGGGGCGAGCTGCACCTGACCATCCTGCTCGAAACCATGCGCCGCGAAGGCTACGAGATGGGCGTCGGCCGTCCGCGCGTGGTGATGAAGGAAATCGACGGCGTGAAACAGGAACCGTACGAACTGCTGACCGTGGATGTCGAAGAAGTCCACCAGGGCGGGGTGATGGAAGAACTCGGCCGGCGCAAGGGCGACATGCAGGACATGGTGTCCGACGGCCGCGGCCGCGTGCGCCTGGAATACCGCATTCCGGCGCGCGGATTGATCGGTTTTCAGGGCCAGTTCCTGACGCTGACCCGAGGCACCGGGCTCGCCAGCCACATATTCGACGACTACGGCCCGGTCAAGGGCGACATGGACGAGCGCCGCAATGGCGTTTTGATCAGCCAGGACGACGGCGCTGCAGTGGCCTATGCACTGTGGAAACTGCAGGAGCGCGGCCGCATGTTCGTCGGCCCCGGCGAAGCGCTGTACGAAGGCATGATCATCGGCATCCATTCGCGCGACAACGATCTGGTGGTCAATCCGATCAAAGGCAAGCAGCTGACCAATGTGCGCTCTTCCGGCACCGACGAAGCGGTGCGCCTGGAGCCGGCGATCGAGCTGACGCTGGAGAAGGCGGTTGAATTCATCGCCGACGACGAACTCGTCGAAATCACGCCGAAATCGATCCGGCTGCGCAAGCGCTACCTGAAAGAGCACGACCGCAAGCGCGCCTCACGCGCACAGGCCGCCGCTTAATCACTTTCCGCCGTTATGGAAGGCCCGCTCCGGGCCGACCTGTCTCCGCTCAGGCAGGTGCGACCGGCAGCTTGCCGCGCCGCATGAACTGTAGCGCGAGCGCGGCGATCACCAGGCCGAATCCGATCAGATCGGCGATGCGCGTCGGATAGACGAGCGCGAATCCCGCGACGATCAGCATCCAGCGCTCGAGCAGGTTGGTCTTGATCAGCGCCCAACCCTGGAAGCCTCCAGCCAGCGCCGCGATGCCGACGGCCGCGGTCAGCGTGACCTCGGCGATCGACCACCAGTTGGCCGTGGCCAGCGCCTTGGTGGAACCCATCAGCAGCAATCCCTGCCCGCTGGGGTCGAGTACGAACATGAACGGCACCAGGAATGCGGGGACGGTGTACTTCCAGCATTGCAGCGTGGTCTTGTACGGGTCGCCGCCGGTGATCGCCGCGGCCGCGAACGGAGACAGCGCCGTGGGCGGGGAGACTTCCGACAGCACGGCGTAATAGAAGATGAACATGTGCGCGGCGAAGTCGGGCACGCCGAGCTTGATCAGCGCCGGCGCCGCAATCACGGCGCAGATGATGTAGGAGGCGGTCACCGGCACCGCCAGTCCGACGATCCACACCACCAGCGAGGTGTAGATCGCGGTCAGCAGGAGCGAGCCGCCGGCATAATCGATCACGATGGAACTGAACTTGAGCCCGAGTCCGGTGAGCGTCACCACGCCGACGATGATGCCGGCGCCGGCGCAGGTGGCGGCGACGTTGAGCACGCCGATGGATCCGCCCTCCATCGCCTTGACGAACGGCGACTTGAAGATCAGCTCGGCGATGCGGCCTTTGCCGCGGAACAGGTCGTAGGAGAACAGGGACGTGTCGCTGCGCAGGAAACTGGTCAGGAGCGACACCACGGTCGCCCAGAACACCGACAGCACCGGCGAGAAGCCCCACATCATGAAGGCGACGATGGAAATCAGCGAGAGGAAGTGATACCAGTAATGCCGCGTGAGGTTCCACACGGTATCGACCTTCTCGATCAAGAGCTCGCCCATGTGGTACTTGCGCGCATCGATCTCGACCATCAGGAACAGCGCGAGGTAGAACAGGATGGTCGGGATGCAGGCGATCAGCAGCACGTCGGGATAGGAGATCTTCAGGAACTCGACAATCAGGAAGGCCGCGGCGCCCAGCACCGGCGGCGAAATAATCGCGCCCAGCCCACCGGCGGAGAGCAAGCCGCCGGCGGCGTTCTTCTCGTAGCCGGCCTTGGCCAGCATAGGATAAGCGACCGCGCCCAGCGTCACCGTGGTCGCGACGCCGGAACCCGAGGGCCCGCCGAGCAGAAACGAGGCGAGGACTACCGAGCGTCCCGCGCCGGTAGGCTTGCCGCCCATCGCCGAAAAGGAGAAATCGATATAGAACTTGCCGGCGCCGGAATACTGCAGGAACGCGCCGAAAATGGTGAACAGGATGATGAGCGAGGAGGACACGTCCACGGCCACTCCGTAGATCCCCTCCAGCGTCATGTACATATGCCCGACCAGCCGGCCGACTTCGTAGCCCTTGTGCGTCCAGGGGTGGGGCAGGTAGGAGCCGAACAGGGCGTAGAGTATGAACGCGCTGGTGATCGCGGGCATGATCCAGCCGTTGGTTCGGCGCATGATCTCCATCACCATCAGCATCAGGGCGACGCCGAAAAAGATGTCCCAGTTCTCGGGCGAGGTGTTGCGGTCGGTAAAGTCGTCGCCGCCCTGGATCAGGTAAGCCGCCACGGCGACCGACAGCAGCGCGAGCACCCAGTCCCACCACATGATGCGGTGGCGATAGCGTTGCGCCACTGGAAACACCAGAAACGAAAGAAACAGCACCATGGCCACGTGTACCGGACGCAGCGTCTGCGTGGCGAGGATACCGTAGGCGGTATAAAGGTGGAACGCGGACATCGCCACTGCGCTGAAGGTGATGAACGCTGCGAGCCGGCCGCTCAGCTTGTTGGCTGCGCCCTCTTCCTCCTCGATGAACTCTTCGGCTTTTTTCAGCGCTTCGTCGCTGATGACGGTCTCGTCGTTTTGCTGCGGTCTGGTTTGCTCACTCATGGCTCGAGCCCCCTTTATTGTGCGGCGGCGTTGCGCCTTGGATCCCGGCCTGCCCCGAGGCGGGCTAAAACGAAAAGACCCCGCCGGCTGGCAGGGTCGTGGCGGAGAAAGTGCCCAAACGGAGTCTCAGTTGAGCTTGATACCCTTCTCTGCGAAGTACTTTGCCGCGCCCGGGTGGAACGGGATCGGCGAGGCCGAGGCCTTCTGGTTCTCGAGCTTGAAGTTCTCCGCTTCCTTGTGCACGTTGATCAGGTCCTGGCGCTTGTCGAAAATCGTCTTCACGATGTTGTAGGCGGTCATGTCGTCCATGTTGGCGTTGGCGACGAGAACGTTCATCACCGAGGACTGATTGTTGTCGGCGTCCATGCCGCGATAGGTCGCCTTCGGGATGACGTCCTCGATGTACAGGTTGCCGTACTTCTTGTTCATCGCCGGCACCAGGTCGGCGTGGTCGATCATCTTGATCTTCGTGCCCGGCGTGTTGGCGATGTCGGTCACCGCGGCGGTCGGCAGCCCGCCGACCCAGAAGAAGGCGTCGATCTTGCCGTCCTTCATCGCGTTCACCGACTCGGCTACGCCCAGGCGCTCGCGCTTCATGTCCTTGTCCTTGTCCAGGCCGGCGGCCTCGATCACGCGAAAGGCCATCACTTCGGTGGCGCTCCCGGGCGAGCCCGTCGATACGTGCTTGCCTTTGAGGTCGGCGATTTTGTTGACGCCCCGGCCTTCGACCGACACCACATGCATGCGGTTCGGATACAGGATCATCAGCGTGCGCACCGCTACTTTGTTGCCCTTGAACTTGTCCTCGCCCTTGAACGCGTCCAGGGTCGCGTCGGCCATCGTCAGCGCGATGTAGGGTTTGCCGCTGCCGATCAGCTTGAGATTGTCGACCGAGCCGCCGGTGACTTCGGCGGTGGCATCCATGCCGGGGATGAACTTGGAAAACACGGCCGCCATGCCGCCGCCCAGCGGGTAATACACGCCGCCGGTGCCGCCGGTGGCGATTGAAATGTTGATCTTGTTCTGGGCCGCGACCGGCGCGGCAAGTGCGATCAGGGTGGCAGCGCCTAGTGCTTGGAACAGCTTGTTCATGGCAATCTCCTCGTGGTGGTTCGACGATGTTCCTTGCGGCATTTGGTTTGAATGCGATTGCCGCTTCGGTTCGAAGTATATATCAATTGCCGCGGGCCCCGGCTTGGTTCGCCTATGAAAGTAGCGGCTATACTTGCCCTTCCTCGCCTTCTTTGTTGGGGTCATCATGAGCGTCATGAAATGGCTGTTGTTTGCGGCGTCGCTGTCGCTCGCCGGCAATGCGGCCGCGGCCGAGCCGGCGCCGCGCTACAGCGTCGTCGAACTGCAGGCCGAAGCGCAGCGCGAAGTGGCGAACGACACGCTGAACGCCAGCCTCTACGTGGAAATGAACGATGCCAATCCGGCAACGCTCGCCAGCGCCATCAACAGGAGCGTCAACGAGGCGCTGCGGATGGCGAAAGACCACAAGGGCGTGCGCGTGCGCTCCGGGGGCAATCAGACCTATCCCGTGTACGCCAAGGGCAACGCGCTGCAGGGCTGGCGCGGACGCGCCGAGATCCGCATCGAAAGCAGGGATTTTCAGGAAGCATCGGGCCTGATCGGCAAGCTGCAAGCCGGGATGCAGTTGGGCAGCCTGGGCTTTTCCGTTTCGCCCGAAGCGCGACGACTGGCCGAGAACGAGCTGATCGTAGAAGCCGTTGCGGCATTCAAGGCGCGCGCGGAAATTGTGAAAGGCGCGCTTTCCGGCCGGGGATACAAGATTCAGCGGCTGAACGTGAACAGCGGCAGCAGCGCGCCGCCGCCGCGTTTCGCCATGGCGCGCGCGCTGTCCGCGGGCGCGCCCGAGGTGGCCGCGCCCGATCTTGCGGGCGGCGTGAGCATGGTCACGGTGAACGTCGGCGGTGCGATTGAAGTTCTCGATTAGCGCCGCGTCGCCGGTTTCTCGCCGCAGATGAAAGGGGTCGCCCTTCCGCTCGCGATCACGCTCGCGGTGCAAGCCTTGACGTCCATGGCGATGATTGCGCCCGCGGTCATGGCGCCGGTGGTGGCGCTCGAGCTCGGTGTCGCGCCGCAGGCAATAGGCTGGTTCGTGGCGCTCGAGTACCTGTTCGCGATGTCCTCGGGGCTGGCTTGCGGCGCACTCATCTGGCGCTTCGGGCCCATACGCGTGTGCCAGATATCCGTTGTCCTTGCGGCGGCGGGCCTCGCCGCCGGTACCACCGCTTTATTGCCGCTGGTGTTTGCCGCCGCCGGGTTGATCGGCTCGGGTTATGGCCTGGTCAATCCGGTGAGTTCCCACATACTTGCGCGTGCGGCGCCGCCGCGCATGATGTCGCTCATCTTTTCGATCAAGCAGACCGGCGTGCCCCTGGGCGGCGCGCTCGCCGGCGCCCTGGTGCCGCCCCTGGTCCTCTACCTGAGCTGGCGCTGGAGCGCGGCGGTGGTGGCGCTGCTCTGCCTCGCCCTTGCAATGCTGACACAGCCCGTGCGCGCCGCGGAACAGAGAGGCGCCGGGACCGCTGCCACGGCGGGTTTTCTTGCGCCGCTGCGCCTGGTGTTCGCGAATCCGCCGGTGCTGGAACTTGCAATCGTTTCGCTGATCTTCGGCACGGCGCAGCTCGCGCTGTTCACCTATTTCGTTTCCTATCTGAATCTGGAACTGGGTTACAGCCTGGTCGCGGCCGGCCTGATTTATTCCTCGGCCCATGCGGCCGGCATCGTCGGGCGCATGGTCTGGGGCGTGGTCGCCGATCGCTGGCTCTCGCCGCGCGTGACGCTGGGAATGCTGGGCGTGATGATGGCGGCATCCGGCGTGGCGGTGGCGAGCTTCAGCGTCAACTGGCCGCTGCCGACGGTGATTCTGGCGAGCGCGCTGTTCGGCGCGTCCGCAGTCGGCTGGAACGGCGTTTATCTCGCCGAGGTCGCACGGCTTGCGCCTCCGGGCCAGGTCGGCGCGATCACCGGAGGCACGCAGGTTCTGACCTTCATCGGCGCGTTGACGGCACCGCCCTTGTTCGGCCTCGTCGTCGGGCTGGCCGGGGGCTACGGCAATGCCTACCTCGTGTTCTGCGTGCTGCCCGGCCTCGCGGGCGCATACCTGCTTGCGCGCGCGCGACGGGGATGAACATTCAGGCACCCACCAGGGAACATCCGCCGGGCGAGGCCGTGCTGCTCGCGCACGGTCTGTGGATGGGCGGCTGGGCGATGCAGGGGCTTCGCCTGCTGTTGTCGCGCGGCGGCTACGCCGCCCACACCTTCGACTATCGTTCCAGGGCGCAGGGTCTGGATGAGCATGCGCGCCTGCTCGCCGCGCGCATCGCCGCATTGCGACAGCCGCAGGTCCATCTGGTCGGCCACAGCCTGGGCGGTCTGGTGATACTGCGCTATTTGAAAAAACACGGCG
>JAPLRD010000254.1 GCA_026399375.1 Pseudomonadota bacterium
GTTTTTCCATTTTGTACGTGACACACGATCAGTCGGAGGCGATGGCCCTGTCGGACCGCATTCTGGTGATGCGCGCCGGCGTGGCGCAGCAGATCGGCACGCCGCTCGAAGTGTACGGCTCGCCGGCGAACCGCTTCGTGTTCGAGTTCATAGGACTGTCCTCCTTTCTTCGCGCGGGATTGAGTCCTGCCGGGATGCAGATAGGCGGCACCCGGTGCGCCTGGCCCGGCGGCGTTTCTCCGCCGGCGGAACTCGTCGCAGCCGGCGCCGGACTGCTTGCGGCGCGGCCGACGGAAATCGACTTCACCGGCGAAGGCGGCGTGCGCGGCACGGTGATGCGCAAAGCCTACCTGGGCGAGACCATCGACTACCGGGTGCAGGTCGGAGATGCCGAGGTGCGAGTGCAGAAGACGCGCCGCATACCCGGACCTGGCGAAGGCGATAATTGCGGGCTGCATTTTGTCCGGCCCCATTGGTATCCCATCGATTGACCCGCGGACAGAGAGGCGAGGGCGCATGACTTTTGTCAACAGCCTTTCACTTCCGCTGGCTATCATGAAGGGTGTTTTCCGGCAGAGGGATTCCGAAAATGTCCCAGCACAACCCGCTCCCCACAGAGACGCCTCTGATCGGCGCCGAAGCCCGTAACAGGCCCGCGCGCCGCGATCTCCGGACCCTGCGCTCCTGCTGAACAACCCGGCCCCGGCGTGCACATCCATAAGCTCACTACCGAGCAGGCGCTCGAAAGCCTGAAGACCTCCCGCGCCGGTCTCGCGCGCGATGAAGCCGCGCGCCGTCTTGGCGAATATGGCGCGAACCATGTCGAGGAGGTGGCGAGCGAACATCTGCTGCTCCGCTTCGCGCGCGAGTTCACCCATTTCTTCGCCCTCATCCTCTGGGCGGGCGCCGCGCTCGCCTTCGTCGCCGAGCATTTCGAACCCGGCGAAGGCATGGCCAGCCTGGGCGTCGCCATTGTCGGCGTCATTATCATCAACGGCATTTTCTCCTTCTGGCAGGAATACAAGGCCGAGCGCGCGGTGGCCGCATTGCGCCAACTGTTGCCGCAGAAGGTGAAAGTCCGGCGCGAAGATACAACCGCCGAGATTCTCGCCAGCGATCTCGTACCCGGCGACATCGTGTTGCTGGAGGAAGGAAGCCTGGTTCCGGCCGATTGCCGCCTCATCGAGGCGTTCGCGCTGCGAGTCAATACCGCCACGGTCACCGGCGAATCCCTGCCCAAGGCGCGCAGCACGGAACCCAGCACGGAGGAATCCCCCCTTTACGCCAAGAACATCGCGCTCGCGGGCACCTCGGTGGTGTCGGGCCAGGCGCGCGCGGCGGTGTACGCCACAGGCATGCATACCGACTTCGGCAAGATCGCCCACCTGACGCAGACGGTAGGCGAACCCAGTTCGCCGCTGCAGCGCGAGATCGCGCGCCTGTCGCGCATCGTCGCGGCGATGGCCACGGGGCTCGGCGTCGCCTTCTTCTTCATCGGCCAGGCGCTCGGACTGCCGCCGTGGCAGAACGTGCTCTTTGCCATCGGCATCATCGTCGCCAACGTGCCCGAAGGCCTGCTGCCGACGGTGACTCTGGCACTGGCGATGGCGACCCAGCGCATGGCGAAGCGCAACGCCCTGGTGCGCCACCTGCCCGCAGTCGAGGCGCTGGGTTCGACCACCACCATCTGCTGCGACAAGACCGGCACGCTGACGCAGAACCGCATGTCGGTGAAGCGCCTGTGGCTGGGCGGCGGCTCCCTCGAAGAGGCGGACCTTGCGGCGCAACCGCGCTTGGTCCAGGACAACCGCGAACTGTTCGTCAACGCCGCGCTGTGCCACAACCTGAACGAAGTCGAAGACCGCGGACAGCGACAATTGCTGGGCGACCCGATGGAAGTGGCGCTGGCCAACATGGGCAGGAACGCGGCAGGTGCGCTGGCCGGCTATTCGCGCATCGACGAGATTCCTTGCGGCACCGACCGCAAGCGCATGTCGGTGCTGTGCCGGACGCCAAAGGGCCGCGTGCTCTATTGCAAGGGCGCGCCGGAGTCGGTGCTGGCAATCTGCGACTTCATCCAGTTCGACGCCGGCATTGCCCCGCTCGACGATGCGGCGAAGACGCGCCTCCTCGCGGCGCAGGACGCAATGACCGATGTCGGACTGCGCGTGCTGGCCTTCGCCCATCGCGCGGTTGACGACGGCGCGCCGGGCGAAGAGCGCGGCATGACACTGACCGGCCTCGTCGGGCTGGAAGACCCGCCGCGCGAGGAAGTACCGGAGGCGATAGCGCGCTGCGCCAGCGCCGGCATCCGCATCATCATGGTCACCGGCGACCACCCGCATACCGCGCTTGCAATCGCACGCGAGATCGGCCTGGTGAAGACCGGCCAGCCGGTGGTGATCAACGGCGACGCCCTGCGCTCCATGTCGGCTACGCAACTGCAGCTTGCTCTCGATGCGAAGGAGATCATATTCGCCCGCGTCGCGGCCGAACAGAAGATGCTGATCGTGCAGGCGCTGAAGAAGAAGGGCGAAATCGTCGCCGTCACCGGCGACGGCGTGAACGACGCGCCGGCACTCAAGACCGCAGACATAGGCATCGCCATGGGCATCGCCGGCACCGACGTGGCCAAGGAGGCGGCCGACCTGATCCTGCTCGACGACAATTTCGCCAGCATCGTCGCCGCCATCGAGGAAGGACGCGCGGTGTTCGAGAACATCCGCAAGTTCCTCACCTACATCCTGAGCTCGAACATCCCGGAGGTCGTCCCTTATCTTGCTTTCGTGCTCTTCAGGATTCCGCTACCGCTCACCATCATCCAGATCCTGGCCGTAGACCTGGGCACCGACATGCTGCCGGCGCTGGCCCTGGGCGCGGAGAAGCCCGATCCGGGCATCATGAACCGACCGCCGCGGGCGCGCGGCGAGCGGCTGCTGTCCTGGGGCCTGA
>JAPLRD010000337.1 GCA_026399375.1 Pseudomonadota bacterium
GGCCGTTCCAGCTCGATACTTCGACCTCGGCGAGGCCGGCCTCGGCCATGGTCGGCACGTTGGGCAGTTGCGGCAGGCGCTTGTTCGCCGCCACCGCGATTGCGCGCAGCTGCCCGCTCTGCAGGTGCGGAATCGCGGACAGCGCGGTCTGGAACGCCATGTGCACCTGGCCGCCCAGGAGGTCGGACTGCGCCGGCGCCGCGCCCTTGTACGGGACGTGGATCAGGTCGATGCCGGCGCGCAGCTTCAGCAGTTCGCCCGCGAGGTGGGGCGAACCGCCGCTGCCGGTGGAGGCGTAGGCGTACTTGCCCGGTTCGCGCTTCGCCAGCGCGATCAGTTCCTGCAGGTTCTTCGCCGGGAACGAGGGATGCACGGCGAGCACCGAAGGCGCGCTCATCAACTGCGACACGGGGACGAGATCGCGCAGGGTGTCGTAGCCGAGGTTCTTGTAGGCGACCATGTTGCTCGCGTTGGCGATGGAGCCGACCAGCAGGGTGTAGCCGTCCGGTGCGCTCTTCGCGACGTACTCGGAACCGATGTTGCTCCCCGCACCGGGCTTGTTTTCCACGATCACGGGCTGGCCCATCGCCTCCTGCAGCTTGGCCGCGAGGATGCGCGCGACGATATCGGTCGCGCCGCCCGGCGTATAGCCGACGATCACGCGTATCGGCTTTTGCGGGTAGCTGCCCTGTGCCAGTGCGGCGCCGGCGACCGACAGAAGCAGCAATGCCATGACGACGCGTCTCATGTTCTTTCCATTTAAGGAGCCGCAAAAAATTGTCATTCTGAGGCCGCAGGCCGAAGAATCTGCTTTTTGCCATCCAAGAAAAGCAGATTCCTCGCTGCGCTCGGAATGACAGAATCGGGATTGTTAGAAATCTCCTTTAGCACCACCAGGCCATCCACCGCGAGCACGCCGTCGGCGCGCACCATGAGCGGGTTGATTTCCGCTTCCGCGACCGGCTGTCCTTCGATCAGGGCGAGGCGCGACACCGCCGCAATCGCGCGCGCGAGCGCCGCCACGTCGCCGCGCGGGAGCTTGCGATAGCCGCGCACCAGCGCCAGGCCCCTTACTTCACTGATCATTTCCATCGCTTCGGCCTCATCGACCGGCGCGCAGCGCAGCGCGGTGTCGCGGTAGAGTTCGGCCAGCCTCCCGCCCATGCCCACCAGCACCACCGGTCCGACCAGCGCGTCGTGACGGTAGCCGACGATGGCCTCCGCCAATCCTTCGGCCATGACCTGAACCAGTACGCCCTGCACGCGCGCGTCGGGCGCGGCGGCGCGCACCTCGGCCAGCATCTGCGGCACGCGCGCATCGAACGCCGCGCGGTCGGCGATATTCAGCGCCACGCCGCCGACTTCGGTCTTGTGCGCGATGTCGCAGGACAGCACCTTCGCGACAACCGGGTAGGGAAGGGTGTGCGCAAATTCGGGTGCCTGCGCGATGGCCCGATGCGCGGTGGGCACGCCGAGGGCGGCGAACAGATCGAGCGCCTGCGCTTCGTCCAGCGCGCCCGTGGAAGGCAGCGCATCGGGCCAGGCGACGGTCGGGGGGGCGCTTGCGGCCTGCGGCGCGCGCCAGTTGAAATACGCGGCGAGCGCGTCGGCGCAGGCCTCGGGCGTGCGAAACGCGGGGACGCCGGCCTCCGAGAGCAGCCTGAGCGATGCTTCCGCGTGCGGCGCGAGAAACACCGCCAGCGGCTTGGCGCTTTGCGCAATCCCTACGATGGGCTTCACCGCAAGCTCTGGATGAAACTGAGCGGAGGAGCCGACCACGGCGAGCACCGCGTCGCAACTGGGGTGCGCGAGCAGTGCCTCGAGCACGGCGCGGTATTTGTCGCTGGTGGCGGCGAGCGTGAGATCGATGATGGGCGAAGGCTTCACCGGTATGCCTTGCGCGCCCATGGCCGCGATGAAGCCGGCATCGGGTGTGAGCGTTTCCATGCGCAGCGTGCCCAGGCGGTCGACCACGCTGGCGGCGCCGCCGCCGGTAGTCGTCACCACGGCGACCCTGGGCGCGCGCCCAAGCGCGGGAGGAGGGTGTCGTCCGACGAGCAGCGGCGCGATTTCGATCAGCGTCTCCAGCATGTCCACGCGCACGATGCCCGAGCGGCGGAAGTAGGCGTCGACCGCGGCGTCGCTGCCCGCGAGCGCGCCGGTGTGCGAGCGCGCCAGAGCCTCGCCCAGCGCGGAGCGGCCGAGTTTGTAGGCGACCACCGGTTTGCCCGCGGCGCAGGCGCGTGCCGCGGCGCGCGCAAGGGCGGGTGCGTCGCGCAAGGTCTCGAGAAACAGCAGGATCACGCGCGTGTCGGGATCGTCTGCGAGCATGTCCACCAGCTCGCCCACGCCGAGGTCGGCCTCGTTGCCGACCGACACCAGTTTGGCGAAGCCGAGGCCGCGCGCCGCGCCGCGCGACAGGATGGTGCCGATGATGGTGCCGCTTTGCGACACCACGCTGGCGCCGCCGAGCGGCAGCGCGTCCATTTCGAGCACCGCGTTGACGGTGAGGGCGCAGCCGTTGGCGACGTTCACGAGACCGATGCAGTTCGGCCCGAGCAGGCGCACGCCCAGTTCGCGCGCGCGCGCGACCAGCCTGCGTTCCAGTTCGGCGCCCGCCGCGCCGGCCTCGGCAAAGCCGTCGCTGTACACGGTGGCCAGCGGCACGCCGCGCGCCGCGCACTGCTCCAGCGCCGCTTCGACTTTCGCCGAAGGCAGCATGATGAAGGCGTGGTCGATGTCACCCGGGGCATCGAGCAGACTGGGGTAAGCGCGCTCGCCCAGCACTTCGTCGCGCGCCGGGTTGATCGGCAGGATGCGCCCGCCGTAGCCGTGCTTGCGCAGGAAGCGCTGCGGGCGCGCGGTGTTCTTGCCCGGATCCGCGGAAGCGCCGATCAGCGCGATCGCGCGCGGCGCGAACAGGGCCGCGAACAATGCGTCGGCGTGCTTCATACCGAAGCTGCGTTTTCCAGCGTCCACAGCCGCGCCACGAGCGCGCGCGCGGCGGCATCGCCCAGCACCGGCGCGGCCAGTTCGAGAAACTTGTGCTCCAACTCAACGTCGCTCAAAGGCATGTCCGGGTCGCCCTTGCGCGTCGGCTGCAGGTACTCGTCGCGGCGTCCGTCTTTTGTTTCGATGGCAATGCGCGCGGCGCGCCGGCCGGGGAAGCCCGCGTCGAGTTCGGCGTCGACGGAAAGTTCGATCTTTTGCATCAGCGCGCGCGTCGCCGCGTCCGCCATGCGCTCAGGCTCGAACGCCGCGAGGCGCACGCTGCCGTGGGTGAGGGCGGTGGCGACCACGTACTTGAGGCTGAAGCGCGCCTCGGCCGGCGTCGCCGGCTGCTCGTACCCGGCGACATCGAGCGCGGCCCTGTAGGTGCCCACCAAAACGCGGGCGATGTCGGCGGCGGACACGGACATCCTGCGCTGAAGTTCGAGCGCGCCGTCGATGGCGGCGAAGGTGTGGCCGCAGCAGGCGTGGTTCTTGAAGGTCATCTGCGTGATGTGAAAGTCCGTGCCCAGGGTGGCGAGCGCTTTTTCCCAGTCGGGACCGTCGCTCATGGCGCGGCCGAAGCCCGACTCGCCCTCGATCACGTCGAGCGAACCGGTGACGCCTTCGCGCGCCGCGAGCGCGGCGAGCAGGCCGGCCTCCGCGGCGTGGCCCGCGTGCAGGGGCTTGGACATGGAATCCATGCGGAATGCCTGCTGCAGTCCCGCGGCGAAGGTGGCGACGGTGGCGAGCGCGTGCGCGTAGCGCTTTGCATCGAGGCCGTAGATCGTCGCGGCGGCCGCCGCGGCGCCGAAGCTGCCGATGGTGCCGGTGTTGTGCCAGTAACGGTAATGCGCGCGCCCCATGGCCTTGCCGATGCGGGTGGAGATCTCGTAGCCGGCGATGACGCCGCGCAGGAACTCTTCGCCGCTCGCGCCGGTTTCCTGTGCCACGGCCAGCGCGGTGGCGATGGTCGGCGCGCCCGGATGGTAGATCGCGTCGCGAAAGATGTCGTCCACTTCCATGGTATGCGCGGCGGTGGCGTTGATCAGCGCCGCGGTCCGGGCCGTGCTCTTGCGGCCGTGCGCGAGCGTCGCCCTGCCGCGGTCGAGGTTGTCGGCGAGCGCCTTTTCCAGCAGCGTCGCCGGCGCGGCGACCGCTCCGGGCAGCAGCGCCGCGTACCAGTCGATCACCGCGCGCTTGGCGTGATGCAGCACTTCCGCCGGAACCGGCTGCGCGCGGAAGGTCTGGGCGAAAGCTGCGAAGCGTTCTACGACGTGCATGTCAGGTACTCCGTATCCAACGAGCCACATTAAGGCCGCTACGGACGCCGCCCGGCACGTTTGCAGTTGATTGGGATGCGCAATCGCTTGGGCATTTTACCACTGGGGCTTCGGGTGATCCTGTCCGAAGACGGCCGGAGGGTCTCGATTTGCGCATGCGCGTTCTTGCGCTACCGAGCGCATCGCCTCTCCGGTGCTCAAGCTGTATTTGAACAAGCAGCCCAAAGTTTGCCTTTTTCGCCCTGCATCACCTATCATTGAGTCCGTCAGAGAACAAAATCAATCAGGCTCACACCATCATGCTGGCCCAGCAATCAATCGTTGATGCCGCCCGCCGTGTCGCTGCTGCCGCAAGCAGCCCGCCGGGCGTTATCGTCATCGGATCGTATGCGCGTGGCGACGCGGATGAAGGTTCGGACCTGGATTTTCTCGTTATCGAGCGCGAAGTGACGGACAAGGCATCGGAGTATTTGAAATTGCATCGTGCTATTGGTTCGATCGGCGTAGGGGTGGACGTGCTGGTGTTTTCGCAGGAAGAGTTCGACCGCCGCAGCCAGGTACCCGGGACGCTGCCCTACTGGGCGAAAAAAGAAGGCAAACTGGTGTATGACGCCACCGCTTGAAGAAGCACGGCGCTTGTAGCGGCTTGCGCTGCGCGATGGCGAGACATTCGAACTGCTTCTGCCTCTGCCCAGAGCAAGTCTGGCTGCCCTCGGTTTCCTCGCGCAGCAATCTGTCGAAAAAGCATTGAAATCTGTCGCGGTTTCGCGTGGCATCGAAGTCCGGAGAACGCACGACCTCGCGGCCCTGGGCGAAGCCATTGTTGCCGACGGTGGTACTTTGCCTGTGACAGTGGATGAGTTGCGCAGCCTGAATCCGTATGCGGTCGAGTTTCGCTACGATGACGAAATCGTCCCCACGATTGCGCGCGAGGAACTTGACGCGCTGCTGTCGGCTATCCTTCGTTGGGCGGAGCAACGCGTATCGGGATAGCTCGCGGCAAGTTGTGGCGGTCTCGCTTCACGAGCTCCTGCGTGGCAATGACGAAGGACTAGTACGATGACACATAAATTGCGAAACATTGTGGCGAGCAACTTCGCCGACTGGCACACCACTTTGTGGGAGCGAGCTTGCTCGCGAATCGTGGAATTCGCGAGCAAGCTCGCTCCTACACCTACAACACAGACATGCTTCGAAATTAGTGTGTTCTGATACTAATCCGCCTGCGCGCCCGAAGCCTTGACGATCTTCGCCCATTTGGCGGTTTCGTCCCTCATGTACTTGCCGAACTCTTCCGGCGTGTTGCCGATGGGGTCGGCGCCCTGCTGGATGAATTTTTCGCGCAGGCCAGGGTCCTTGAGGATGCGCGCGACTTCACCCTGTATCTTGTGCGCGATTTCGCGCGGCAGGCCGGCCGGGCCCACCAGCCCGAACCAGGAGGAGGCGTCGAAGCCGGGGAAGCCGGACTCGGCGACCGTCGGCACTTCGGGCACGCCGCCCGAGCGCGCGAGGCTGGTGACTGCGAGCGCGCGCAGTTTGCCGCCGCGCACGAGCTGGATCGCCGAGGGGATGGTGGCGAACATGCACTGCACCGATTCGCCCGAGAGGACGTCGTTCAACGCCACCGCGCCCTTGTAGGGGACGTGGGTCAGGTCGAGGCTGGCCTGCAGATTGAGCAGCACGCCCGACAGGTGCGACGAGGTGCCGCTGCCGGTCGAGGCGTAGAAATACTTTGCCGGATTCGCTTTGACGAGGGCGACGAACTCGGCGAAGGTCTGCGCCGGCACCGTGCGCGGATTCACCACCAGCATGTTCGGCACGTGCGCGACCAGCGTGATCGGGGCGAGGTCTTTCAGGTTGTCGTAGGGCATGCGCTTGTACAGGCTGGCGTTGATCGCGAGCGGGCCGACCGAGCCCATGAGCAGGGTGTAGCCGTCGGGCCTGGCTTTCGCCACGATGTCGGCGCCGATGTTGCCGCCTGCGCCGGGCTTGTTCTCGATGATGACGGGCTGGCCCAGGCCCTTCCGCAGTTCGTCCGATATCAGCCGCGTGATGATGTCGGTGGTGCCGCCGGCGGAGAACCCGACGACGATGGTGATCGGGCGGCTGGGCCAGGCGCCCTGCGCGCTTGCGGCGGATGCGCCGATCAGCAGCAAACACAGCAACAGCAGGTCTACGATCTGCACCAGGCGGGATTGTGTCATGGCAGGTCTTTCAATTTGTGCGTGGTCGCCGCCACGCCGAAATCGACAGTATAGACGCCGGCGCGTCGGATGGTCCGGCACGCGCGGCAGGCCTGACGTTCTTCCTGACCCTGCTCTTGTTGACGCTGGCAGACGCCTGGGGCTTCGGGCGCCGTCGCGCTGGGCGCGGGCGGGCTCGCCGCATGGCGCGCGTGGCCCGACCAGGGCTTCGTCAACTCCTGCCGCGACGGCCTGCCTGAAGCGCTGGCGCAGCACGAACTGGTGCGCGCCGCCTGGGAAGGCCTGGACCCGGCGAAAGTGTGGGACTGCCACGGCCATCTCGCGGGCACGGGCGACTCCGGCAGCGGCATTTATCTCGATCCATCGATGGAAGACTGGCTCAATCCGCTGGCCTACGCCCAGCGCCTGTTCTTCATGAACGCCGGCTGCGCGCGCGAAGGGCAGGTGGATCAAAGCTATATCGAGCGCGTGCTGAGGCTGCAGGGCGCGTTGCGCCCGGGCGCCAAACTGCTGCTGTTAGCGCTGGACGCGAGCTCAGACCAGCCTCTACATCCCGAACCGCTATGCGGCGGAGGTGGCGAAGCGCCATGCGCGCTATTTCGAATGGGTGGCCTCGGTGCATCCCTACCGGCGCGACTGTGTGGCGCGGCTGGCGGCTGCGGCAAAGCCGGGCGCGCGCGCGATCAAGTGGCTGCCTTCTTCCATGGGCATGGACCCGGCGTCGAAATTGTGCGATCCGTTTTACGAGGCGCTCGCGCGGCTCGATCTGCCGCTGATCACCCATGCCGGCCTGGAGCGGGCGCTGGCAGGGGGCGACGCGCAGGAACTGGGCAATCCGCTGCGCCTGCGGCGCGCGCTCGATCACGGTGTGCGCGTGGTGATCGCGCACTGCGCCTCCATGGGGAAAGACCTCGACATCGACCGCGGTTCCGGCGGCCCGGCGACCGGCAGCTTCGAGCTGTTCGCGCGCATGATGGACGAGCCGCGCTATGTCGGGAAATTGTTCGGCGACCTGTCGGCGATGACGCAGTCGCAGCGCGCCGGCCCGGCCCTGCGGCGCGTGATCGAACGCGACGATTGGCATCCGCGCCTCCTGAACGGCTCCGACTATCCGCTGCCGGGCGTGTTTCCGCTCTACTCGGTGGACCATCTCGTGGAGTTGGGCTACATCGAGCGCTCGGCGGCGCCGTTGTTCCGGGGCCTGCGCGAGCACAACGCGCTGCTGTTCGATTTCGTGCTCAAGCGCAGCCTGCGAGTGGGCGGCAAGCGCCTGGCGGCAAGCGTGTTCGAGACGCGGGATTTTTTCTTGCGTGCGCCGGCTGTTGCGGCTGCGCGGACTCGCTCACTCGCCCCGCTTGCAGGAAGAGGGCCGGGGTGAGGGGGTATGCTAAACTCGTCGCAGCCTATCCGCGAGTGAAATCATGTCGGGCAACACCCTGGGAAAACTCTTCTGCGTCACCTCGTTCGGCGAGTCGCACGGCCCGGCCTACGGCGGCGTGGTGGACGGCTGCCCGCCCGGCCTGGAACTCTCCGAATCCGATATCCAGGTGGAGCTCGACCGCAGAAAGCCCGGCACCTCGCGCCATGTGACGCAGCGGCGCGAGGAGGACAGGGTGGAAATTCTCTCCGGCGTGTTCGAAGGCAGGACCACCGGTACCGCGATCGGCTTCCTGGTGCGCAACGAAGATCAGAAGAGCCGGGACTACGGCAATATCGCCGAGAGCTTCCGCCCGGGCCATGCCGATTACACCTACTGGCAGAAATACGGCATGCGCGATTATCGCGGCGGCGGTCGGGCCTCTGCGCGCGAGACGCTGGTGCGGGTCGCCGCCGGCGCGATCGCGAAGAAGTGGCTGAAAGAGCGTTACGGCATCACGGTCCGCGGCTATCTGTCTCAACTCGGTCCGAACAAGGTCGCATTCAAGGACTGGGGCGCGGTCGACCAGAATCCGTTCTTCGTCGCGGATGCGGCGGCGGTGCCGGGGCTCGAAGCCTACATGGATGCGCTGCGCAAGAGCGGGGATTCGTGCGGCGCGAAAATCACCGTCGTCGCCGCAGGCGTGCCGGTGGGATGGGGCGAGCCGGTGTACGACCGGCTCGATGCCGACATCGCCTACGCCATGATGGGCATCAACGCGGTAAAGGGGGTTGAAATCGGAGCCGGCTTTGCCTCGGTGGAGCAGAAAGGCACCGAGCATTCGGACGAACTCACGCCCGACGGATTTCTCTCCAACAACTCGGGCGGCATTCTGGGCGGGATTTCCACCGGCCAGGACCTGCTGGTCAACCTCGCCATCAAGCCCACCTCCAGCATCCGCCTCGCGCGCCGTTCGATCAACAAGAAGGGCGAGCCGGTGACGGTGGAGACACACGGCCGTCACGACCCCTGCGTCGGCATACGCGCGACGCCGATCCGCTGGTGCTCGCGGATCACGCGCTGCGCCACCGCGCACAGAACGCCGACGTGAGAACCGCGACGCCGAAAATCGCCGCACGCGTGTCCGATGCGAAGCTCGCGGCGAAGTATGCTGCGAAGCCCGTCGACAATCCGGACGCGGACGAGGCTTAGAACCGCCCCTCACCCCAGCCCTCTCCCCCGGTTCCGGGGGAGAGGGAGAAAACCATCTCTCGCCGCTGTGCGGCGAAACGAGCTCTGCAGGAGTCGTCGCAATGTACGGTACGCGCTGCAATTGCGGGGGCGCGCCCTCGCCCCGCTTGCGGGGAGAGGGTCGGGGTGAGGGGAGTACTGCAGCGACTGTGGCGCCAATCCGCCTGATCTAATTCG
>JAPLRD010000112.1 GCA_026399375.1 Pseudomonadota bacterium
AAGCAGTAGGGCGCGGGGAAAATTCATAATGGGTGCCGGAAAACTGGCGCGAAACCTAGGCGCGACATTCGAAGCTAGCAGGCTGTCGGACTTAGGCGCGACGAAGATTCCGCGAATTTTTTGAACGAATCAGGGACTTTGGGATCTGATCAGTATGGCCGCACGCTTCGTCAATTTGGACCGCGAAACCCCGATGTTCCTGCCGTATGATCTGCGCGAGTGGGTGCCGGCCGATCACATCGTGCACTTCATCCTGGATGCCGTGGAGCAGATCCCCACCGAGCACTTTTCGGTCAATCAACGCGGGACCGGGAGCGAGCAGTATCCGCCGACGATGATGCTGGCGTTGTTGATTTATTGCTACGTCACGGGCCGCTTCGGCTCGCGGGCCATCGAAGCGGCGACCCACAGTGACGTGGCGGTACGGTATCTCTGCGCCAATCACCACCCGGACCATGCCTCGATTTGCGCGTTTCGCACGGCGAACAAGGCGGCGTTCGACGCGGCGTTTGTCACCGTGCTGCAACTGGCGCAGCACTTGAAGCTGACAAAAGTCGGGACGGTCAGCGTGGACGGAACTAAGATTCAGGCGAACGCCAGCAAGCACGCCGCCGTGAGCTACGCTCGCGCCGGCGAGATGCTGGCGCAGTTGGAACTCGAGGTGAAGGAGCTGATGGAGCGGGCCCAACAAGCGGAAGCGCAGGAGCGGCCAGACGCGCTGGACATCCCGGCGGAACTGACGCGACGGACCGACCGTAAAGCCGCCTTGCAGCAGGCGCGCGCAGTGATCGAAGCCCGCGCCAAGGAACTGGCCGCCGCGCAACAGCCCGACTACGCCGCCAAACAAGCCAAGCGCCAGGCGCAGCGCGACGCGGGCCAAAAGCCGCGCGGGCCGGAACCGAAGGCGCCAAGCGAGACGCCCGCGCCCAAGGCGCAATACAACTTCACGGATCCGACCAGCGGGATCATGAAAGCTGGCAGCGGCCAGCACTTCGAGCAGTCCTATAATGCGCAGGCAGCGGTCGACGCCGCGATGTTCATCGTGGGCGCGCGGGTCAGTGTGGCGGCGAACGATAAGCAGGAGTTGCCGCCGACGGCGGCTGCGATCAGCCCTGTGGTCGCGCCGCAGGTCACAGCGATCTTGGTGGACAGTGGCTTTTATAGTGAAGCGGCCGTGCAAGCGGTGGAACAGAACCCGGACGGCACGGTGACGGGCGTGACGGTGTTTGCGGCGGTGGAAAAGATGGACCATCACAAAACCGTGGCCGAACTGCTGCCCCAGCCGGAACCTCCGGCGCTGGCGCCGGCGGCGACCGCCAAGGAGAAAATGGCGCACCGACTGAAGACCGCCGTCGGCAAGGAGCTCTACAAACTGCGCAAGCAGACGGTCGAACCGGTTTTCGGCATCATCAAAGAAGTGATGGGATTCCGGCGTTTCAGTTTGCGCGGCCACGCGAAAGTCTCGCTCGAATGGACCCTGGTGTGCGTGAGCTATAATCTCAAACGGCTCTTCTCGCTTAAAAACCTTGCGACGATGGCGTAAATCGGTTCCCCCGAGGGCATGCCGCACGAAAAGCGCGGCCCAAGTCACCGGAAAACCGATACCACTCAGTTTTCTCCAAACCAAAAACCTCTTCCCCCGTTCGCCGCCGAACAAATCGACGCAAATCGGCGCGCTTTCACTCCTGCGCCGTTTTCTAAGTCCGACAGCCTGCTAGCGCTTTTTCTTCAACGGCGCCGCTTCCAAGGCGGCGCGGATAATTTCGCCGACGCTCGATTTCTTACGTGCCGCCGCCCGTTTCAGCTCTTTCCGCTGCGCTCCCGGAATTCTCACGGAAATTTGCCTGTGCGGTTCGTGCGTTGGCGTGAATCCGGCGATGTCGAACTGGG
>JAPLRD010000300.1 GCA_026399375.1 Pseudomonadota bacterium
CTCGCGCAGGTACTCGAGGTCCCGCTTGAGCGTCGCCGCAGACACTGAAAGTTCGTCCTTTAGGTCGCGAAAGGATACGACCCTACGCTCATGCAGCAGGTGATCGATCTTGTAGAAGCGCTCCGTGCGGTCCAATCGAGCCTCCCCTCGGCTTGGTGTGACCGCCATTGTATTGCACAGGCTCATTACGTGAGCGACTATGCCTTCCGCGTTGGCATCGTTCGGCATTGCGATTAGCGCCTTGCCGTGAACCCAATCGCTTCTTCCGCCCCGAGCAGTTTCGTATTCAGTTTGCCACCGAGCACGAGCATGTCCTCCAATGCCCGTTCCACGTCCGCGAGATCAATGCTCAACTGCGCCGTGTTGCCGCGTTCGAGCATGCACTCCGCAGCGCGGCGCATCAACTCCTTGATGAAGGCGGGCGCTACCTTCCCCACGCGCTTACTCACGGATGCAACCAGATCCTCACTCATCGCCAGCGTGCCCATATAGCGCCGGATGAGACGGCGCCGCTCGGCGTCCTCGGGCAGACTGAACTCGATCGCCTGATCCACTCGACCCGGTCGGCCAGCAAGCGCGGGTTCCAGCACCTCGGGCCGGTTTGTAGTCATCACGAAAAGGATTTTCGCTTCGCGCGTCAGACCATCCATTTGATTGAGCAGATCGTTCAGTGCGGTCGGGCTTCCCTGCCAGGGCCCGTCGCGATCGGCGCCCACCAGGTCCACGTCCTCGAGTACGACCAATGAGGGCTGCAGCAATCGCGCCATCTCGATGTAGTCATGAAGCAAGCCGTACTGTTGCGCGGCGACGAGAAAAGTTGTGAACCCCTTCAATTCGCCTGCGAGATAGCGGACAACAAGCGTTTTGCCCGTGCCCGGTGGCCCATAGAACAGTACGCCCTTACGACCCGACATGCCCAATTCAGTAAGCGCATCCATGCGCCCAGCAAAGCCGATGGTGTTGCGTTCTATCAATTGGAGCATGCGCTCGGGCAAGATCACGTCCTCCCGGGCGGCGTGCGCGATGTCCTCAACCACAATATCGGCCGGTGCGCCCTGAATCGTGTACTCCTCGGGCTCAAGTGTGAGTATCTTGCCCCGATATGCCCGGGCGCCTTCGCCTGCGTCGCGAATACGCCTGAGCAACCGCACTGCCAATTCCTGTGCAACCTCACCCGGTGGAACCGCGATATCTACCCGCACCTGCGTGTCGTGGTAATCGGTTGTGACATCAAGCAGTACACCGAATTGCGTGCCTTCGGATTCGGCGAGCCACAGGCCTCGCAGAAGGCAGCGCGCAGGCTCTTCCTCGCCGATGTCAATGTCCTGATATACGGCCGGCCCGACGGCAATCGCCTCCTCTCCGGTCTCCAGCAGATTTGGAAACCGAAAATCCAGCCCGCTGCCGCGCAGCCGTGCGCCGAAGAACCCGTGCGTGGGGATCTCTTTGAAGATCGCGTCCAACTCATGCTGAATATCTGCACGCATCCAACGAGGAAACTCGCCGCGTGAAATAACAAGGTCTTCGAGGCAACAGGGACCGAAATGATCAATAAGAAGATCACGCATGAGCACCGCGTCCGCAGTGCGAGCCGCGGCAGAAAGACGTTTTCCGCCGGACGCCTTCCGGGCGCGTATTGTCCACAGGACTTGATTCATTCTGGAAATCCGCTTCTCAGGTAATTGGGACTGGCAATATTTCAACAATAGCCCTCCCACTGGCTCACTAGGTGAGCCAGTCCGCGAGTAAAACTCGATCTTTACCATGCCCCATTACGCCGGCATGTCCCCGCACGTTCCATACCACTTTTCGTATGGAGTGCGTCATGTCAAAGCGTTGTGTAGCCTGTGGTGAGAATTTTCGCCCTCATCCCCAAGTCCCGATGCAGACTTACTGTTCGACGCCCGACTGCCAACGAGAGCGTCGCCGGCAGTCGCAACAGAAAAAGCGACGAGATGACCTCGACTACCCGGGTAACGACTCGGACTACAACAAGTACTGGGCCGCAAAAAATCCGGACTACTGGAAGCGGTATCGGGAAAGCCATCCCGACTACGCCGATCGCAACCGCCAGATGCAACAAAAGCGGAATCAGAAGCAGCGGAACGCGAAAATTGCAAAGGTGGACGTGTCACCGATGACTTTTTCTTTGCCATCAGGGAGATACCGGCTTATACCGGTTGCCGTCGACGGAATTGCAAATGAGGACTCGTGGATTGTAGAAATCACAGTCCTATCAGCCCCTTGCGCGATTTTGAGACCTGATTGCAAAGTGAAGCCCTGATTTTCAGCGCGCGGATTGCCTGCTAAATTCGCGCTCGCGCGCTCTCGGTACAACGCGCATTGGACTCCGACACCCTGTCTGTGCACGCCACGGTCACAACTGCCTGTCGCGATATGAAGCCCGAATTCCGAGAGCAAGGAATCCAATTGCCAGGGTGATCGCGGAAATGCCAGAAGAACAGCAAACGAATGACGAGGGCCAGCTTCAGGGCCCGCTCCTTCGCGCAGCCGAGTACGTTCGCATGTCCACCGAGCACCAGCAGTATTCAACCGAGAATCAGGCTCACAAGATTCGCGAATACGCCGCCCAACGGGGCATCGAAATCGTCCGTACCTATGCCGACGCCGGCAAAAGCGGTCTACGCATTGATGGCCGCGCGTCCCTGCAGCGCCTTCTCAGCGATGTTGAAGACGGCTCAGCGGATTTCACCATCATCCTGGTCTACGACGTTAGCCGTTGGGGCCGATTCCAGGATGCAGACGAGAGCGCCTACTACGAGTACCGGTGCCGGCGTGCCGGCATTCAGGTCGCCTATTGCGCCGAGCAGTTTGAGAATGATGGCTCCCCGGTGTCCACCATCGTCAAGGGCGTCAAACGGGCCATGGCCGGCGAGTACAGCCGTGAACTGTCCGCCAAGGTGTTTGCAGGGCAATGCCGACTGATTGAGCTCGGTTTTCGTCAGGGCGGCCCCGCGGGCTATGGCCTGCGCCGCGTGCTTATTGATCAGAACGGCTCCATCAAGGCTGAACTTACTCGGGGTGAGCACAAGAGCCTGCAGACCGACCGCGTCATCCTCATGCCCGGGCCGGACGACGAAATCCGCACCGTCAACCTGATGTATCGCTGGTTCATCGACGACGGAATGGTCGAGACGGAAATCGCAGGACGTCTGAACGGGATGTCAGTACGCACCGACCTCGATCGCGAGTGGACTCGCGCTACCGTGCACGAGGTGCTGACAAATGAAAAATACATCGGCAACAACGTCTACAACCGGATTTCGTTCAAACTTAAGAAACTGCGGGTGGAAAACACGCCCGACATGTGGATCAAGAAGGTCGGCGCATTCGAGTCTATCGTGCCGTCCGACGTGTTCTACACTGCGCAGGGCATCCTTCTGGCCCGGGCGCACCGTTACACCAACGAGGAGTTGATCGAGCGCCTGCGGTCGCTGTACCAAAACCGTGGGTATTTGTACGGCCTCATCATCGATGAGACCGAGGGCATGCCATCCACTTCGATCTATGCCCACCGCTTCGGAAGCTTGGTACCTACCACCGTCCAAGTCCCTCAACGCAGAAACAATTCCGTCAGACAGCGTTAGTTCAAGCCCCTGAGGTGCGCCGACTGCATAGACTCTTGA
>JAPLRD010000347.1:0-1058 GCA_026399375.1 Pseudomonadota bacterium
CCTTCGGGCAATTTCGGCAACATCCTTTCGGGGCACAGCGCGCGCATGATGGGGCTGCCGATCCGCCGCCTGGTGCTCGCCACGAACGAGAACAACGTACTCGAAGAATTTTTCCGCACCGGCATCTATCGTCCGCGACGCACCGCCGATACTTTTCAGACCAGCAGCCCGTCGATGGACATCTCCAAAGCCTCCAATTTCGAGCGCTTCATCTTCGATCTCGTCGGGCGCGATGCCGCGGCGGTCGCGGCGCTGTGGCGCAAGGTGGACGGCGAGGGCTATTTCGATCTCTCGGGCACGCCATATTTCGACAAGATGAAGGCCTACGGTTTCGTCTCCGGCACAAGCACCCATGCGGATCGTCTCGCGACCATACGCCGCGTCTATCGCGACTATGGCGTGATGATAGACACGCATACCGCGGATGGACTGAAGGTCGGGCTGGAACACAGGCAGGCCGGCATGCCGCTCGTTTGTCTGGAGACGGCGCTGCCGGTGAAATTCGCGCAGACCATACGCGAGGCGCTGGGACGCGATCCCGACTATCCTTCAGGCTGCGAGAATCTGGAGTCCCTGCCGCAGCGCTTTGAACTGATGGATGCGGACGCGGATGCGGTGAAGGCCTATATCGCGCGCCATAACGGGCTTTAGGCCAGGCATTAGGCGCGGTTCCGGACCGCTATAGTTTGTTATGCATCATGCGGGCCATTAGCTACTTGTCGGCAACCGCCAGCAATGCCTTGGGATTGGTCTGCGCGATTGTGAGCAACGTGCGTGCCGCACCGCTAGGTTGCTTACGGCCCTGCTCCCAGCCCTGAAGCGTACGAACAGATACACCTAGAAGCCTAGCGAATTGCGATTGTGACAAACCCGTGCGCTCTCTCGCTTCAATTGCGGGTGAAAGGACAACCTGGGTCTTTCCTGCTTTCATTTGTTTCACTGACTCAAGCAACTCGGCAGCAAGGTCACGCTTGGCCTCAAAGTCCCGCAGTTTGGCGCCAGTGAGCGGCTTAGTTTTCAATGACACGGCGAATCTCCTTAAGCTTGGCGCCTGTAAT
>JAPLRD010000347.1:1064-2245 GCA_026399375.1 Pseudomonadota bacterium
TGTCGGTCTTGGTCTTCGCGTAAATAAGCAGAAGTACAACCTCTTCTTCGGCTGTTCGCGTGAAATAAATTACGCGAACGCCACCGGACTTACCAGTGCCTGCGCGCCGCCAACGGACCTTTCGAATGCCACCCGATTGGGGCACTACGGAACCGGAATTTGGAAACTCGGCGAGATATGCGGCAAATTCGCCTCGTTCTTTTTCAGTCCAGTAAAGTGGCCATTGCTTCTGAAACACAAGAGTTTCGACAACGGTGAACATTCGCGGACTATACGCCGCCGGCGTATAGCTGTCTAGTGACACGCTTTATGAGGCATAACTTGAATTTTTCGGAAATCCCTATATTTGACTAACGGCCGGACACTACTGGTGCCGTCTTAACAATCAATGGCCGCCGAAGGCGGTCCGTTGCATTTAGCGTCTACGCCCTCCACAACGACAAAGTAACTTACTTCCAATTGAGATTTAGTTTGCGTTGCGACATGGCACAGTCGCGCAAATACAGATTGATGAGGCTTTGGTACGGAACGCCAACCTCTTCAGAGATCGCCTTGAAATACATGATGGAATCTTCGTCAAGCCGAATCGTGATTTGTTTCTTGAGTTGTGATGCGTATGGATTCTTTCGTGCTTTGGAGAAGTCGTACTCTTTGCGCATAGGGCACCCGATTAGTAAGATTTTGACTCTTTGGCAATTGCCTTGCGCGCGGAGATGATTCGAATGACATTGCCATCTCTCCGATAACAGTGGCAAACGAGCAGCAATCGAAGCACGCTGCTCAATCCAAGCAAGACAAAGCGATCTTCAGCGTCGGAATGATCTGGATCGTCGATCAGCTTGGCACGTTCATCGAAGAAGACAGATTTGGCTTCCTCAAAGCTGACGCCGTGCTTTCTCAGATTTGCTGCCGCCTTCCGATCATCCCATTCGAAGCGAAGTGTGCTCATGCATAGAGTGTAACTACAGTGTAGTGCTGCTGCAAGTGCCCAAAAGCCAAGCTTCGATCTGGTCCGAACAATCCAGGCTACCCCGGAAGGGCAAAACCCAGCGCGCCGCTGCCCATTCAATAACCCCGGCATCGCCAACCCCGCAAGGCCGATACAATGCGGGCATGCCACACCGATCGTCTGAAGACGGCGCCATCATCATCCGCGGCGCGCGCCAGAACAACCTCAAGAA
>JAPLRD010000371.1 GCA_026399375.1 Pseudomonadota bacterium
CGCATGGCCAACGCCGTGCGCGACAATCCGGAGCGCGCCGAATTCGTCGGCTACGACACGCACATGGTGCGTTTTCTCACCCTGTTGCTATCAGCCTTCTTTGCCGGGATTGCCGGCGGGCTGAACTGCATCAACTATGAAATCGTCACCGCAGAGAACGTCGGAGCGGCGCGCTCGGGCGGCGTGCTGCTCGCCACTTTCATCGGTGGCGCCGGCTTTTTCTTCGGACCCATCATAGGCAGCATCGTATTTTTCGTCATGGTGATCGCCGTAGGCGCCATCACCAAGGCCTGGCTGTTCTACCTCGGCGTCCTGTTCCTGATCATGGTGCTGTACGCGCCGGGCGGTTTCGCCAGCCTGATCGCGATGCACGTGCCGGTGCTCAAGGCAAAGCTGATGCGCCACCTGTGGCTGCCTTACGCCGCCGCGCTCGCCACCGGCCTGGTGCTGCTGGGCGGCCTGGTGAGCATGGTGGAAATCGTCTATCACTATTCGATCGAGGCCACCACGGCCCCGGAGATGACCCTGTTCGGATTCACGTTTGATGTTACCCAGGGCAAGCCCTGGGCCGTCGCCTCGGGCTTGCTCGTCGGCGGTTTCATCATTTCACGCTTCGCCTGGAGCGCCGTAGGCCGCGCCTGGGCCGACATCATTCACATCCTGCAGCAACAGCAATCGGCATGAGCGCCGCAATCGAACTCAAGGCGGTGACCAAGAGCTTCGGCAACACCGCGATCATCCGCGGCGTCGATCTCGTCGTCGCACGCGGCGAACGCCACGCCATCATCGGCCCCAACGGCGCGGGCAAGTCGACGCTGTTCAATCTGATCAGCGGGCGCTATCCGGTGTCCAGCGGCGACATCCTCTTGAACGCCGAGAGCATCACCAACCTCAAGCCGTTCGAAATCAACCGCAAGGGGCTGTCGCGCAGCTTCCAGGTCACCAACATCTTTCAGCGCATGTCGGTGTTCGAGAACATCCGCTGCGCCGTGCTCTGGTCTCTGGGTTACAAGTATTCCTTCTGGCACCGTCTGGGCGGCCTTAAGGACGCCAACCTGCGTGCCGAGGAAGTGATGGAATCGATAGGGCTCAAGCGGCGGCGCGATACGTCGGCCGGCGTGCTTTCCTATGCCGAGCAGCGCGCCCTGGAGATCGGCGTGACCATTGCCGGCGGCGCCGACGTGATACTGCTGGACGAACCCACCGCCGGCATGAGCCGCTCGGAGACGGCCGATGCGGTCGAACTGATACGCAAGGTGAGCCAGGGCAAGACCCTGATCATGGTCGAGCACGACATGGGCGTGGTGTTCAATCTCGCCGACAAGATCTCTGTGCTGGTGTACGGAGAAATCATCGCCTCGGATGCGCCGCAAAACATCCGCGGCAACCCGGCGGTGCAGGAAGCCTACCTTGGTACCGAGGCGCACGCATAATGTTGGACGTAAGAGACCTGCACGCCTACTACGGCAAGAGCCACATCCTGCACGGCGTGCATCTGAAGGTGGGCAAGGGCGAGATCGTCAGCCTGCTTGGCCGCAACGGCGTAGGCCGCTCCACCACCATCAAAGCCATCATGGGACAGGTCGACGCCGA
>JAPLRD010000027.1 GCA_026399375.1 Pseudomonadota bacterium
ACCCGATCAGCCAGCTCGCGTTCACGCTTTCCAACGGTTTCACGTTCGTCGAGGCGTATCTGGCCCGCGGCATGCACATCGACGACTTCGCCGGGAACCTGTCGTTCTTCTTCAGCTACGGCATGGACCCGGAATACACCGTGATCGGCCGCGTCGCTCGCCGCATCTGGGCGGTGGCGATGAAGAACAAGTACGGTGCGAACGAGCGTTCGCAAAAGCTCAAGTACCACTCCCAGACCAGCGGCCGAAGCTTGCACGCGCAGGAGATCGCCTTCAACGACATCCGCACCACGCTGCAGGCGCTGATCTCGACTTACGACAACACAAATAGCCTCCATACGAATGCTTACGACGAGGCCATCACCACGCCGACCGAAGAGTCGGTGCGCCGCGCGATGGCGATCCAGCTCATCATCAACCGCGAGTGGGGCCTGGCGAAGAACGAGAACCCGAACCAGGGCGCTTTCATCATCGACGAGCTCACCGACCTCGTAGAAGAGGCGGTGCTGAAGGAATTCGAGGCGATCTCGGAGCGCGGCGGCGTGCTCGGCGCGATGGAGACCGGCTACCAGCGCGGCAAGATCCAGGAAGAGTCGATGTACTACGAGCACAAGAAGCACGACGGTTCCTACCCCATCATCGGCGTCAACACCTTCCGCAACGCGCATGCTGGCGACGCGCCGCAGAAGATCGAACTCATCCGCTCGACCGAAGAAGAAAAGCAGAGCCAGCTGAAGCGCCTGCGTGACTTCCAGGCGCGGCACAAGGACGAATCCGGCCCCATGCTCGCGCGCCTGCAGCAGGCGGTGATAGCCAATCAGAACGTGTTCGAGGTGCTGGTGGACGCGGTGCGCTGCTGCTCGCTCGGGCAGGTCACGAACGCGCTGTTCGAGGTGGGGGGGCAGTATCGGAGGAGCATGTAGGTCCGATCTACGTCTTGCTGACGTACGAAAAGTTGACCGACTGCGAGCGCAACTCGCCAGCAAGTGCTGGGTTCAAACCCTAAACCGGGTTCCCTTGCCCCGGACCAGGCGAATGCCCCAAAGCAGGAGCGTCAAGGTCGCAGCGTCGACCCAGATGCGACGCTCGATCCTCATTCGTGTCAGGGTCGGCTATTTGGGTTAGAGCCGCCACCCGCCAGCGCGGTCAGCTATGAGGCAAGGCCAACATAGTTCTTTTTGGTCAGCGAAACGCTTCCTATAATTTACCGGCAATGGGCCATCCTTTACCGGCAATGGGCCATCGTATATGATCTACTGCCCGTTTCTAGATTTCTTTTCGGATGCGGGGTTGTTTCCCCTCGCCGACAATGAAGTTATTTTAGGCGGAACCTCAAAATAATCAATTTAAGGAGAAAAATCTTGAAAAGAATATTGGCAGCGCTACTTATTGCCGAGGCCCTTGGGGCTTGCACACAGCTTAGCTTGGGCAGCGGGCCCATGAATGCCAGGTTCGATGGCGCCGGCAGCACGACGGTATCATCTAGCGGCACAATGGTCACTGCGGACGGCAAGACGCTTTATACTTTTGACAATGACGTCGCCGGCAGCGGAAAAAGCGCATGCAACGGACAATGTGCGACGAATTGGCCGCCACTGAGCGCGAAGGCGACCGATGCCGGGACTGAACTGAACACCGCCAGTCACGGCGATTGGACGGTCATCGCCCGCGACGACGGTTCGCGGCAGTGGGCTTATCGGGGCAAGCCTGTCTACCTCTATGCCAAGGACCAGAAAGCCGGCGACAAGACGGGTGATGGCGTCAACAACCTCTGGCACGTCATCGTTAGATAGCACTGTTACCTTCCCGATTCGCTTGTACAGGAGTCGAGATATCGGTAATTGACTGCTATTCGTCTGGGTCAATTGTCGTTGAGTTTCCAAGCACAGCCCCTCTTCGGAGGGGCTGGTTCTTGGTGTAATGCTCTTTGTTCAGTGGACGGCACCCGTTCCTGCGCGAACTCATCATCCCCTTCGGCGCCACCGGCTGCGTCGCACGGTTCAAGATCGAGAACCGCGACATCGTCACTCCTCTAGCCGTGCGCCACCAGAGGGAAGAGGACTACCACCGAGGTGTCAAAACGCGTCGCCGGATAGGGCGCCGAAGTCGCAAATCCGCGCCAACGCGCATTTCGGCAAGATCGTGCTGAGCGCCTTGGCGCGGCGCTGCGCATTTCAGCGGCGCTCGGGATAAACTTCGAATCCATGGAAGAGCCGGAAAATCGAGCGGAGCCGGAGTTCGTCTGGCCCAGGGTAAATACCCTGGCGCCCGGCGCCGTTCGCCGCTGGCTCGTCGCCGGCTGGGCGGATCTCGCGGCTGCGCCGGCGGCAAGTCTCTTCTACGGTGTCGTGCTTGCCGTGATGGGGTTTCTTCTGACGCGGTTCTTCGCCGGCGCAATCCGCGTCGCCCTGACGACCGGTTTTCTGCTGATCGGACCGTTCGTTTGCATCGGCCTTTATGCCATCAGCCGCCAGCGGGAGTCCGGTCAGCGCGTGCGCCTGGCGCCTACGCTGATAGCCTGGAGGGAAAACGCCCCGGCCGTCGGCTTTTACGCGCTGGTCCTCACCCTGCTGCTTGCCGCCTGGATACGCGTGTCGATGGTGATTGTCGCGATGTTCTTCCCCAGTGGCCATATCAATTGGGATTTGCCCGAGGCATGGACGTTTGCGGCGGCGTACACGGTCGCCCTCTCCGGTCTCGCGCTGTTCGTGTTCGCCACGACGTCCTTGTCGCTGCCGCTGCTGCTCGACCGGCGCGACATGGACGCGGTCACGGCCGCCATCGTCAGCTTCAACGCGCTGCGCACGAACTTCGTTCCGATGCTCACCTGGGCGGCGTTGATCGTCGTGTTCGCCGGCCTCGGCTTCGCCACCTATTGCGTCGGACTGGTGATCGCGGTCCCCCTGATCGGGCACATGACCTGGCACGCCTACCGGGAGTCGATTGCCCCGCTGGGCAAATAGCGCGAAGCGCCCGCGAGCCAGACTTCTGTCGTCCTGTCGCGCCTGCCGTGTTGGCTGTCCATTCTTTCAGACAATACATTGACCGGCAATCGAGCGATAATCCGCATCTTCCTTTTTTCAATCCTTCAATCGATCCCCAGACATGAGTTCATTGCCATCCGAAACCTCCAGGAAAAGACTCCCGGCGATTATTTTCGTCTTTCTGCTCGTCGTCATCGGCCTTCTGGGTGGCGGCTACTACCTGGCGCCGCGCTTCGAGCGGGAAGCGCCGCACATCAAACTGCCGGACGCCGCCGTGCTCGGCCTCGCGCCCATGGAGGTCGTCGTCACCGATCCGGGCGCCGGATTGAAGTCGGTCAGCGCGACCCTCACGATAGGCGGCACCGAGCACACGCTGGCCTCCGAGCAGTACGCCCAGGCGCTGGCCGAGAAGAAGGTCGCTGTCGTTTTGCCGTCGAAGCTTGCCGGCGTCAAGGAAGGACCGGCGGTCCTGCGCGTCGCCGCGCGCGACGCCTCGCTGTGGAATGTTTTCAAAGGCAACGAGACGGTGATCGAAAAGAATCTCACCATCGACCTCACGCCGCCAACGATCGAGCTTGTCGCCGATGACCGCTATGTCAACTTCGGCGGCGTCGGCGTGATCGTGTACAAGGCATCCGCGGATACGGCGACGAGCGGGGTGCGGATCGGCGATTATTTCTTCCCCGGTTTCCAGGGGCAGATAAAAGGGCACGCGGATCACTATCTCGCCTTTTTCGCGCATGCCTATAACGTGCCGCCGGAGGCGAAAGCCCGGCTGGTCGCGACCGACAAGGCCGGCAATACCAGGGAAATGCCTTTGGCCTACGAGCTCAAGGACGTGAAGTACCGGAAGAGCACCATCGCGCTATCGGAAAATTTTCTCCAGAACAAGGTGGCGCCCCTGCTGAGCGACGTCGGCGCGCGCCAGGGGACGCCGAAGGATGTGTTCGTAGCGGTCAACCACAAGCTCAGGAAAGAGAACGAAGACAAGATCGTGGCGATCACCTCGAAAGCCACGCCGTTGCTGCTATGGAAGGGTGCGTTCAGCCAGCTGAGCAATTCCAAGGTCGAAGCCAACTTCGCGGATTCGCGCACCTACACTTACAACGGTGAGCCGATCGATACCGCCTTTCACCTCGGCTACGACCTGTCCGTTACCAAGCAATATCCGGTCGAGGCCGCCAACAGCGGCGCAGTCGCCCTTGTCGGCAACCTGGGCATTTACGGCAACACCGTCATCCTGGATCACGGCCTCGGCCTCTTCACGCTCTACGGCCACTTGAGTTCCATCGACGTCAAGGTCGGCGATGCGATCCAGCAGCGACAGATCGTCGGCAAGACCGGCGAGACCGGCCTTGCCGCCGGCGATCATCTGCACTACGGCATCTATCTGGACGGGGTTGCGGTGTTGCCGGTGGAGTGGTGGGACGCGAAGTGGATCCGCGACAACATCGAGCCCAAGCTTGACGGCCAGAGCGGCGAAGCGATCGCCGAAGCGCAGCAGCCGAAAGCGCGCCAGTCGAAGGCGCCGCGCAAGGCCGCGCACAAAGCCGTGCGCAAACGCAGCCGCTGAGGTCGCGCCGGCGACAGGTGCTACAGTCCGGAAAGCCGCGCGGCTATTGGCTCGCAGGCCGATTGCGCCCTCCGGGCAGGTGCCGCGCCTGCCCTGGCCATGTGCGCACGCGCGTCCTGCCCTGTCCCTGTGTTACGCTGCATCCCGGCCGATGCACCCTTGTCGCGCGGCACAGGCTTCGCCGCGGCGTTTTGCCGCATGGACTTCGATAAGAGAGGGGAAAAATGAAAGCGATATTCCGCATAGCCTCGGCAGCGCTGTTTCTGCTCGCAGGTGCCGGTGCCTACGCCGCGAAGGCGCCGAAGATCGCCATGGAAGAGTTCATGGTGCCGGCGGTGGATCCGGGCATCAGCCTCTATGTGCGCAACAAGCACCCGCAGGGGGTGAAGAAGTTTGCGGGCGACAAGATTCTGCTTTACGTCCACGGTTCGACCTACCCCTCCGAGACCGCGTTCGACCTGAAGCTGAACGGGCTTTCCTGGATGGACTACATCGCGCAGCACGGCTACGACGTGTACCTGGTTGATTTGCGCGGCTACGGCAAGTCCACGCGCCCGCCCGAAATGGACAAGCCGGCCGCCGACAGCGAGCCCATCGTGCGCACCGAAACCGCGGTCAAGGACGTGGGCGCGGCGGTGGATTTCATCCTCAAGCGCCGCGGCGTCGCGAAGATCAATCTGCTCGGCTGGTCCTGGGGCACCAGCATCATGGGCTGGTACACAGCGCAGAACAACGACAAGGTCAACCGCTTGGTGCTCTACGCGCCACAATGGGTGCGCGATGCTCCTTCACTCACCGATTCGGGCGGCAAGCTCGGCGCCTATCGCAGCGTCTCGCGCGATGCCGCGAAGGGCCGCTGGCTCACCGGCGTGCCGGAGGACAAGAAGGCCGACCTGATCCCCCCGGGCTGGTTCGAGGCCTGGGCCGACGCGACCTTTGCGACCGACGCGGTCGGCGCAAAGCAGACGCCGCCGGTGCTGCGCGCCCCCAACGGAACCGTGCAGGACACGCGCGAATTCTGGGGTGCGGGCAAGCCGCTCTACGACCCGGCAGGAATACGTGTTCCCACCCTCCTCGCCCATGCCGAGTGGGACGCCGACTTGCCGAATTACATGCTCTACGCCTACTTCGCCAAACTGACCAATGCGCCCTACAAGCGCTACGTTCAGATCGGCGAAGGCACGCATACGGTCATCATGGAGAAAAACCGCATGCAACTGTTTCAGGCGGTGCAGCAGTTCCTCGACGAACGGCTGAAGCCCAACCAATAGCGGTACAAACGGGGCGGGCGCGCTACAGCGTCTATTCCTGTGCCGCCTTGTACCAGGCCAGACGCCAGGAATATTGCAGGCCGCTGTGCAAGCGCCAGGCGAGGTAGAGTCTGCGGGCCATGGTGTTCTCCTGTTCCGGCGCCGTATGGGTCGCTCGCCGCGATTGTGCTAGCGGTTGAATTGCGTTCTTGCTGAACCTGCGCAGGCTCCCCGGCGCGCCATGGCATCGGCCAGGTTGCGCACGCCGATCGCGTAAGCGCGATTGGACATCGCCTGCTCGAAGCTCAATCGCCGCGACAACTCCAGCCGCCTGTAGGCGCTGCGCAGGACCGACGTGGTATCAAGAGCGACCATCGAAAGGTCCAGCGGAATTTGTTTCGTTGTGCCTGACTGGGTGCTGTGGCGCATGGTGAGCTTCCCCCGAAAGTTGTCTGCCTGGCTGCAGTTTCATTAGCAACCTGCGTGCCAGAGTACTTTCGCTTTGTTTCCAGACTATTACGGGAGTGCTGCTGCGGCCATGCGTGATGTTATGGCGCGCCGCAGCAAAGCAGCGCCCCAAGTTGGGGCGGGCCGACGGTTCTGTCAGCCCTCCTGGCGGACTCGACTTTGATGCGTTCGTTCTAAAATCTGCGTCGCGCTTCGGATTACTTCCCGCCCTCGAGTTTCTTCAGCTCCTCGTGGAAGGACGCCATTACCTTGGCGCCGTCGATGCCCTTCGGTGCGGCGTCCTTGATCCAGTCGGCTTCGAACTGTTTGGTGCGCTCGCGCACTTCGGCCACCAGGGGAGCGGGCGCCTTCAAGAGTTGCATGCCGGCGGCCTTCATGCCGGTCTCGCCGATGGCGGCGTATTTGTCCCAGGCCTTGCCCGCGAGCTGCGCCATGTGGTCGCCGGCTAGCTTCATGACGATGTCCTGGTCCTGCTTCGGCAGGCTCGCGAACTTGGCCTCGTTCATGATCACCGAGTGCGTGTCGGAGTACAAACCGCCGGGGAACTCGGTGGCGTAGCGCAGCAGCTTCTCCAGCTTGAACGACACCGGCGATTCGCCCGGGAAGAACACGCCGTCGACGATGCCCTGCGACAGCAGCTCGTAGGATTCGGGCGCGGGTTTCTGCAGGATGGTGGCGCCGATCGCCTGGCCGACGTCGGCCGCCATGCCGCCGCCGACGCGGAACTTCAGCCCCTGCAGGTCCGCAAGCTTGTTGATCGGCCGCTTGGTGTTGTACATGATGCCGGGGCCGTGGGCGTAGATGGTGAGCAGTTTGACTCCGGCGTGTTCGTTTGCCTTGAGCATGAACTTCTCGTAGGTGCGCCACACCGCCACCGACTGCGCCTCGGCGTTGTTGCCGCCGAAGGGCAGCACGCCGAAACGCACCAGCTGGAACCGCGCCGGCGTGTAGCTGTGCGACACGAACGCGAGGTCGGCCAGCCCGTCCTTGACCGCGTCGAAGTGGCCGCCCGGGCTGCTTACCATTTTTGGCAGAAAGCGGAACTTGACGCGGCCGCTGGTCGCCTTTTCAACTTCCTGCGCCCATCCGGCAAGAAAATCCTTGTTCAGAAAATGCGACGGCGGGACCCAACTTGATATACTGATTTCGGTCTGGGCAAATGCCGGCGCCGCGGTCAGCGACAGCAGCACCGCGCCCATGGTAATCAGCAATCTGGAAAGTGTGCGCATGACGTTTCTCCTCGTGTTCTGTCGGGTTTTCCGCGGCGCTCCGGCGGCGCAGGCGAAGACTTATATCAGATCGGCGCCGGCTGTGCCAGAGCGCCCCGCAACGACTATCGCTGCATGAAAATCGCCGTCACCGGCGCGGCCGGCTTCATCGGCGCGGCGCTGGCGCGCGCGCTCGCCGCGCGCACGGAACTATACGATGCCGAGGGCCGGGCAATTCCGGTCAGCCGCATCGTGCTCGCCGACCGCGTCCTGCCCGAAAGCGTTTCGTTCGACGCGCGCATCCAAACGGTGCAGGGCGACATTGCCGATCCGGCGTTCGTGTCGGGCCTGATCGACGCCGGCACCCGCGTCGTGTTTCACCTCGCCGGCGTGATGAGCGGCGCGTGCGAGGCGGACTTCGCCCTGGGCCTGCGCGTCAATCTCGACGGCACGCGCAACGTGTTCGAAGCCTGCCGCGCGCTCCCCGATCCGGTGCGGCTGGTGTTCTCGAGTTCGATCGGCGTGTTCGGCACGCCGCTGCCGCTGCGCATCGACGACGACACGCCGCAGCGCCCGACCTTGTCCTACGGCGCGCAGAAGCGCGCTTGCGAAATCCTGCTCGAAGACTATTCGCGCCGCGGCTTCCTTGACGGCCGCGCGTTGCGCCTGCCCGGGATCGTGGTGCGACCGCGCCTGCCGAACGGCGCGCTGTCCGCGTTCAACAGCGACCTGATCCGCGAGCCGCTCGCAGGCCGCGCCTACGCCGCGCCGGTCGGGCCCGAGGCCGTGGTCTGGCTCATGTCGGCCGAACGCTGCGTCGCGAACCTGATCCACGCCGCGCTGCTGCCGCAGGGCGCGATCGGATCGCCCTGCGTGCTCAATCTGCCCTGCATCGCGGCGAGCGCGGGCGAGATCGTGGCCGCGATAGGGCGAGCGGGCGGCGCTGCCGCCGCGGCACGCGTGAGCTACGCGCCGGACCCGAAGCTGCAAGCCCAGTTCGGCGGTTGGCCGCGCGACTTCCACGCGGGGCGCGCCCTGGCGCTCGGTTTCGCCGCAGACGCGTCGCTGGACGCTATCATCCGCTTTCATCTCGATACGCTTTGACCTTCCGGAATTGATCACCATGCCTGCAGCACGCCGCAAACCCGTACGACCCAAGATCAAACCGGCCGCGCGCTCGCGCCTGCTTGGAATGCGCTCGCGCATTGCAGTCGAGGGCCTGGACCGCACCGCGCACCGCGCTTTCCTGCGCGCCATGGGCCTGGACGACGCGGCCATGGCGCGGCCCTTCGTCGGCGTGATGAGCACCTACTCGGAGAACACGCCCTGCTCGCTGCCGCTGCGTTCGCAATCGGACGCCGCCAAACTGGGCGTGGCCGCGGCCGGCGGCACGCCGCGCGAGTTCACCACCATCTCGGTCGCGGACAGCATGTCGATGGCGCACCGCGGCATGCGCTTTTCCCTGATCTCGCGCGAAATCATCGCCGATTCGATCGAGGCGGTGATGCGCGGCCACGCCTACGACGCGCTGGTCGGATTCGCCGGCTGCGACAAGACCCTGCCCGGGATCATGATGGGCATGATCCGCTGCAACGTGCCCGCGGTGTTCATGTACGGCGGGGCGATGCTGCCGGGCAATATCGACGGCAAGCCGGTGACGGTGGTGACCGCCTACGAGGGCGTGGGCGCGGTGCTCGCCGGCACCATGACCGAGCGCGAGCTCGCGCAAATCGAGACCGAATGCGCGCCCACCATCGGCGCCTGCCCCGGCCAGTTCACCGCCAACACCATGGCCATGGTGTCGGAGGCGCTGGGCCTGGCGCCTCCCGGGTCGGCCATGCTGCCCGCGGTGTATTCGGAGCGCCTCGCCATGGCGCGCCTCGCGGGCGAAGCGGTGATGAGGATATTGCGCGACGGCGGTCCGCTGCCGCGCGACCTGGTGACGCGAAAAAGCCTGGAGAACGCCTGCGCCGCCGTTGCCGCCACCGGCGGTTCGACCAATGCGGCTCTGCATCTGCCGGCGCTGGCGCACGAGGCGGGCATCCCCGAGGGCGTGTTCAACGTGGTCCCGGGGCTCGGCCACACCGCAGGCAAGGCGCTGGCGAGCTCGATGGACGTCGACTGCATCGCGTTCACCGGCTCCACCGCGACCGGCAAGCTGGTGATGCAGTACGCCGCGCAGTCGAACCTCAAGCGCGTTGCGTTCGCGCTCCAAGCCCTTGCACGACAGCGGCGGCGTGGTGGTGCTGAAAGGCAATCTCAGCCCCGATGGCGCGCTGATCAAGATCGCCGGCCTGAAGTCGCTCGTGTTCGAGGGGTCGGCGCGGGTGTTCGAATGCGAAGAGGACGCGGCGGAGGCGGTGCGCTCGCGCCGCTACAAGAAGGGCGAGGTGCTGGTGATCCGCAACGAGGGCCCCAAGGGAGGGCCCGGCATGCGCGAGATGCTGGGTATCACGGCGCTTCTCTATGGCCAGGGCATGGGCGAGGGCGTGGCGCTCCTGACCGACGGGCGCTTTTCCGGCGCCACGCGCGGCATGATGATCGGCTACGCCTCGCCCGAAGCGGCGGCGGGCGGCGCCATCGCCCTGGTGAAAAGCGGCGATACCATCCGCATCGACGCCGGGGCGCAGACGCTGGACCTGAAGATCAGTGCGACCGAAATGAAGCGCCGCCGCGCTGCGTGGAAACCGCGCCGCGCCGAACGCCTCGCGGGCACACTGGAAAAATACGCCCGCCTGGTCGGCCCGGCGAACCTCGGCGCGGTCACGCATTCGGGCGGCGTCGACTGGCCGATCGAGGTGCGGCTGGAACTGAAGAAATGATCCGCAGGGTAATCGAGCGCCTCGACCGCGGCATGGAGCCGCTGCTCGGCGTCGTCGCCGGGGTGCTGCTGTTCTGCATGATGAGCGTCACTTTCGTCGACGTCGTGCTGCGCTATATTTTCAATGCGCCGCTGCGCGGCAGCTTCGAAGTGACCGAGCTGATGCTGGTGGTGCTGATATTCGCGGCGCTGCCGCTGGTGTCGCGGCGCGAGGAACATGTGGTGATGGATTTTCTCGATCGCCATATCGGGCCGCGGCTGTATCGCTTCCTGCGCGCGCTGGAGCACGTCGTGTCGGCGGCGGTGATGGGCGGGATCGGCTGGCTCCTGTGGCAGAGGGCGTCGAAACTGGCGGCCTACGGCGATACCACCTCGGTGCTCAGGATACAGCTCGCGCCTTTCGTGTACGCCATTGCGGTGCTGATCTTCGTCACCGCACTGATTCACCTCGGCCTGGTGTTCGCCCGCCGCGGTGGACCGAATGGCGGCGGCCCCGAGAAGGGCGCGGCATGACGCCCATACGGAAAGCATCAGCGCATGACTGAAGCGCTGCTCGGCTTCGCCGCGATTTTTGCGCTGGCGCTGGCGCGAATCCCGATCGCCATGTCGATGGGCATCGTCGGCTTCGTCGGCCTCGGCCTGCTGCGCAACTGGAACTCGGCGCTGGCGTCGGTGACCTCGGTCGTGTACGAGACCGGGTTTTCCTACACGCTGTCGGTGGTGCCACTCTTCATCCTGATGGGCAATTTCGTCGCGCGCGCCGGCATGTCGACCGAACTGTTCCGTGCCGCCTACACCTTCATCGGCCATCGCCGCGGCGGCCTGGCAATGTCCACCGTGCTCGCGTGTGCGGGCTTCGGCGCCATCTGCGGCTCGTCGATCGCGACCACCGCAACCATGGCCAAGGTCGCCTATCCGCCGATGCGCAAGTTCGGCTACTCCGAGGTCCTCGCCACCGGCGTCATCGCCGGCGGCGGCACGCTGGGCATCATGATCCCGCCCTCCACCGTGATGGTCATCTACGGCATCATGACCGACACCAGCATCGGCAAGCTGTTCGCGGCCGGGGTGCTCCCCGGACTGCTCGGCACGCTGCTCTTGTGCGGTGCGGTGCAGTACATGACCTGGCGCGATCCGGCCGCGGGCCCGCCGGGCGAGCGCTGTTCCGGCGCCGAGCGCATCGCAGCGGTGAAGGACATCTGGGGCGTGGCATTGCTGTTCATCCTGGTCATGGGCGGCATCTACGGCGGCGTGTTCACCGCCACGGAGGGCGCGGGCGTGGGCGCCTTCGGCGCCTTCGTCTTCGCGCTGGTGCGTCGCGCGCTCACCTGGCGCGTGCTGTTCGAAATCCTGATCGAAAGCGCGCGCACCACCTCGATGCTGTTCGTGATCCTGATCGGTGCGCTGATTTTCGCCAACTTCGTCAACTACAGCAGCATGCCGGGCGACCTGAAACATTTCGTCGAGCAGTTCCAGATCCACCCGCTGGCGGTGATCGTCGCCATCTGCGTCATCTACGTGGTGCTCGGCACGGCGATGGAGGAACTGTCGATGGTGCTGCTGACGGTGCCGGTGTTTTTCCCGCTGGTGGTGCACCTCGGCTTCGATCCCGTCTGGTTCGGCATCATCATCGTCATGATCGTGGAGATCGGCCTGATCAGCCCGCCGGTCGGGATGAACATGTTCGTGCTGCGCACGCTGATTCCGCACGTGTCGATCGCGACCGTGTATCGCGGCGTCATGCCCTTCATGTGGGCCGACGTGATCCGGCTGGCGATCCTGGTCGCGTTTCCGGTCATTTCGCTTTACCTGCCGGGGTTCATGAAGTAGTGGGCGCGAGGTTGGAGAGGGCCGGGGTGAGGGGGCAGTCTGCCGCGAAGCCGAAACCGTGACGCGATCGATTGATGTGTAATGTGAGATAGTGAGATCATCAACACTCAAAACGGAGGAAGTCACATGCTGAAAATCTGGGGACGCGCGAATTCGTCCAACGTGAAGAAAGTCACCTGGCTGTGCGAGGAAATCGGCCTGCCCTACGAGCGCATCGACGCCGGCCTGAATTTCGGCGTGGTGAACACGCCCGAGTACCGCAAGCTGAATCCGAACGGCCTGGTGCCGACCATTGACGACGAAGGTTTCATTTTGTGGGAGTCAAATTCCATCGTGCGCTATCTCGCGGCCAAACGCGCCGCGGGCACCATTTGTCCCACTGACCTCAAGGTCCGGGCCGACGCCGAGCGCTGGATGGACTGGAGCTCGACCACGCTGGCGCCTTCTTTCATTCCCGTGTTCCTCGCGCTGGTGCGCACGCCGCCCGAGAAGCGCAACCTGCAGGCGATCGAAGAGGGCAAGAAGAAGACGGACGACGTGCTCGGGCGTCTGGATGGCGCGCTCGCCGGGCGCAAATTCATCCTTGGCGACCACTTCAGCATGGCCGACATCGCGCTGGGACCGGTGGTCTATCTGGTGCAGAACGTCTACCCCGAGCACCCGAAGTTCGCCAACTTCGACGCCTGGTACGCGCGCATCTCCGAGCGCCCGGCGTTCAAGAAGGTCGTGGCGCTGCCTATCGGATAGAAGGGCCCGCGGGCACAGGCGCGGTGACGCGCACCTGCGTTAAAGCACCGCGGTCAGCGCAGGTTTGCCGCAGAAATGCGCGCGCAGGTTGTCCACGGCGAGATCGCTCATCGCCCTTCGGGTTTCATGCGTGGCGCTGGCGACGTGCGGCTGCAGCACCACCTGATCCATACCGAACAGCGCCTCCGGCACCCGTGGTTCTTCATCGAACACGTCCAGGCCGGCTGCGCCCAGCGCACCCTCGGCCAGCGCCTTGACCAGCGCCCGCTCGTCCACGACCGAGCCGCGCGCGACGTTGATCAGGGTACCCTCGGGCCCGAGCGCCTGCAGCACCTCTGCGCTTACGAGGTGCCGCGTCGCTTCGCCGCCGGGGCAGATCACCATCAGGACGTCGCAGTCGCGCGCCATCTCGGTCAGGCTGGCGTAGTACTTGTGCGCCACGCCTGGTTGCTTGAGCCGTCCGTGATAGACGATGCGCATGTCGAAGGCTTCGGCTCGTTTGGCGATGGCCTTGCCGATTTTGCCGTAGCCGAGTATGCCCATGGTCATGCCGCCCACCTTGTGCGCGAACGGTCGCGGGCCTTTGAGCCAGCCGCCGACCCGCACGAAGCGGTCGCCTAGGCAGATGCGACGCACGGTCGCAAGCATCAGGCCCAGGGCGAGATCGGCGACGCAATCGTTCAGCAGATCCGGCGTATTGGTGACGATGATTCCGCGCCGCTTTGCTGTATCCATGTCGATCGGATCGACGCCGACGCCAATGCTGGAAATGATCTCAAGGCGGGGCAGAGCCGCGATCAGCGCCGCGTCGGCCCCGGCGCTGGCGTTGGTCTGGATGCCACGGATGCGACCCCCGACTTCGGCTATGAGCGCCGCACGATCCTTCGCCTGCCACAGCGTGTGCACGGTGAAGTCGCGCGCCATCGAGTCGAATGAGGACGGGTACAAGGGGCCAACGGACAGGATTTCGACGTTCTTCATGATCTGAATCCGATGCAGGGTTTCGCCGGAACGGTCCGGCGGGGACGAGCGATTATAGTCCGGAGGAACCGTTCCCTCTCCCGGCGCGCGCGCCTCTGGCACGCCTTTGGTTACAATGCGCGATCGTCCGTCCCGCAACACACACAAGGAGCAACAACATGATCCACGTCGTCGCCGTCATCACCGCCAAGCCCGGCATGCGCGCATCCATTCTCGAGGCGTTCCACGCCAACGTCCCCGCGGTGAAGGCGGAGCAGGGCTGCATCGAGTACGGCGCCGCCGTCGATTTCGAGGACGGTCCCAAGTTTCAGACGAAGTACGGTCCCGATACGTTTCTGGTGCTGGAGAAATGGGACAGCATGGACGCGCTGAAGGCGCATGCCGCCGCGCCGCACATGGCGGCATACGGCGCGAAGACCAAGGACTTCATCGCCAGCCGGGTGATCCACATCCTCTCGCCGGTGTAGTCGGGCGTGTAACGCAGATGCGTCGGGTCAATCCACTTTGGCGCCGGACATTTTCACCACCGGCGCCCAGTGGGCGACCTCTTTCGCGACGAATGCGGCGAATTGCTCCGGCGTCGTCGGCATGAAGCGCAGGCCTTCGCCGGCCATGCGCGCCTGGATCTCCGGCAGGCGCATCACCCGCTGCACTTCGGTGTTCATTTTCGAGACGATGGCTGCGGGCGTGCCCGGCCCGGCGAACAGCCCCGTCCAGTTGTTGACTTCGTATCCGGGCAGTCCTGCTTCGCCCACCGTGGGCAGGTCGGGCAAAGCGGTGGAGCGGTTGGAGCCGAGCACCGCTACGGCACGCAGTTTCTCCGCCTTGACGTGGGGCAGGACGGTGGGCAGGGTGGCGAATACCATCGAGGTCTGTCCTGAGAGCAGGTCGGTGATCGCAGGCACGTTGCCTTTGTAGGGAATGTGCGCGATGTCGACTTTGGCCATCGCCTTGAACAACTCCCCGCCCAGATGGCCGGTGGTGCCCGCGCCGGCCGAGCCGTAGGTCAGATCCGATCGCGACTTCGCCAGCGCGATCAGTTCCTTCACCGTTTTCGCCGGCACCGAAGGATGTGTCACCAGCAGGCCTTCGGCTTCGACCACGAAAGCGACCGGCGTGAAATCCTTCACCGGGTCGTAGGGCAGCTTGGAGAAGAGGGAGGCGTTGATCGCATGCGTGCCGACCGTGCCCATCACCAGCGTGTAACCGTCGCCGGCGCTCTTGGCGACGACCTCCGCGCCGATGTTGCCGCCGCCGCCGGTGCGGTTTTCCACCACCACCGGCTGCCCCCAGGCCGAACTGAATTTCTCCGCCAGGATGCGCCCGAACACGTCGGAAAAACCGCCCGGCGGAAACGGCACGATCATGCGGATGGGTTTTGCCGGCCAGGTTTGCGCCTGCACCGGGCCGGTGAGTGTCATGCTGGAGATACCAGCCAGCAGCATCAGAAGCGCAAGTGTCTTTCGCATTGTTTCGCTGTTCGAATGATCCTTGGATCGCGTCAAGCCGGCACCGCCTCGCCCAGCGCCACCGGCGTGAACTCCACTTTCGACGGTACGTCCGGCGCGATGTGCATTACGCGCTTGCCCAAGTCCATCACCACCGAGGCGACGGTTTCGATGCAGACTTCGGGCGCGAGCGACGGGTCCGGCCGGCGGCAGATCGACAGGTAGCCGTCGGATTCGTCGCGCAGCATGCGCTGCAGATCGGCGGGCGAGAACTTGCCGCTGTGCGCGCTGGTGAGCGCGGTGATGCGTTCCAGCCGCGGAAAGGTCGACAGGCTGGGGGCGAGCGAAGCCTGATGCTTCGCCGCGGCCGGAGCCAAGAAATGATTGGTGTGGCACAGCGCCGCACCCGCACCGCGCACCACTTCCAGGCCGCGCGGCGAGAATTCCAGCGCGGCGGAATCGCCCGACGCGTCGGCGCAGAGCACGTTGGACGAGGCGCCGAAACTGAGCGTGGACGCAAAGGCCACCGCGTCGGCAACGCTGTCGCGCGCCAGCAGCGCGCGCAGCAGCACGTGTACCGGCACGCCAGGATGGCTGCCGTCGTCGGAAGAGCGCAGGATGTTGAGGCAGACGCCGAAGCCGCGCCGGTTGAAGCCGATCTTGGCCAGCATGCCGGCCTCGGTCAGCGTGAGGCAGGACATGCCGCCGGCGTCGCGCACCCTCAGCAGCACCAGCGCCGCGCGCTGGGCGCCCAGCCAGTCCCAGTTCTGCGCCAGCAGCGTGGTGCCGGTGGTGCTTTGCGCGGGCTTCACCGCGACCGAAGTGCATTCGCCCCAGTCGGGCACGCCGCTCTTCACGTTGGCGGCGGCGATCCTGGCTTGTTCCGGATGCGGATTGCCGGGATAGCTCGGCGGCAGGATCTCGGTGCGCGCGTTGAGCGCGAGTATTTCATCGACGTTGCGCCCGGAGCCCGCGGCGATGCCTTCGATCTCGGCCAGCAGCGCGTGATCCAGATCGCCGATCAGGTCGCGATAACCCGCGCCCAGGCGCTGCGCGCCCTGCCAGTCGATGCCGCAATAGGCGAACAGTCGGGCATAGGTCGCGATCGAGCGCGCGATGCGCGCCTTCGCTTCTCGTCCGTGCTGCTGGCCGCGCTCGCGCGCATTGCCGGAAATTTCGATCAGCGGAAACATGCTTCGACCTCCTCCATATTCTGTAGCGTCAATAATACTCCGTCCTCAAGCCTGGTTTTCTATCGGTAGGGACTCGCGTCAGCCCGGCTCCATGCCTTTTTTCCTTTTCACCGCGGCGGTAGCGGGGGAAGCGAGGAATTCCGCCAGCGATCTCGCCAGTGCGGGCGCCTTCGCACCGCTATGGATGCCGCCCGAGAACACCGTGAATTGCTGCATGTCCGGCGGCAGCGGCCCGAGATAGGCGACGCCCGCGACGGGCAGCAGTTCGCTCACCTGCTGAAAGCCGATCTCGGCTTCGCCGCGCGCGATCAGATCGCCCACGGGCACTCCGGGTGCAGCCTGCCTGCTTTTCGGTTTCACCTCTTCGGCGATACCCATGCGTTGAAACAACCCGACTATATGGACGCCGCTCGCTCCGGTGGAATACCCAATCGAATTTGCCGCGAGCAGCGCCTTCTTCAGTGCGCCGGCGGTGCCGATGTCGGGCTTGTTTGCGCCGGCGCGCACTGCCACGCCCACGCCAGAGCGGGCGAGGTCGACGCGGCTGCTCGAGACGAGGATGCCGAGCTTGATCAATTCATCCAGCGCGCCCGACGCGAGAATGACCAGATCGGCGCTTTCACCCGCTTTCATGCGCTTGGAGAGATCCACGCCGCCGACGAAGCTGGTCACCACCGTGTGGCCGCTGGCCTTCTCGAATTCGGGCACCAGTTCGAGGTAGGCCTCTTTGAACGCATTGGACGACATGACGCGGATTTCGTCGGCGAGCGCGGTTTCGGAAAGCATGAGCACACCCGCGCCCAGCATCACGACGAGCATGCGTAACAATCGATTGCCCATGTTTCCTCCGTTGGCCATTTTTCGCGGAATTTCCGGAGCAGCCTCCGGATGGCGTGTATATTCGCGCGTCAGGATGCACCTATTCGTTCCCGCCGACAAGGCATGGTCGCGTCACCGCCGCATACTCTACGAGGCCGCACAGATTTGGTTCCTGCGATGCCATCAAGCCCGCTGTTGGTCCTGGACACCAACGTCGTACTGGACTGGGTCGCGTTCGACGACACGCGCGTACAGCCGATAGCGGCCGCGATCGAACGCAAGACCTTGCCTCTGGTGTCGAACGAAGACTGTGTGCAGGAACTTCGCCGCGCGCTGGGCTATCCCCAGGTGAAGCTGGATGCACCGATGCAGGCGTCCGCGCTGGCGCGCTACCTGGCGCTGGCGCGAATGTTCGAGCTTCCTGCAGGGGCGGCGTCCGCGCAGTTGCCTCAGTGCGAGGACCCGGACGACCAGAAGTTCCTCGATCTCGCATGGCATGCGGGCGCCAGCCATCTGCTCACGCGCGACAAGGCGCTGTTGAAACTCGCACGCTCGCTGGCGCACCGGTTCGCCATACTCCGCCCCGATGAATTTCTCGAGCGGATGGCCGCAGCGGATCGACCGCCGCCGGGCTGAATCGCGGAGAGGCGCGCCAGCTGGGCGTCTCCAGCCAGTTCGGCCGAAAGTTCGGCAACGTGGCAAAATCCGCCTCATGTCCGATATGAAACCATGGGCGTTCGACGAATCCCTGCAGCCGCGCATGGAGGATCTCGCTTTCGATCTTGCTCCGGTGCTGGACGCGGTCGTTCTCCTGCGCGTCGAAATTCCCGAAGATGCGTTTACCGCAGGCATCCTTGGCACGGAACGCACCGGGTACGGCGTGGTAATCGGCGGGAAAGGCCTCGTGCTGACCATCGGCTACCTGATCACCGAGGCGGAAACGATCTGGCTCACCACCAATGCCGGCGTCGTGGTTCCCGGGCACGCGCTCGCCTACGACCAGTCGACCGGCTTCGGCCTGGTGCAGGCCCTGGGCGATCTGCGCGCGCCCGCGCTGGAACGGGGCTCTTCCTCCGCAGTGTCGGCCGGCGACGAGGTGTTTGTCATAGGCCACGGCGGACGTTCGCATGCGCTCAAGGCGAAGGTGTTCGCCAAGCGTGAATTCGCCGGCTACTGGGAATACATGATTGCGGACGCGCTGTTCACTGCGCCGGCGCATCCGCAGTGGGGCGGCGCGGCGCTGGTGGACAAGGGCGGCAGGCTTGTCGGCATCGGTTCGCTGCTATTGCAGGAAACCGTGGGCGACGAGGCGGACCAGGGCAATATGTTCGTGCCCATCGATCTGGTCGAGCCGATACTCGACGACCTGATCAAGCGCGGCCGCTCCGGGCGCGCGCCCCGGCCCTGGCTCGGCATGTACACGCAGGAAGCGGAAGGCCGCCTGACGGTGGGCGGCCTCGCGCCGGGCAGCCCGGCCGAGCGCGCCGGCGTGAAAGCGGGCGATCTGGTGCTCGGCGTGGCGGGGGAGCGCACCAACAGCCTCCCGGATTTCCTGCGCAAGGTCTGGCGGCTAGGCGGTCCGGGCGTCGAGGTGCCTCTGATGCTGGCGCGGCCGGGGGACGTGCTGCGCCTCAGCGTACGTACGGCCGACCGCAACGACTTCCTGAAGAAGCCGCGGCTGCACTAGGCGTCACCGCCGCCCCAACTCGAACGCCACGGTTCGACCGCATCCGCGCGCAATCACATCAGGGTGATGTGATTTACGATTTCTTCTTCGTCTTCTCGTTTTCCAGGCGCAGGCTGACGTAGGAACCGGGCGCGTCCTCGATCACCTTGAGCTTGCCGTCCCCCGGAACTCGCGCCGCGACTTTGACGCCGCCGTTGTTCTTGTCCATCCAAGCCTGCCAGTCGTTCCACCACGAGCCTTCGTGGCGGGTCGCTTTTTCCAGCCACTCGTCCTGGCTCTCGGGAAACTCCGGGTTGATCCAGTAGCAATACTTCTTCGCCGCCGGCGGGTTGACGATGCCGGCGATGTGACCCGAGCCGCCGAGCACGAAGCGCACCTTTCCGCCGAGGACGCGCGCGCCCTTGTACACCGATTTCCACGGCGCGATGTGATCTTCGGCGGTGGAGATGAAATACGCCGGAATCTTGATCTTGCTGATGTCCACCGGCACTTTGTCCAGCGTGATGCCGCCCGGGTCCTTGAGCTTGTTGCCCATGTACATGTTGCGCAGGTAGAAGCTGTGCATCTTCGCCGGCATGCGCGTCGAATCCGAGTTCCAGTAGAGCAGGTCGAACGGGAACGGGTCCTTTCCCATCAGGTAATTATTGACCACGAAGGTCCAGATGAGGTCGTTCGAGCGCAGCATGTTGAACGTGCCCGCCATCTCCGAGCCTTCGAGGAAGCCGCGCTCGTTCATGCGCTTCTCCAGGTTCTGCACCTGCTTCTCGTCGATGAAAACGCCGAGTTCACCCGGGATGGAAAAGTCGAGCAACGAGACGAAGAACGTCGCGCTCGCGGCGCGGGTGTCCTTTTTCGCCGCCATCACGCCGAGCGACGCGCCGAGCAGTGTTCCGCCCAGGCAGTAGCCGATCACGTTCGACTGTTTCTCGCCGGTTGCCTTTTCGATCGCGTTCAAGGCGTCGTTCGGCCCTTCGTGCAGGTAGTCCTCGAAAGTCTTGTCCGCGAATTCCCGGCCCGGATTGACCCAGGAAATCACGAACACCGTGTGTCCCTGGTCCACCGCCCACTTGATGAAGGAGTTCGATTCGCGCAGGTCGAGGATGTAGTACTTGTTGATCCACGGCGGAATGATCAGCAGCGGCCGCTTGTACACCTTCTCCGTCGTCGGTGTGTACTGGATCAGTTGCATCAGGTCGTTCTGGTACACGATCTTGCCCGGCGTGGTGGCGACGTTCTTGCCCATGGTGAACGCCTTCGGATCGGTCATGCTGATCTTCAGCTGACCGTCGCCGCGCTCGATGTCGGCGAGCAGGTTGTTCAGACCGCGCAGCAGATTCTGGCCGCCCGACTTCATGGTTTCGCGCACGACTTCCGGATTGGTCAGTGCGAAATTCGAGGGTGACAGCGCGTCGATGTACTGGCGCGTGAAAAAATCCACCTTCTTGCGCGCGTCGTCGGGCAGATTTTCCACCTGCGACACGGCCTGGTGGATGTGGCGCGCCGCGATCAGATAGGACTGCTTGACGTAATCAAAGAGAAAATGATTTTCCCAGTCTTCGTGGCGGAAGCGGTTGTCGCCCTGGCGCGGGGTGGCGACCGGTTCGGCCTTCTGCCCCATCATCTGCATCCAGCTCGACTGCCACAGGCGGCTGTAATCCCAGAACATCTTCATCTGGGCTTCTGCCAGGTGCTGCGGCTTGGCCAGCATGAGAGCCGACAGATCCATGAAAGCCTTGGCGATGCCGAATTCGTCGGCCACGACGGTGTTCTGCGATTCGGACTGGCGCTTGAGAAAATCCGCCATGATGCGGCTGGAGCGCTGGGCCAGTTCGGCAAACATCTTGGCCGAGTCGGCTTCGGCGGGCTTGGCTTGTTCTTTGCTCATATCGTGCTTCCTTTGCGAAATACTGCGTCCCGCCGCCGGCGGGTGCGCCCGGGCGTGGATTTTCCGGAATGGCTGCCGGTCCGCGTTTGCGGCAGGTCCGGCTAAAATTAGCGAACCCTACGAGGGGATATCCCCCGAGGGGACTTTCCCCTCAAGGGGGATTGAGACCTTCGGGGCGCCTCCCCTCGTACCCCCTATATCAGACGCCTGACGGCAATTCTGTCAGGTGCACTTAGGATAGAATGAAGCTGCATTCAAGTCCGGCAAGTTTCAAGAATGCAATTTTCGCAAATATTTGCAATTCCCGCCATGTTATGTTGCTGTGCAATATGAGCTCCGCCACCCGTAACCACGAAGAAACCTACAGCATCAGCGACTTGGCGCGCGAATTCGACGTCACGCCTCGCGCCATCCGCTTCTACGAGGATCAGGGCCTGCTCGCGCCGCAGCGCTCCGGCAGCCGGCGAATTTACGGCAAGCGCGACTATGTGCGCCTGAAGCTGACCCTGCGCGGCAAGCGCCTGGGCCTTTCGCTGTCCGAAGTCGGCGCCATGTTCGATATCTACGATTCGGCCCAGGACGAGAAGCCGCAGCTCGCCAAATTCCTCACTTCGCTCGCCGAGCGGCGCGAGCAGCTCGAGCGCCAGCGCGCAGACCTGGACGAAATGCTCGGGGAAATCGCCGTATTCGAAGCGCAATGCCGCAAAATCCTTGCCGGCGGCCGCGGCGGCAAGGCGCGCAAGCAGGCGGGGCAGGGTGGAGCCGGAACGGCGGCCGGTTGAATTGACGCTTACGTAAGCGTTAAGTAAAGTCTTCGGCCTGCCCGTGGCGGATGCGCGGTGCAGGCGCGTATTTCAACATTGGAGCGGCGACACCATGATCGACTTTCCTTCCCTTCCTTTCGACCTCGGCGAAGAGGTCGACATGCTGCGCGAGATGGTGCGCGGTTTCGCCGCGAGCGAGATCGCGCCGCGCGCCGCGGACATCGACCGCGCCAACGAATTTCCGGCGGACCTGTGGCGCAAGTTCGGCTCCCTCGGCCTGCTCGGGGTGACCATCGGCGAAGAGTACGGCGGGACCAATATGGGTTATCTCGCCCACATCGTCGCCATGGAGGAGATCAGCCGCGCGTCGGCCTCGGTCGGCCTCTCCTACGGCGCGCATTCCAACCTGTGCGTGAACCAGATCAACCGCAACGGCACGCCGGAGCAGAAGCGCAAGTACCTTCCCGGGCTGCTGTCCGGTGAATCCGTGGGCGCGCTGGCGGTGTCCGAACCCGGCGCCGGGTCGGGCGTGGTCAGCATGCGGGTCAAGGCCGAATTCAAGGGCGGCAAGTTTATCCTCAACGGCAACAAGATGTGGATCACCAACGGGCCGGACGCGGACGTGCTGGTGGTGTACGCCAAGACCGACGTCAGCGCGGGGCCGCGCGGCATCACCGCCTTCATCATAGAGAAGGGCTTTCCGGGGGTTTCCACGGCGCAGAAGCTGGACAAACTGGGCATGCGCGGCTCCAATACCTGCGAGCTGGTGTTCCGCGACTGCGTGGTGCCGGAAGAGAACATTCTCGGCGGCATGGGCCGCGGCGTGAACGTGCTCATGAGCGGCCTCGACTACGAGCGGGCGGTGCTTTCCGGCGGGCCGCTCGGGATCATGTCGGCCTGCATGGACGTGGTCATCCCCTATGTACACGAGCGCAAGCAGTTCGGCCAGGCGATAGGCGAATTCCAGCTGATGCAGGGCAAGCTGGCCGACATGTACACCACCATGAACGCCTGCCGCGCCTACGTCTATGCCGTGGGCAAGGCGCTGGACCGCGGCGTGCTCACCGGGACCGGCGCGCGCAAGGACGCCGCAGGCGCCATACTTTACTCCGCCGAAAAAGCCACCTGGATGGCGGGCGAGGCGATCCAGGCCCTGGGCGGCATGGGCTATATCAACGAGACTGCCACCGGACGCCTGTGGCGCGACGCCAAGCTGTATGAAATCGGCGCCGGCACTTCCGAAATCCGGCGCATGCTCATCGGCCGGGAACTGTTCGGCGAGACCAGGTAGTGCGGAACAACTCCCTCTCCCCGCCGGGCGGGGAGAGGGTTGGGGTGAGGGAGGCGAGCGATCCTTCCTCGCAGAATTTGAAAACTATTGAAAGGAACAGCCATGAACGATCCAGTCGTCATTGTCTCCGCCGCACGCACGCCGATGGGCGGGCTCCAGGGTGAACTGAAGCAATTCGCGGCGGCCGAACTCGGCGCCGCCGCCATTCGCGCTGCGGTCGAGCGCGCCAAGATCAAGCCGGAGCAGGTTGAAGAAGTCATCATGGGCTGTGTCTTGCCGGCGGGCCAGGGCCAGGCGCCCGCGCGCCAGGCATCGCTGGGCGCGGGCCTGCCGCTCGCCGCCGGTTGCACCACCATCAACAAAATGTGCGGCTCCGGCATGAAGGCGGCGATGCTGGCGCACGATCTGCTCGTCGCCGGGACCAACGACATCATGGTCGCGGGCGGCATGGAATCGATGAGCAACGCGCCCTATCTGCTGGCGAAAGCGCGCAATGGGTACCGTCTTGGCCATGGCCAGCTGCTCGATCACATGTTCTACGACGGTCTGGAAGACGCGTATGAAAAAGGGCGGCTGATGGGCAGCTTCGCCGAGGAATGCGCGGCCAAGTTCGCCTTCACCCGCGTCGAGCAGGACAAATTCGCGGTCGCATCGCTGGAACGTGCGCAAGCCGCGAACAAGAACGGGTCCTTCGCCTGGGAGATCACGCCCATGGCGATCAAGGCGGGCAAGGACGAGCGCTTCATGGAAATGGACGAGGCGCCGTTCAAGGCCAATTTCGACAAGATCCCCACGCTCAAACCGGCGTTCAAGAAAGACGGCACCATTACCGCCGCCAATTCGAGTTCGATTTCCGACGGCGGTGCGGCGCTGGTCATGATGCGCCGCTCGACCGCGGAGAAGCTGGGTCTCGCGCCCCTGGCCATCGTCGTCGGCCACAGCACCCATGCGCAGGAACCCGGCTGGTTCACCACCGCCCCGGTAGGCGCGATCAAGAAGCTGTACGACAAGACCGGCTGGAATTCGGGCATGGTTGATCTGTTCGAGATCAACGAAGCCTTTGCCGTCGTCACCATGGCGGCGATGAAAGAGCACGGCCTGCCGCACGAAAAGGTCAACATCCACGGCGGCGCCTGCGCCCTGGGCCACCCGATCGGCGCCTCCGGCGCGCGCATTCTGGTGACGCTGATCGGCGCCCTGCGCAAGACCCGCGGCAAGCGTGGTGTCGCCAGCCTGTGCATCGGCGGCGGCGAGGCGACCGCCATGGCGATCGAGCTCTGCTGAGGCCGCCGGCGCGCAGCCGCGCGCCGGGAAGATAAAACGGGCGCGGCGTGACCGCTGCGCCCCCCCCGATTCAACCCCTCACGAACGAGCCCAGGCCATGATTCTTTCCCAAGAGCACCAGATGCTGCGCGATGCCGTGCGGCAGTATGCGCGCGAACAGCTGACACCCAACTCTGCCGCCTGGGACCGAGACCACAGTTTTCCGCACGAAGCCTTGAAAGGATTGGCGGCGATGGGGCTATACGGCATCGCCATCCCCGAAGAGTGGGGCGGTGCCGGGATGGATTACACGGCGCTTTCGCTTGCCATCGAGGAAATCGCAGTCGGCGACGGCTCGACTTCCACAGTGATTCAGGTGACCAACCTTGCTGCCGGCGTCATCGCCGGCTACGCCAGTGCGGCGCAGAAGGAGCGCTTCCTGAAACCCCTGGCCAGAGGAGAAATGTTGGGCGCGTTCGCGCTCACCGAGCCCCACACGGGTTCGGACGCCTCCGCGATCCGCACCCGCGCAGAACGCTCGGGCGATGGCTGGGTGCTGAACGGGGTGAAGCAGTTCATCACCTCGGGCAAGCACGCCGACGTCGCCGTCGTGTTTGCGGTCACCGACAAGGACGCGGGCAAGAAGGGCATCAGCGCATTCATCGTGCCGACAGCGACGCCCGGCTACATCGTGTCCCACATCGAGGACAAGACCGGCCAGCACGCCTCCGACACGGCGCAGATCACGCTCGAAAACTGCAAGGTCCCGGCGGAGAATCTGCTCGGCGCCGAGGGTGAGGGTTACCGCATCGCGCTGGCGAACCTGGAGTCGGGCCGCATCAACGTTGCCGCGCAGTCTGTGGGCATGGCGCAATCCGCCCTGGATGCAGCGCTGGGCTATGCGAGCGAGCGCGTCACCTTCGGCAAACCGCTGACCGGGCACCAGGCCATCAGCTTTCGCCTCGCCGACATGGCGACGGCAATCGAAGCCGCGCGTCAGCTTTACTTGTACGCGGCGGCGCTGCGCGACTTGGGCCGTCCCTGCCTCAAGGAAGCTTCGATGGCCAAACTCTTCGCCACCGAAGCCGCGGAAAAGGTGTGCTCGGACGCGATCCAGATCCACGGAGGGTATGGCTATGTGCGCGACTTCCCGGTGGAGCGCATCTGGCGCGACGTGCGCGTCACGCAGATCTACGAAGGCGCGAGCGACATTCAGCGCATGGTGATAGGGCGGGCACTGACGGGTTGAGGAAGGAGCGTCGCGCCGATATGGGGGATCAACAAGGGGGCGTGCCCCCTTGTTCGTTCAGGTCGAAGGCGCGAGCGACATCCAGCGTATGGTGATCGGGCGGGCGCTCACCGGATAAGGATGGCGCGAGGTTTCGCTCGACGCCGTTATTTCGCGTAGTTAAAGAATCCCCGTCCGGTCTTGCGCCCGAGATAGCCCGCTTCGACCATCTCCACCAGCAGCGGCGCCGGCCGGTACTTCGGGTCCTTGAAGCCTTCGAACAGCACGTTCATCACCGCGAGTTCCACATCGAGGCCGATCAGGTCGCACAGCGCGAGCGGTCCGATCGGCTGGTTGGTACCCAGTTTCATGGCGCTGTCGATCTCTTCGGCGCTCGCCAGGCCCTCTCCCAGCACGAACACCGCCTCGTTGATCATGGGGCACAACAGGCGATTGACGACAAAGCCCGGGCTGTTGCGCACCTTGACCGGCGTCTTGCCGATCTTTTTCGCCAGTGCCTCCACCGCGGCATAGGTCGCGTCCGAAGTTTGCAGCCCGCGGATCAGTTCGATCAGCTGCATCACGGTGACCGGGTTGAAAAAGTGCATGCCGATCACCCGGTCGGCGATCCTGGTCGAGGCGGCGAGCCTTGTGATCGAAATCGAGGATGTGTTGGTCGCCAGGATCGCAGTTTCCCCTGCGAGCTCCTCCAGCTGCGCGAATATCTTGAGCTTCAGCTCCAGGTTCTCGGTCGCGGCCTCGATGATGAGATCGCTGCCGCGCACGGCCCCCATGTCGGTCGCCGTCTTGATATGCGTCAGCGTCGCGGCCTTGGCCTCGGCAGTGAGTTTATCCTTCTTCACCAGGCGTTCCAGACCGCCGTCGATGGTCTTCAGGCCGCGCTGCACGGCTGTGTCGGAAATGTCGGTCATCGTCACGTCGTAACCGCAGACCGCAAACGCCTGCGCGATGCCGTTGCCCATGGTGCCTGCGCCTATGATTCCAATTTTCCTGATTTCCATATGTCCTCGTTCGGGTTGGGGAAGTGCCGCCTGCAGAGTACAAATTATCCCGATTTGCAAGCGATCGCCTTTGTCTGACATCAAAGAAAGGGGGGAATCCGGTCGGCGATGCCGGGCTGGACGCCGATTAATTTTTCGCCCGCCACTTCACGCATGCGGCCCTGAAACGCTACACTACGCGCCGTGAGCTCGCAGCGGTCGCTACGGCAGGGATGTCACCGGTAGCAAGAGCTGACTAAGAGCCCATTACAATACGAGGGGATAAATCCACTCGCGCTCCCCTGAGCCGGGGGCCATTTCGGCAATTTCGAAACGGCCTCTTAGAGAAAGAAGCGCCGACCAAACCGGAGCGCAGAATCCGGAAGCGGCACGCTGGAATGAGAGAAACAAAGGAGAGGCCATGGCCGCACCGATCGATTTCTATTTCGACTTTTCCTCGCCCTACGCCTATTTCGCCAGCACCATGATAGACGCGCTGGGGGCGAAGTACGGGCGGGAGGTCGTCTGGCGCCCGTTCCTGCTCGGCGCGGCGATGAAGATTACCGGCGGCGCACCGCTTCCGAGCGTGCCGATGAAAGGCGATTACGCCAGGCAGGATTTCGCCCGCAGCGCCAAGTTCTACGGCGTGGAGTACAAGCTGCCCTCCGCCTTCCCGATCTCGTCGCAAGCGCCGGCGCGCGCCTTCTACTGGCTGAATCGCACCGACCCGAAACAGGCGAAGGCGCTGGTCTCCGCGCTCTATCGCGCCTATTTCGTCGACGGCACCAACATCTCCAATCCGGAGGATACTGTCGCCGTGTGCGCCAAATTAGGGCTCAAGGCGGAGGATGTGCGCGCGGCCCTCAACGACCCGGCGGTCAAGGACCTGTTGAAAACCGAGGTGGAAAAGGCCATCGCCCGCGGCGCCTTCGGTTCGCCCTATATTTTCGTCGACGACCAGGCCTTCTGGGGCGTCGACCGCCTGCCGCAGATCGAAAAGTGGCTGGCCACCGCCGGCTGGAAGTACTGAGCCCCGTACGGTTTTGACGTCAGGCCACAACGGCAACACCTCATAGAGCGGGGAGGCAGGCTCAGGTGCAGTTTCTGCAGCTCGTGATCAGCGGCGTCGCGCAAGGCTGCATTTACGGCCTGATCGCGCTCGGTTTCGTGCTCATCTACAAGGCCACGGAAACCGTCAATTTCGCCCAGGGCGACCTGATGATGCTGGGCGGCTTTCTCGGCCTGTCCTGCATGGTGGTGCTGGGAATGCCGTTCTGGGTGGCCTTTCTCGCCACCCTGGCTGTTGCCATGCTGTTCGGCATGCTGATGGAGCGCGCCCTGCTGCGGCCGCTTCTGGGCCAGCCGGCGTTCACCGTCGTGATGCTGACCATCGGCATCGGCTACCTCGCGCGCGGATTGGTGACCATGATTCCGGGGTGGGGCACAGAAACGCATACGCTGCCGGTGCCCTACAAGGACGAGGTGCTGCGTCTGGGCAGCGGCGGCGACGCGCTGGTACTGTCGATGGAACACATGGTCGTCATCGTGGTCACCGCCCTGTTGATCGCCATCCTGTTCCTGTTCTTCCGTTACACCAAGCTCGGCGTCGCCATGCAGGCAACCTCGCAGAACCAGCTCGCTGCGTTTTACATGGGCATACCGGTGCGCCGCATCAACATGCTGGTGTGGGGCATCTCGGCGGCGGTTTCCGCCTGCGCCGGGCTGCTGCTTGCGCCCATCACCTTCGTACACGTCAACATGGGCTTCATCGGGCTGAAGGCGTTCCCGGCCGCCGTTGTCGGCGGTTTCGGCAGCATTCCCGGCGCCCTGGTCGGCGGCCTCATCATCGGCATCGCCGAATCGCTGGCCGGCTTCTACCTGCCCGAAGGCTTCAAGGATATCGCCGCCTATGTTCTGGTGCTGGTGATGCTGGTGGTGCTTCCGAACGGGCTGTTCGGCGACAAGATGCGAAAGAAAGTCTGATGCGCTTCCTGTTCAAGACCCACTACGAACAGGATCTCGCGCTGTTCAAGCACGGCGGCCAGAAATTCTGGTACGGCTTGCTGCTGCTCGCGCTCGCCGCCGCACCCATGGTGTTCCCCGAGTATTTCATTTCGCAATTGGTGTTCGTCTGGATCTATTCGGTGGTCGGTCTGGGCTTGATGCTGCTGGTCGGGTTTACCGGGCAGGTTTCCCTGGGCCACGCCGCCTTTCTCGCCATGGGTGCCTACACCGAAGCCTATCTGCAGCAGCGCGGCTGGCCGTTCCTGTTTTCGCTGGCGAGTGCGGCCGTGGTGGCGGGCTTGACCGGCATCGTCGTCGGCCTGCCGGCCTTGCGCGTCAAGGGCATCTATCTTTCGATCGCGACGCTGGCCTTCGGCTTCATCGTGGAGGAAGCGGTGACCCGCGCCGACGGCATCACCGGTGGCAACAGCGGCATCACCCTGGGCAGCCTGGAAATTTTCGGCCTGACGATAAACAGCGAGACGCGCTTCTATTATGTCTCCCTGTTCATCCTGATTCTGTGCGTCCTCGGCGTCATGAATCTGATGCGCAGTCCCACCGGTCGCGCCTTCGTCGCCATCCGCGATTCCGAAATATCGGCGCAGAGCATGGGCATCCACCTCGCGCGCTACAAGACCATCGCCTTCGCGCTGTCGGCCGCGCTCACCGGCATCGCCGGCGCGCTCTACGCGCACAAGCTGCGCTTTATTTCTCCCGAGCAGTTCACCATCCTGCAGTCGATCGAACTCCTGATCATGATCGTGATCGGCGGGCTCGGGTCGATCTACGGCGCCATCTTCGGTGCCGCGTTCTGGATCCTGGCGCAGCAGTTGATCGTCACCGCGAAAGATTTTCCTGGTGGCCGTCGTGCTGTTCGAGCCGCTGGGCATCTACGGAATGTGGCTGAAGATGCGCACCTTCCTCGAGATCTTCCCGTTCTACCGCAAGGGAATGTTCCGACGGCAGAAGAGCTACATGAAATCGGAACGCCTGAAATGATTGCGTCAATGGGATTGCCCGCATGACCGCCCCGCTGCTGCAGGCGCAGAACGTGTCGATCCAGTTCGGCGGCGTCAAAGCCGTCAACGGCGTTTCGTTCGAGGTCTGGCCGCACGAAGTGTTTTCGATGATAGGGCCGAACGGAGCGGGCAAGACCACCATCTTCAACATCATCAGCAGCCTGTACAAGCCGAGCGCAGGGCGGGTGATTTTCGAAGGCGAGGCGATTTCCCATCTGGGCGCCTATGAAATCGCCCGGCTCGGCATCGCCCGCACCTTCCAGAACATCGAGCTGTTCGAGCATGCCACGGTGCTGCAGAACCTGCTGGTCGGGCGGCACTGCCAGCGCCATTCCTCCTGGTGGCAGGATCTCCTGTTCACCCCGCGCGTGCGCCGCACCGAACTGCAATTCCGCCGCCACGCCGAGGAGGTGATCGAGTTCCTCGACCTGCAGCACTATCGCGACAGCATGGTGATCAATCTGCCCTACGGCGTGCGCAAGGTGGTCGAGTTGGGGCGCGCGCTGGCGATGCGGCCGAAACTGCTGCTTCTGGACGAGCCTTCTTCCGGCCTGAATGTCGAGGAGACCGAGGAAATGGGTTTCTGGATCGACGACATCAAGAACGATCTGGGCATCACCGTGATCATGGTCGAGCACGACATGGGGCTGGTTTCGCGCGTCTCCGACCGGGTGCTGGCCCTGAACCAGGGCGAGGTGCTGACCCTGGGCACGGCGGCCGAGGTCCAGGCGCACCCCGGCGTGATCGAAGCCTATCTCGGGGGCGCCGATGACTGAGGCTGGCAACAATCTGAACGAGAACGCCGGGCTCCCCATCCTGCAGCTCAACAACGTCGAATCGTCCTACGGACCGGTCAAGGCGATCCGCGGCGTATCGCTCGCCGTCAAGGAGGGCAGCATCGTCACCGTGCTCGGCGGGAACGGCGCGGGCAAGTCGACCATCCTTAAGACCATCTCCGGCATCATCGACCCGCAGAAGGGATCGGTGCTGTTCCGCGGACAGCCGATCCAGAAGCTGGACCCGGCCCGCATCGTGCGCCTGGGACTGGTGCAGGTGCCAGAAGGGCGGGAGATTTTTCCGTTTCTGACGGTGAGGGAAAACCTGCTGATGGGCGCCTACGTCCGTCCGGCTTCCGACAAGGCGGAAGTGGGCAAGGACATGGAAACGGTATTCGGCTACTTTCCCATCCTGCGCGAGCGCGCCGGGCAGCCCGCCGGCCAGCTCTCCGGCGGCCAGCAGCAGATGCTGGCGATCAGCCGCGCCCTGCTGGCCCGGCCTAGCATCATCCTGCTCGACGAGCCGAGCCTGGGGCTCTCGCCCAAGCTGACCAAGGAGATCTTCGAGATCATCGTGCGCATCAACCGTGAACACGGCGTCACCCTGCTCGTGGTCGAACAGAACGCGATGGTTGCGCTCAAGTATTCCGACTACGGCTACGTGCTCGAGGTCGGCCGCATCGTCATGGAGGACAGCTGCAAAGCCCTGCTGGAAAAGGAGGACATCAAGGAGTTTTACCTCGGCATGAAGGACAGCGGCGTGCGCGGCACGCGGCGCTGGAAAAAGAAAAAAAACTGGCGCTGATCGACATGGACAGGAAAGCGAGCGAAACGCGCCAGCCAGTCGTCCTTGGCGAAACCATCGCGCAGATGTTCTGGAACGCGGTGCAACTGCGCGGCGACGCCGTGATCTTCCGGCAAAAATCCTTCGGCCTGTGGCAGAGCGTCAATTGGCGCGAGCTGGCCGGAATCGTGCAGGAAGTCGGCGCGGGCCTGATCGAGCTCGGTTTCGCGCCGGGCGAACGAGCCTCCATTCTGGGCAACACCGAACAGGAGTGGCTCATTTCGGACCTCGGGGTGCTTTGCTCGGGCGGCGTCAGTTCGGGCATTTATCCGACCGATGCGGTGGCCCAAGTCGAATACCTGATGCAGGATTCGGAATCGGTGTATTTATTTGTCGAGGACGAGGAACAACTCGACAAGGCGCTCGAATGCCGTGAGCGCTTGCCGCTCTTGCGCAAGATCATCGTCTGGGACATGGAAGGGCTGCGCGATCTCGACGACGCGCAGGTGCTGAGCCTCGCCAAGCTGCGCGGGCTCGGCCGCGAACGGCGGGAGCGCCTGGGCACGGCTGCGGCCGACGCCGAATGGGGCGAGCGCCTCGCCTCGCGCAGCGCCGGGGACCTGGCCATTCTCATCTACACCTCGGGCACCACCGGCCGGCCCAAGGGCGCGATGATCTCCAATCACAACGTGGTGTTCACCGTTCGTGGACTGAACGAGATTTTCGCCCAGGACGAAACCGACGAGCGCATGTGCTTCCTGCCTCTGTGCCATGTCGCCGAGCGCCTGCTCGGCGCCTACCTGAGTCTTTACACCGGCACCCGGCTCAACTTCGTCGAGAATCCGGAAACCATACCGGAGAACGTGCGCGAAATCGCGCCGACGGTGTTCGGCGCCGTCCCGCGCATCTGGGAGAAATTCTATTCGGCCGTCACCATTGGCCTGTCCGAGGGCACCGCCTTCGAGAAATGGGCGTACCGGCTCGCGATCGGGATCGGCATGAAAGTGGTGGCGCGCCTTGAAGCGGGAGTGGCGGTCGGCCGCGGCCTGCGCTTCCTGCACTGGCTGGCGCGGGCGCTGGTGCTCGACAACGTGCGCAAGCTGATCGGCATTCACCGCAGCCGGCGCCTCTTTACCGGTGCGGCGCCGATCTCGCCGGATCTGGTGCGCTGGTACATGGCGCTGGGCGTGCCCATGCTCGAAGTCTGGGGGCAGACCGAATGCTGCGGTGTCGCCACCGCCACGCCGATAGCACGGATCAAGCCGGGAATGATAGGCACGGCGGCGTATTTCAACGAGGTCGCGGTGTCGGCCGAGGGCGAACTGTTGATCCGCGGCGAGAACGTATTCATGGGCTATCTCAACCAGCCTGAAAAGACCGCCGAAACCGTCGACGCCGAAGGCTGGCTGCACACGGGCGACGTCGGCCATGTCGACGCCGACGGTTTTTTCAAGATCTTGGACCGCCTCAAGGACATCATCATCACCGCCGGCGGGAAGAACATCACGCCCTCCGAGATCGAGAACCAGCTGAAGTTCTCGCCCTACATCACCGACGCGGTGGTGATCGGCGACAAGCGGCCCTTCCTGGTCTGTCTGATCATGATCGATCAGGACAACGTCGAGAAATTCGCGCAGGACCACGACATCCCGTTCTCGAATTACGCGAGCCTGTGCCGCGCAGCCGAGGTGCAGAAACTGATAGAGTCGGAGGTGGAACGGGTGAACCGGCAGTTCGCCCGCGTCGAGCAGGTCAAGAAATTCCGCCTGATCGATAGGAAGCTCGGCGCCGAAGACGAGGAGCTGACCCCGACGATGAAGCTCAAGCGCAAGTTCGTCAGCCAGAAGTACGCAGACCTTATAGAATCGATGTACCGCAACTGAACATCTATCCTGAGGAGGAGACAATGAAGCGCATAAGCAGCAGCATTGCCGTGGCGGCGACCGCACTCGTTTTTGGCACCGCGGTTCAAGCCGACCAGGGTGTGACCAAGGACCAGATCACCGTCGGATCGATCCAGGATTTGTCGGGCCCGCTGGCCGGCTTCGGCAAGCAACTCAAGAACGGCATCCAGATGCGCACCGAGGAAATCAACGAAAGCGGCGGCATCAACGGGCGCAAACTCAAAATGGTGATCGAGGACAGCGGCTACGATCCTAAGAAAGGCCTGCTCGCGGCGCAGAAACTGGTGCAGCAGGACAAGATCTTCGCCATGGTCGGCACCCTGGGAACGGGAGTGGCGATGGCAAGCTTCCAGCCATTGTTCGAGAAGAACGTGCCCAACCTGATGCCGCTGACCGCGGCACGCGAAATGTACGAACCGCTCAACAAGCTCAAGTTTTCCTTCGCCGCCCCGTATTACGATCAGGTGCGTATGGGGGTGAAATGGATGGCGAAGGAGCGCGGCGCGAAAAAATTCTGCGTCATCTACCAGGATGACGAGTTCGGCCTCGAAGTGTTCCGCGGCGCGGAACAGGGCCTGAAGGACATCAAGCAGGATTTCGCCGAAAAGACCACCTTCAAGCGCGGCGCGACCGATTTTTCGGCGCAAGTTGCGAAGATGAAGAGTTCCGGCTGCGATACCGTTGTTTTGGGAACCATCATCCGTGAAACCATCGGCACCATCGGCACGGCGAAGAAGATGGGCTGGGACCCGCAGTTTCTCGGTTCCTCCGCCGCCTACACCGACCTGATCCACAAACTCGGCGGCAAGGCGATGGACGGCTTCTACGCAACCTTCCAGACGGGCGTGCCTTACATGGACGATCCTTCCAGGAACGTCCGCGAGTGGGGCGCGCGCTACAAGGCCAAGTACGGCGAAGATCCGGGCCTGTTCTCCGCCTACGGTTATGTCGCGGTCGACCTGTTTTACCGAGCCGCGCAGAAAGCCGGGCAGAATCTGACCACCGACAGCCTCGCGAACGCATTCGAGTCGACCGGTTTCCCGCGCGACATGTTCGGCAGCCCCGAGTTCAAGTTCACCAAGACCAGCCATCTGGGCAACACCAAGTCGCGCATCGGCCAGATCCAGAACGGCAAATGGATGGCGGTCACCGACTATATCGCCGAATGATTCGAGTCTTCAGCAGCATGGAAAAGCCCGGCCAGGTGCCGGGCTTTTTTCCTTGCGGCACGCACAAGACGTTATTGACCCACTTAGCGGAGGCGATGACCTGATGAATGCGGAAAAGATCAAGGTGCGGACGGAAAACGGACAGGTCATGGAAGTCGTCGTCCTGAACAAGCGGGCGAGCGCCATTGAAATCGTGCTCGGCGAAGGCGTGCACAACGTCAAGTGCACGCTGAGTCCGACGCGCAACGGCCTGGCCTACGCCGGGAGCATCATGGGGCGGGAACTCGTCTATGCACGAAGCCGCGAGCAGGTGCAGGCCGACATCGACATGCTGAATCCGACTCTGCGCAAATCCCGATAGCGACGATTGCCGCCCTGGACAATCCTGCCGGGTTTCAGGTCTGTTTCAATCGTTCGGCGTACGCCTCGGCGAAACGCTTCACCGCATCCCAGTCGGTGTATTCATAGTCATTCGAGGCGTCGGTATTGCCGCCGCCGAGGCTGATGAACACGAACATCACCCGGCGCTTGATCGGCCCGTACATGCTCCATTTGAGCGCGCCGGCGAAGCTGATCGCCATCTGCGGCTGCCAGCCGGTCTTGCGGATGAACTTGTCGATATAGCGCTGCGCTGCCGCCGGTTTCGGCCGCGGGCCGCCGGCGCTCAAACTCACCGAGAAGAATGCGCAGGGCCGTGCGGCAAGCGCGTCGCGATGCCGGATTACCAGCTTGCGCAAGAAGGCGGGATGGTTTCCATAATGAATCGAGGCGCCGATCATCACGCCGTCATAAGCGGACGGATCCAGCGGCTTTGCCGCATCGGCCGGCAACAGTTCCACGCTGTGCCCCTTTTCCCGCAGCGTATGCGCGACGCGCTCGGCGATGAGCGCGGTCTGGCCTTCGGTGGTGGCGTGGAGCAGGAGTATGCGGGACATGGGAGTCTTGTGGTTGCTTACAGCGTTACAGGGAGAGTCGACTGCGATTGGAATTGGTTTGAAGCAGGCGAAATGATGGGGGAGCGGTGCAGCGAAGTCAATCGCGCCTACTCAGCGGAAGCCGGCCCGCGAATGGTTTTTACCAGCCCAGCTGCCGCGCGGCCAGATCCTTCATGATCTCCTCCCTGCCGCCGTACTCCTCCGGAAAGCCCAGACCAAGCAGGCCGATGCCGGCGGCTTTGCGGTAGAGCTCGCGCGGAAATTCGCCGGCCTCTTCCCACGCCTCGGCCTGGGGCATGATCTCTTCGCGCACGAAGCGGCCGACCGTGTCGCCGGATTGGCGGTGCGCCTCAATCGTCCTCGCGCAGCACTTTGGGCGGCTGTGCAAGGTGAAATCCGTCGAACGGCTCGTTCGGGCCGTTGCCGACCTGCGGGGAGGAGCGCCGGGCGTTGGGCACGGCGCCGTCCACGCGCAGGCAGGAGCCGGAAACGAAAGCCGCCGCAGGGGAGAGCAGGAACACGATCGCGGCCGACACCTCCGATTCCGTTCCCAGCCGACCCAGTGGCACGTGCTTGTGCAGGCCGCGGATGCGGGCGCGCATCTCCGGCCCGTAGTGGTCCATGCCGCTGGAGGCGATCCAGCCCGGCGCGACGGCGTTGACGCGCACCGGCGCCCATTCCAGCGCCGCGGTTTCGGTTAAATTGAGCATGCCTGCGCGCGCCGCGCCGGAATGGCCCATTCCCGGCATGCCCATCCACATGTCGGCGACGATGTTGACGATGGCGCAGCCGGCGGCGTGCGCCGCCATCCACTGCGTGTAGCACTCCCGCGCCATGAGGAAACCGCCGGTGAGGTTGTTGCGCACCACCGTATCCCAGCCCTTGGCGGAAATCTTCGCCAGCGGCGACGGGAACTGTCCGCCGGCATTGTTGACCAGCCCGTCGATCTTGCCGTGCTTCGCGAGCACCCCTGCCACGGTGCGCGTCACCGCCTCTTCCTCGCGTATGTCGCACACATGAGCGCTTGCCTTGCCGCCGGTCTCCACGATTTCGGCACAGACGGTGTCCAGCTTCTCGCGCGTGCGGCCGATGAGCGCCACGGCGGCACCCAGGCTCGCCACTTCGTGCGCGGTGCAGCGGCCGATGCCCGAGCCGCCGCCGGTGACGATGACGACTTTGCCGCCGAGCAAGCCTTCGCGAAAGATCGATCTATAGCTTGCGGACCGGGAGGCCATTGCAATATTTCTCAGGAGTGAAGGTATGCACTGATTGTGCAGGGGGGCGGCCCGGTTCGTCAACGCGGGCAAATAGACCGGCTGGCGGTTGCTATAATGGCTTTTTTCGGCCCCGTCCCTGCACTTGCCGCGCCGATTCCACCCCCCTTGCCGCCTGCCATGAGCATATTGAAAACCAGCCTCAACGCGCGTTCAGCCGAATTCCGCACCAATGCCGAGGCGATGTCGAAGCTGGTCGAGGACCTGCGCGCCAAGATCGACCAGGTCGCCCTGGGCGGCGGAGAAGGCGCCCGCGCCAAGCACGTCGCGCGAGGCAAGCTGCTGCCGCGCGAACGCGTGCGCGCCCTGCTCGACGCGGGCTCGCCGTTTCTCGAACTGTCGCAGCTTGCGGCGCTCGACATGTACGACAACGAAGCCCCGTGCGCCGGCATCATCACCGGCATCGGCCGCGTGCAAGGACAGGAATGCATGGTCGTGGTCAACGACGCGACGGTGAAGGGCGGCACCTATTTCCCGATGACGGTGAAGAAGCACCTGCGCGCACAGGAGATCGCGGCGCAGAACAATCTGCCCTGCATTTACCTGGTGGATTCGGGCGGCGCCAACCTGCCCACTTGGGAAGACGTGTTTCCCGACCGCGAGCACTTCGGCCGCATCTTCTACAACCAGGCCAATATGTCGGCGGCCGGCATTCCGCAGATCGCGGTGGTGATGGGTTCGTGCACCGCCGGCGGCGCCTACGTGCCGGCGATGTCCGACGAAGCGGTCATCGTCAAGGGGCAGGGCACGATCTTCCTCGGCGGCCCGCCGCTGGTGAAAGCCGCAACGGGCGAGATCGTCACCCCCGAGGAGCTGGGCGGCGCCGACGTGCATACGCGCCAGTCCGGCGTCGCCGACCATTTCGCGGTGAACGACGCGCACGCGCTGTCGATCGCGCGCACCATCGTCGCCAACCTCAACCGCGTGAAGAAGGTGAACACGGTGCTGCGCGAGCCGCACGAGCCGCTGTACCCGACCGAAGAACTGCGCGGCGTGATCCCGGCCGACACGCGCAAACCCTACGACGTGCGCGAGATCATCGCGCGCTTCGTAGATGGCAGCGAATTCGACGAGTTCAAGCAGAATTACGGCACCACGCTGGTGACGGGCTTCGCACACGTCTACGGCTACCCGATCGGCATCGTCGCCAACAACGGCATCCTGTTTTCGGAATCGGCGCTGAAGGCGGCGCATTTCATCGAACTGTGTTCGCAGCGCGGAATACCGCTCCTGTTCCTGCAGAACATCACCGGCTTCATGGTGGGCAAGAAATACGAAAACAGCGGCATCGCGCGCGACGGCGCGAAAATGGTCACGGCCGTGTCCTGCGCCCGCGTGCCCAAGTTCACGCTGATCATCGGCGGCAGCTACGGCGCCGGCAACTACGGCATGTGCGGCCGCGCCTATTCGCCCCGGTTTCTGTGGATGTGGCCGAACGCGCGCGTGTCGGTCATGGGCGGGCCGCAGGCGGCGTCGGTGCTGGCCACGGTCAAGCGCGACGGCATCGAAGCCAAAGGCGGCAGCTGGAGCAAGGAAGAGGAGGAGGCGTTCCGCAAGCCCATCCTGGAGCAGTATGACCGCAACGGCCATCCGTACTACGCCAGTGCGCGGCTATGGGACGACGGCGTGATCGCGCCGGAAGATACAAGACGCGTGCTCGGCCTGGCGCTTTCCGCTGCCCTCAACGCACCGATCGAAACGACGCGCTTCGGCGTGTTCAGAATGTGATGCCTGATCCGAGGAACTAGCGATGACCTACCAAACCCTGCAACTCACCGCCCAACACGGCGTCGGCGTGATCTGGATGAATCGACCGGAGGTGCGCAACGCCTTCAACGAAATCATGATCGCCGAGCTGACGCGGGCGTTCAAGGCGGCGGATGCCGACGACAGCATACGCGCCGTGGTGCTCGCCGGACACGGGCCGGCATTCTGTGCAGGCGCCGACCTGAACTGGATGAAAAAGATGTCCGGCTACAGCCTCAAGGAGAACCACGCCGACGCCATGGAACTGGCGACCATGCTGAACACCATTTACATGATGAAAAAGCCGACCATCGCCCGCGTGCACGGTCCGGCGTACGCCGGCGGCATGGGCCTGGTGGCTGCCTGCGACATCGCGATCGCATCGCAGGACGCCGAGTTCTGTCTGTCGGAAGTGAAGCTGGGACTGATTGCTGCCACCATCGGCCCCTACGTGGTCGCCGCGATGGGCGAGCGCTATGCGCGACGCTACTTCCTCAGCGCGGAACGCTTCACCGCGGCCGAAGCCTACCGCATCGGTTTGATCCACGACCTCGCTCAACTGGAGGAACTCGACGCCGGCGTCAATGCGCTGCTTGGCCATCTGCTGGCGGCCAGCCCCGCCGCGATAGCGGCGAGCAAGGAGCTCATACGTGCGGTGGCGCGCGCGCCTATCGACCAGAAAATGGTTGTCGATACCGCGACGCGCATCGCC
>JAPLRD010000256.1 GCA_026399375.1 Pseudomonadota bacterium
GTTGGCGAGCAGGATCTTCTTTCCGGCGCGCGCCGCGGCGAGCGTAGGAACAAGTCCGGCCGCGCCGACGATGGCGGCCATGACGCAATCGGTTTCCGGGTGTGAAGCGATTTGTTCCAGTCCGGGCGCTCCGACGAGTATTTCCGTGGCGCCTTCACCGATGCGTGCACGCAATGCATCAGCCTGTGCCGCACGGGCGACCACCGCGTATCGGGGTTTGTGCAGCTGGCACAACCCGGCCAGTTCATTGATGCGCTCGTTCGCGCTCAGCGCAAAGATGCGAAAACGCAGCGGATGCCGCGCCGCAACGTCCAGGGTACTGAGGCCGATCGAACCGGTCGCGCCCAATACGGCGATATTTTGCGGCCGTTTCATAACAAGCAGACCATGGCCGCAACAGGCAGAACCGAGGTAAGCGCGTCGATGCGGTCAAGCACGCCTCCATGCCCCGGCAACAATACACCGCTGTCCTTGACTCCGGCCTGTCGTTTCAGTGCCGACTCGAACAAATCGCCGTAAATCCCGACCGCGGTAAGCAGCCACAGAAACAGCACCAGGCCGAATCCTCCGAAACGCGCAGATTGAAGCGCCTGTGGAAAATAAGCCTGCCAGAAAACAATCCAGATCGCGCCATAAACGCTGACAGCGAGCGCCGCGCCGGCAACCCCCTCCCAGGTCTTGCCCGGGCTGATCGAGGGCGCCAGTTTGCGCCGTCCGAAACTGCGTCCGGCAAAATAGGCGGCACTGTCAGATATCCAGGCGACTGCCATCAGCATCAGCAGCATCAGCGGGCCGAACTTGTGCAGTTCGACCAGTGCGAGCCACATGGGCACCAGCACCAGCAATCCGGTCAATGCCCCACTCCAGCGCCCGCGCGGCAACCGGGAACGCCACAGCCATACCGGCACAACAAGGATCCAGAAAAGGCTTGCGCCCGCGAACAACTGCAGCCGCATGGCGCCGGTTCCGAAGCCGATTTCGGGCAATCCGAAAAAAGCCGCGCAAATGGCGCAGACGACCAGAACGTACAAGCCGCAGGTGCCCGGCTGCAACTTTATCAGCTTGGCCCATTCCCACGCGGCCGGGATCACCAGCAAACCGGAAAATGCGGCCCAAGCAAGCGGCGGCAGCCAGAACAGCGCGGCCAGGAACACGACCAGCAGCACCAGCGCTGTGATGACCCGCGTCTTGAGCATAGGTCAGCGCCCCCGGCCGGTCGGCACAATCAGGCAAGCTCCTCTTTGGCCGGTGGCTTTTTCGAGGTCTGTTCGACCTGCTCGCTGGTGCGGCCGAAGCGGCGCTCGCGCTGCTGATAGGAAACGATAGCCCGATCCAGCGCCGCGGCGTCGAAATCGGGCCAGAGCGTATCGGTGAAATAAAACTCGCTGTAGGCGAGCTGCCACAGCAGAAAGTTGCTGATGCGCTGCTCTCCGCCAGTGCGTATGAAAAGATCCGGCTCCGGCGCATAAGCCATCGCCAGGCACGAAGCCAGTTGTTCTTCGGTGAACGCGCCGCGCTGCTGCGGATTTGACTCTACCAGCCGCTGCATTGCCTGCAGCAGATCCCAGCGACCGCCGTAATTGGCGGCGATGGTAAGCGTCATGCCTTTGTTCTCCTGCGTCAGCTTCTCGGCGCGCGCGACCAACTCGACGATCTTCTGGCCAAACGGAGCAATATCCCCCACGACCCGCAGGCGAATGCCGTTGCGGTGCAACCGTTCCGCCTCCCGCTCCAGCGCAAGTATGAACAGTTGCTTCAGCATCGAAACTTCTTCGGCCGGCCGGCGCCAGTTCTCGGAACTGAATGCGAACAGGGTGAGAAAGCCGACTCCGCGTGCGGCGCAGGCCTTTACGACCTCGCGCACGATTTCCACGCCGCGCTTATGGCCGGCGGCGCGAGGCAGCATGCGCTGCTTGGCCCAGCGCCCGTTGCCGTCCATGATGATGGCAATATGGCGCGGCACCGCCTCCACCTGGGGGATGTCGCTGGTCGAACTGAAAAATGTAGGCATGAGCGTTCCGTGGCGGCACGAGCCCTGGGTCAAACCGCCATCAGGTCCTTTTCTTTGACCGCGAGGAGCTTGTCGATCTCGACGATGAACCTGTCGGTCAGCTTCTGGATTTCGTCCTGCGCGCGGCGCTCGTCGTCCTCCGATACCGCCTTTTCCTTGAGCAGATCCTTGAGGTGGTGGTTGGCGTCGCGCCGCAGGTTGCGCACTGCGACCTTGGCGTTTTCGCCCTCGCTCTTGACCACTTTAGTCAGTTCGCGGCGGCGCTCTTCAGTCAGCGCCGGCATAGGCACGCGGATGAGATCGCCCTGGGAGGAGGGATTGAGTCCCAGATCGGACTCGCGGATCGCCTTCTCTATCACAGCGCCCATTTTCTTTTCCCAGGGAGAGATACCGATGGTGCGCGCATCGATCAGCGTCAGGTTCGCCACCTGATTCAGCGGCATCTGGGTGCCGTAATAATCGACCGTGATGTGATCCAGGATGCCCGTGTGTGCGCGACCCGTGCGAATCTTGCCAAGATCGGCTTTCAGCGCTTCGAGCGACTTGTTCATTTTCTGCTCGGCGGTTTTCTTGACATCAGCAATCATGGTCTTTTCCTCTTCAGCTATGTACCAGCGTTCCTTCGTCTTCTCCCATCACCACCCGTTTCAGCGCACCCGCTTTGAAGATGCTGAACACGTTGATCGGCAGCTTCTGATCGCGGCACAGGGTCAGCGCGGTCGCGTCCATTACCTTGAGATTCTGGTTGATCGCGTCATCGAAGCTGACCCTCGCATAACGCCGCGCCTGCGGATTGGTCTTCGGGTCGGCGCTGTATACGCCGTCAACTTTGGTCGCTTTCAGCACGATATCACAGCCCATCTCGGTGCCGCGCAGCGCCGCCGCGGTATCGGTGGTAAAAAACGGATTGCCGGTGCCGGCGGCGAAGATGACGATCTTGCCCTCTTCGAGGTAGCGCATGGCCTTGCCGCGGATATACGGTTCGACGACCTGCTCGATATTGAGCGCGGACTGCACCCGGCCATTCAGGCCGCCGCGGCGCATCGCGTCCTGCAGGGCAAGCGCGTTCATCACCGTGGCGAGCATGCCCATGTAGTCCGCAGTCGCACGGTCCATCCCCGCGGCGGCCGGTGCCACGCCGCGAAAGATATTGCCGCCGCCGATCACCACGGCGATCTCCAGGCCCATGGACGCAATCACTGCGATTTCAGCGACGATCCGGTCTATGGTGGTGCGATTGATGCCGTACGCATCCTCGCCCATCAGGGCCTCGCCTGAAAGCTTGAGCAGGATGCGCTTGTAGGCCGGGGCGGCGGGCATGTCGCTCAACCCGCGGCGGCTTTGGCCTGTGCCGCGACTTCGGCGGCGAAATCGTCGGACCGCTTCTCGATACCCTCGCCCACCACGAAGAACTTGTAGCCGAGTAGTTTGGCGCGCCTGGCGGCAAGCATCTTTTCCACCGTAAGCTTGTCGTCCTTGATGAAAGGCTGTCCGAGCAGGGTGATATCACCGAGAAACTTGTTCAGGCCGCCTTCCACCATTTTTTCCACGATGTTGGCCGGTTTGCCCGATTCCGCCGCGCGCGCGACGAGCACGTCTTTCTCGCGCGCAATCACCTCCGGCGCGACTTCGCTGCGGGACATGAATTGCGGCTTGGCAAAGGCGATATGCATCGCGAGATCCTTCCCCACCTCGTCTTCGCCTTCGAACTCGACCAGCACGCCGATTTTCACCCCGTGCAGGTATTGCGCCAGCTTGGCACCGGTCTGCACGCGGTGGAAGCGGCGAATACTGATGTTTTCACCGATCTTCTGCACCAGCGCCTGGCGTTTCGCCTCGACCGTGCCACCGTCAAGATCGAGCGCAGAGAGCGCCGCCACGTCGGAAGGGTTCTGCTTTGCGACCAATTGCGCCAGCGAGGACGCGAAACCCAGGAAATCCGTGTTCTTGGCGACAAAATCGGTTTCGCAATTGATTTCCACCATGGCTGCGAGCTTGCCGTCGTCGGAAAAGCATGCACCGATCACGCCTTCAGCCGCGATGCGCCCGGCGGCCTTGTTCGCCTTGGCGCCGCTCTTCACCCGCAGAAGGTCCTCTGCGGCTTTCAGCTCGCCGTTGGTCTCCACCAGCGCTTTCTTGCATTCCATCATGCCCAAGCCGGTGATCTCACGCAGCTCCTTCACCATCGCTGCGGTAACTTCTGCCATTTAATCGCTCCTCAAGTCCGAAACAACCTAACAAAACCGGGACACCGCCCCTGCAACGCTCAAAAAAGGGGCTTGCGCCCCTTCTGCGCGGAAATGGAGACGGCCTTAGCCGGCGGCTTCTTCCTGCGTATCCACTTCCACGAACTCGTCGCCGCCACCCGCCAGGATTTCCTGAATCGAGGTATTGCGGCCTTCGAGAATGGCGTCGGCCACGCCGCGGGCGTACAAGCGGATTGCGCGGCTGGAGTCGTCATTGCCCGGAATCACGTGGGTGATCCCCTCGGGCGAGTGATTGGTATCGACCACGCCGATGATGGGAATATTCAGTTTGTTGGCCTCCACCACCGCGCCTTTCTGGTAACCCACATCGATGATGAACAAGGCGTCCGGCACCCCGGTCAAGTCCTTGATGCCGCCCAGGCTGCGCTCGAACTTCACCAGTTCTCGCTGTATTCCCAGGGCCTCTTTTTTCGGCAGCTTTTCCAGGCTTCCGTCGGCGAGCATGGCCTCCATCTCCTTCAAGCGCTTGATTGACTGCTTCACGGTCTTGAAGTTGGTCAGCATGCCGCCCAGCCAGCGATGATCAACGTAAGGCGCGCCGCAGCGCATGGCCTCTTCCTTCACGATTTCACGCGCCTGGCGCTTGGTGCCTACGAACAGGATCGTGCCTTTGTTCGAAGACAATTTCTTGATGAATTTCATCGCCTCCTGGTACATGACCAGGGTCTTTTCCAGATTGACGATGTGTATTTTGTTGCGATGGCCGAAAATGTAAGGAGCCATCTTGGGATTCCAGAAGCGAGTTTGGTGGCCAAAATGCACACCTGCTTCCAGCATTTGACGCATGGTCGTGGACATTCGTACTTCTCCGTTTAGGGTTAGTCACAACCGCCCGACTCGTTATAACCCCGCAAGGGGCACCCTAATGAGGGGCGGATAAAATTTAGCCAGGAAAATTGGCTAGCCGCTAAGTATAACACGGGAAGCGAGCCCTGCTCAATAAATATGAAGTTAAACAGCAGATTAAGGCGGCAGAATGAGCGCATGGCGAGAGAATTGCGACATCGTTCGCGCCGATAATGCGGTATCGTCCGGATTGAGTCGCGCTACGGGGCTTTCTTTGGTCGGGGCTATCCTTTATCCTTGCCAGCCACTTTTCGCGCAGCCGCCAGATGACCATCCAGATCAAAAGCCCCGAAGACATTGAAAAAATGAGAATCGCCGGACGCCTGGCGGCTGAAGTTCTCGATTTCATCACGCCACACGTCAAACCCGGGGTCAGCACGGAGGCGCTCGACCGCCTGTGCCACGACTTCATGGTGAAAGTGCAAAAAGCCGTGCCCGCCCCCCTCAATTACGCGCCTCCCGGATATCAACCCTACCCGAAGTCGATCTGCACTTCGATCAATCATCAGGTCTGCCACGGCATCCCCGGGGAAAAGCAGCTCAAGCACGGCGACATCGTCAATATCGATATCACGGTGATCAAGGACGGGTACCACGGTGACACCAGCCGCATGTTTTGTGTCGGCGAACCGTCGATCCAGGCGCGCCGACTGTGCGAAATCACTTACGAATGCATGTGGCTGGGAATAGAAACGGTCAAAGCCGGCGCCCATCTGGGCGACATAGGCGCGGCGATCCAGAAACACGCGGAGTCACACGGGTACAGCGTCGTGCGCGAATTCTGCGGCCACGGCATCGGCAGAAAGTTTCACGAGGAGCCGCAAGTGCTCCACTACGGCCGCCCGGGCACCGGAATCACCCTGCAGTCGGGCATGATCTTCACCATCGAACCCATGATCAATGCCGGAAAACCGGCTATTCGCGAGCTTTCCGATGGCTGGACGATCGTGACCAAGGATCACAGCCTGTCGGCGCAGTGGGAGCACACCGTGCTGGTAACCGATACCGGACACCAGGTCCTGACTCTCTCCGCCGGCGCGCCGGCCCGCCCCGCACCCGCGAGCTAGGCGTCCTGATGGCCGGCACCCAACTCGCGTCTGCCGCCGCGCCCTCGGCGTCCACCCTGCGGGAACAACTGCAGGCTGGACGGCGCGAGCTGCGCGCGCGCTACAGCGCAGACGGCAAGGTGCAGAACGTACTACGGCAGCACCGCCTGCTGATTGACCGCACGCTCAGGAGGATTTGGGCCGAAGCCGCGCTGCCGCGCACCTTGACTCTCGCGGCGGTGGGCGGGTACGGCCGCGGCGAGCTTTTTCCGCATTCGGATGTCGACCTGCTGATCATTCTTCCCGGCGATCCCGATGCCGGGTTGAAAAGCAAACTGGAAGCATTGATCGGCACCCTCTGGGACGCCGGTCTGGAGCCTGGACACGGCGTACGCACGATCGCCGAATGCCTGTCTGAAGCGGCCAAGGACATTACGGTACAGACCAGTCTGCTCGAAGCCAGATGGCTCGCCGGCAGCCGCAGTCTGTTTTCCGAGTTCACTCGGTCCATGCGGGACCAACTCGATCCACAAGCTTTTTTCCGTTCCAAGAGGCTGGAACAGGTACAGCGACACGGGAAACACCAGGACAGTCCGTACA
>JAPLRD010000068.1 GCA_026399375.1 Pseudomonadota bacterium
ATCGACCGACTTGGTCACATGGTTCGACGAGGACACGCCGCTCGCGCTGATCCTAGCCTGCCGTCCGGACGTGCTGGTCAAGGGCGGGGACTGGAAACCGGAGGCCATGGTGGGCGCGAAAGAAGTCATCGCGCGAGGCGGCACGGTGCATTCGATTCCGTTCCTGCACCAGCTTTCGACCACCGCCACATTGAACAAGATTCGCAGCAGCTGATTCTGTCACGGGCGGCAGGCCGGGAAGTGCCTGCAACCGAGCCGCAGGGGGGATGAATGAAGCAGAGTGCCACGCCGCCGCAGGAACTAGTGCAGCGCATCGCGGACAATATCGAGCAGGTCATGTCCGGCCAGGCGTCCACGGTGCGCAAGATTCTCGCCGCCTTCGTCAGCGGCGGCCACGTGCTGCTGGAGGACAATCCGGGCACCGGAAAGACCACGCTCGCCAAGGCCCTGGCGCGCTCGATCGGCGCCGAGTTCAAGCGCGCGCAGTTCACGCCGGACCTGCTGCCTTCCGACATACTCGGGGTGTCGGTGTTCAACCCCCGGGAACAGTCGTTCCACTTTCATCCCGGGCCGATATTCACCCAGATCCTGCTCGCCGACGAAATCAACCGCGCCAGCCCGCGCACGCAGTCGGCGCTGCTCGAGGCCATGGCCGAGGGGCAGGTGAGCGTGGAAGGCAAGACCCACGCCCTCTCCGATCTGTTCTTCGTCATCGCCACGCAGAACCCGGTCGAGTTCCGCGGCACCTACCCCCTGCCCGAGGCGCAGATGGATCGTTTTGCGCTGCGCCTGTCGCTCGGCTACGTCGCGCCGGAGGCCGAGGTGGAGATCCTGTCGGCGCAGGAATCCGAGCACCCCCTCGCGCGCATCGCGTCCTGCGTCTCGGTGGACGATGTGCTGGCGCTCAAGGCAGCGGTCAAGGCGGTGCGCGTCAGCGCCGAGCTCAAACGCTATGCAGTTGACCTGGTACGCGCCACGCGCGGCGCGCCTTCCGTGCTGCTCGGGGCCGGACCGCGCGCCTCGCTCGCGCTCACGCATACGGCGCAGGCGCTGGCGCTCGCCGACGGCGAACAGTTCGTGCGCCCCGAGCACATCCGCGAAATCGCCGTGCCGGTGCTCGCGCACCGGCTTGCGCTCGCGCCGGAGGCGAAATTCTCCGGCATAACCGCGCAGGGCATCGTCGAGGACATACTGAAAGCGATCCCGGTTCCGGCCTAGGCGGCCAGGACCCGCTGCCCACGGGACTCTGCCGAATGAACTTCGTCTGGCGGCTATCCTACCGACTGTTCAGCGCCGTCTCCGGCGTCTGGTTCTGGATCACGCGCCGCTTCACCGGCGCCGGCTACCTCGCGCTCGGCACATTGGTGACATCCGGGGCGCTGGGCGTAGACACCAACCAGACGCTGGCCTACCAGATCTTCACTTTCCTCTTTGCGCTGATCGCCGCCGCCATGCTGGCCGCCCTTTTCGCGCGTCCCGGCTTCCAGGTGGTGCGCACCCTGCCGCGCGTCATCACCGCGGGCCAGACCTTCGACTACCGCGTGCTGGTGAAAAACCTGGGCGCGCGCCCCGCCGACGGACTCGCGCTGCTGGAGGATATGGCCGATCCGCGACCGGCATTTGCAGCATTCCGCTCCGCGCAGAAGTTTCCGACCTACCGCGGCTGGTGGCGCCTGAGCATGCGCGCCCAGGTCGCGCACATCGACGACGCCCCCCTGCCCGCACTGGCTCCGCGCGCGGAAACCGAAGTGCGCATGCAGGGGCGCGCCTACCATCGAGGCACGCTCAGCCTGACGGGGGCCACCGTCGCGCGCGCCGATCCGCTCGGCCTGTTTCGCAGCCTGTCGCGGGTGGCGCTGCCGGACAAGGTCGTGGTGCTGCCGCGACGCTACACGCTGCCGCATTTCGAGCTGCCCGGCGCCAGGCGCTACCAGCACGGCGGCGTCGCGCTCGCCTCTTCGGTGGGCGAATCCGAGGAATTCATGAGCCTGCGCGACTACCGCCCCGGCGATCCACTGCAGCGCATCCACTGGAAAAGCTACGCCCGCAGCGGCAAGCCGGTGGTGAAGGAATACCAGGACGAGTTTTTCGAACGCCACGCGCTGGTTCTCGATACCTTTGCCGAACGCGGCAACGCGGTGTTCGAGGAGGCGGTGTCGCTCGCCGCCTCCTTCGCCTGCACCCTGGACACGCAGGAGTCGCTGCTCGACCTGATGTTTGTCGGCGGCGAGAGCTATTGTTACACCGCCGGGCGCGGCCAGATGCAGCCGGGCAGCCTGGTCGAAATCCTGGCCGGCGTGCGCATCTCGGCCGGCCAGCCTTTCAGCCACCTGCACCACGCAGTGCTCGCGCGACGCGCCTCACTTTCGGGCTGCATACTGATATTGATCGAGTGGGACGACGCGAGGCAGGCCCTGGTGCGCGCGCTGCAGCAAGGCGGGGTGCCGCTTGTCGTGCTGCTGGTGAGCGAAAAGAACATTGCATCGCCGCCGGCCTGGCTGCGCGTGCTGACTCCGGGAAAAATAGAGGAAGGACTGTCAGCACTGTGAACGCGCCGCCGTTCCTGCTAGCCGCGGCAGCCTTGTTCTGGGGCTCCCAGACTGGGAACTGGGCGCCGGCCATCACGGGCGCCGTGTTGCTGGAGGCGCCGCGTTACTTCAGCGCGCGCTGGCACCTGCAATCCGCCGAATTCAACCGCGTGTCGGATTTCTGCACCGTGCTGCTGGTCGTGCTCGCGGTCTATCTCTATTTCACTTTCGGCAATCCGCGCGCGATCACGCTCCTGTTTCAGTGGACGCCGCTCGTCGTCCTGCCGCTCGCGCTGGCGCAGGCCTGGAGCACCACGCGCGCGCTCGATTTGTCGGTGCTGTTCGGCAGCCTGCGACGCCATCCCCCGCGCAGGCCCTTCAAGCTCAACCTCGCCTATCCGCTTTTCGCGATCTGGCTGATCGCGGCCAGCGCCGCCAACCGGCGCAGCGCGGAATTTTATCCGCTGCTGGCGCTGCTCGTCGCCTGGCCCGTGATGCTCGCGCGGCCGCGCAACCACGCTGCGCCTGTCGCCGCCTGCATGCTCGCCGCAGCCGCCCTTGCCGGCTACGGCGGGCAGTCCGGCCTGCACCGGCTGCAGTTGTGGCTGGAAGCGGAGGCGCCGGAATGGCTGGCGGGCGGCGGATCGCGCACCAACCCCTACCGCAGCACCACGGACATCGGCACCATCGGCGACCTCAAGCTGTCGCAGCGCATCCTGCTTCGCGTCGAAACCGGGGCATCCATGCAGGCGCCGATCCTGCTGCACCGCGCGAGCTACGACGATTACGTCAACGGCACCTGGATCGCGCGCAACGCCAGGTTCGAGCAGATCGCGCCGGCGGGCGACACGCCGTTCGGCGGCGCATGGTCGTGGAAACTCAACGAGTCGACGGGGACGCTGGCGCAGGTCACGGTGCACGACAATTCGGACGGCAATCCGGTGTTGTCTCTGCCCGCAAACACGGCCCGAATCGAGGGGCTGGCCGCAAGCGAAATGAAAATGAACGCGCTGGGCGCGGTCCAGATTGAGAACAAGCCCGGCTTTTTCAGCTATCGGGCACAGGCGGGCGGCGGCCCCTCCGCCTACGGTCCGCCGACGCCGCGCGACGTGCTCGTGCCCAGGGCCGAAGCCGCCGCCGTGAACCAGATCGCGGGCGAACTCGGACTCGCGGCGCAGCCGCCGGAACAGGTGCCGGCGCTGCTGAAACGATTCTTCATCGACCGCTACAGCTACGCGACCTGGCAGGGCCGGCCCGCAGGCGGGCGCACCCCGCTCGCCGAATTCCTGCTCGCCACGCGTGCCGGACATTGCGAATATTTCGCCAGCGCCACCGTATTGCTGTTGCGCGCGGCCGGCGTGCCCGCGCGCTACGCCACCGGTTTTTCGGTGCAGGAGTGGAGCAAGCTCGACAACGCCTACGTGGTGCGGGAGTTTCACGCCCACGCCTGGGTGCGCGCCTGGGTTGGCGGCGCCTGGCGCGACATCGATACCACGCCGCCCACCTGGTTTGCTGAGGAAGGCGCAAGCGCTCCCGCCTGGTCGCCGCTGGCCGACCTGTGGTCGTGGGCGCGCTTCAGGCTTGCGGCGTGGTCGGCGCGGGCGAGCGCGCGCGGCTGGTCCGACACCGTGGCCTGGCTCGCCCTGCCGCTCGTCGCATGGCTTGCGTGGCGCACCTTGCGCGGCCGGCGCGCCAGGAACGCGGCGATAGCG
>JAPLRD010000038.1 GCA_026399375.1 Pseudomonadota bacterium
CAAACAGATTCGGCCGCCTCAGCCCGACCACGGCCGCGCACGTGCGCGCGGAACTGGGCGGCGCGGTGGATTGCGTGCTCGACGGCGGGGAATGCGACGTGGGCATCGAATCGACCATCGTCGATCTGTCGCGCGGACCGGCGGTGCTGCTGCGCCCCGGTCAGATCACGCCGGCGCAGATCGCGGCCGTCATCGGGGCGGAGGTGGGCATGCCGGACGCCGCCGCGCCGCGCGTGCCGGGCGCGCTCGAGAGCCATTACGCGCCGCGCACGCCGCTTTCGCTGGTGCAGGCCGCCGAAATGACGGCGAGGCTGGCCGCGCTGCGCGGCAAGAAAGTCGCCGTGCTCTCGCGCGCCGAGGCGCCCGCAGTTCTGAAAGACGTCAGTTGGCAGGCGGCGCCGCGCTCGGTGGCGGCTTACGCGCACGAACTCTACGCCAGCCTGCGCCGCCTGGACGAGTTGGGTTGCGCCGTCATCCTGGTGGAAGCGCCGCCCGCCACGCCCGAATGGCAGGGCGTGAACGACCGGCTGAGGCGCGCTTCATCGAGTTATTGAACCGCCGCTTTGGTGACTTTGCGTTCGAGCAGCATCGAACAATTGCGGCTACGGCATCAGATCGCGCGGCGCTCGATGTGAGCCTGCGCCGCAACCGCAGCCCGAACCGGCTTGATTACCTTGCAGCGGCCGCCCCGCCCACTTTGCGATCCAGAAGTCGCGAAAAATTGTCGATCGAGATCAGGTGCGCGTAAATGCGCCCCATCACGCCTTTCTTGATCAGGTTTTTGTGCTGGCTGGCGTTGAGAAACTCCATCTTCTTTTCTTCCACGCGGTACATCCCTGTCAGGTTCATGGCCTCCCCGGTCTTGCTCTGCGCTTGCATCGCGAAGGGCTCCAGCAGCCCGTAGTCGGCGAGGATGCCGGACATCTCGCGGCTGCGCTCCAGGTCGGCCTCGTACTCCTGCAGCAGCTTCTCGATCGGCTGCCATTTGGGCAGGGCTTTGCCCTCGGCATCAAACATCACTTCGCCCTGGTCGCTGAGAAAATCCTTTTCGACGCAAATCAGGCGGTCCGCCTGCTCCACGTTGTCCAGGTTGACCCGCGCCATGCAGAACGGGTAGCGCCGCAGGTAGGCGGGCACGTAGACGTTCTGTTCCCAGGCCCCGTTGGTGAGGAACAGGTTTTCGCCGTCGGCGATGCCCAGCACCGCCACCGGGGCAAAACTCTTGCCCTCGTCGGCGCTGGTGAAGACCAGCGGATAGTCGCGGCAGGCGATGGAGAATTCGGTATAGCTGATGGGGATTGCGTTGAGCGTCTTGCAGAATGCAGGCACGGTGCCGGGCTCGGGCAGAGCGACCTTGTTGTTCTTGTACAGCGGTACGATTTCCTTGTAGCCAAACGGCGGGTTGATCTGCATGCAGGCTCCGGGTCGAGGTTAGTCAAACAATAGGGCATCATATCCCCGCTGCGGCAGCCGCAGCAACCAACAGCAACCAACGCACATTGTCGCCGCCGCGGAATAAGGCTAAAATTCGCATCTTCGTGATGGGGTGGTAGCTCAGCTGGGAGAGCGCCGCGTTCGCAATGCGGAGGTCGGGAGTTCGATCCTCCTCCACTCCACCAGATTTTTGACAGCCTTTTTTCAGGCTGTTACAGACGGCAGGCTTGGGCCAAGGTATCCCGAAAGGTATCCCATGCCCAACCTGCTCCACAGGCCCAGCGGCTTTTATTTCCGCTTGCGGCTCCCCCGGCGTGTCCGCGAAACGGTTCAAAAGCGCTTCTTGGTATTCGCGCTGCTCACCCACGACAAGGACCACGCTCAGGCTCTTGCCTCTCTGGCATACTTCCGCTTGCGTTCCCTTTTCAAGCACCTCTCGGCTAACGACATGGCACGACAACCCGGCGAACCTCCGCTGCAGGAGCTTTTGAGCAGCCTCAAAAAATCCACGATCCGCGAAGCTCTCAGTTTGCGCCTTCCCGATGGCGTCGTGGTCTTCGGCGATACCAAAGCCGAGTTCGACCACGCGGCCAGCACATACGAAAAGCGATACCAAGGCAAGATCGCACCCGCCGCACCACCGGCCCCAGCCGCCCCAGCCCCCGCGTTGGCCCCGTGCCCGACGATCTCCGAGATGCGGGAAAAATTTGTCCATCGCGTCCGTGCTCGCGTGCGACCCGAGACCGCCGACGGCTATGAGCGCGTTTTGCAGCTATTCGAGGGCTATTTCTCCAACCGGCCCATGAACCAAATCTCGGTTCAGAACGTCGGCGACTTCGTGAACGACCTGCTGAAAATCCCGGTCAACGCCCACAAGAAAAAAGAGTTTGAGGGCATGGGGATGATCGCCATGATCAACGCCAACGAAAAGGCGCAAAAGAAAACTTCGACCTTGGCCGCTGGAACCGTTCAAAACCATGTCGATCTGCTCAGCCAGTTTTTCGCCTACTGCATCAGGAACACGGACAACCTTTGGCCTCGAGGCAATCATACACGTGGATAAGGTTGCATCAGGCTTCTTGCGATCGGACTGAATTAAGACTATATTTGGTCCGACCATTTACACTGAGGTTTCGCCCGATGAAATACTCGACACAAATCAAGCCTATCAGCTATCTCAAGGCCAATGCTGCCGACATCGTTCGCCAGCTTGCGGAGCAACGTGAGCCTATGGTGATCACCCAGAACGGCGAGGCCAAGATGGTGATCCAGGACATTGCTTCCTTTGAGAAAACCCAGGAAACGATGGCGCTCTTGAAGATTCTTACTCTTGGCAACCGGCAGATCGATGAAGGCAAGGTCGTTCCAGCTGCGGACGTGATCAAACACCTACGCGAGAAGAAGGCATAGGGCCGACAATGCACTTCGAGGTACTGCTGACCAAGGATGCTGAACAGGATCTCGAAGAACTATACGATCACATCGCTACGCACGACACCGCCGGCAATGCAGATCGCGTTCTCGATCGCATCGAGACGGCGTTGGACAGTCTGTCCACCTTTCCAGAGCGCGGCTCTCACCCCAAGGAGCTTCTGGCGCTAGGTATCCGCGAGTATCGGCAGACATTCTTCAAGCCGTACCGATTAATCTATCGAATAGTGGACCAGCGCGTCTACGTCTATCTAATTGCTGATGGCCGGCGGGACATGCAGTCACTACTGGCGCGGCGCCTGTTTGGGGCCTGACGGGTAGCAGGGTTTTCGGTGTGGTGGCCGCATTGAATGGGATCTCTACGCTTTCGGTAAGACCCACAGTAAGTCGTGCATCAGAGTAGAAATCAAATGGAATTACGCGAACTTGGATGGGCGAATCTGGCTTTGACGCAAATGCAGTCGGCCAGGGATCTGAATGAATATGAAAAATCCTGGGTTGATTTTCTGCACTATCTCGATCGTGCATGGAACAAGCTGGAAAAATATGCTCGTGCTGGCGGTAGCGTTCAAAAGCACTTTAGTGAGGTGAATCGGTGGCGCAAAGAAGACGAACTATTGCGCTATCTGGTGCAAGCGAGGAATTCTGATGAGCACTCAATCCAAGAGATTGTGGGCAAACAAGCAGGCTGTTTGACCATAACTGGTGGCATCGATGGCGGGACCATCTACCGCGGGATGTTCGAGGGTTCAGGGCGTGTCGGTAATTTGTTGCATGAAGGCAACCTCGAAATAAAATTCCACCCCGAACGACTTGAAGTGATCCCTGTGAGTAACCGGGGGGTAACGTATCCTCCGCCAGAATCACATTTGGGTAGCCTACTCAAAACGCGACTTCCTCATGAATTGGCAAAGATCGCCCTGAACTATTACGAGTCAAATGCTCAACTTATTTTTGGTGAGCTACCGGAGATGAAGGGGCAGTAAATCCAAACAGAATTCGCCGCTCCTCTCAGCCCATTGGAACCTCCGCCCAGCAACCACGGAGCGTGTAGAGGTTGAGATGACGCGGCTGCCGTCCGTCCAAGACCGCCCGCATGATGTCCGGTGCCAGCCGCGTCATCCTGAGCCCCTCGCTGACGGTATTGGCCGCCAGCACGAGTTCGACACACTCCATCGAGCCTCTTGGGGGAGGGTGAAAAATCTGTCCTCAATCGGTCTGTCGGTGGCCGCGGCTCCTTTCGCAGAATAAGCGCGTCGAGCGAATTCATTGGTCCAATTATTCAATTAGATAGAATAAGAAATTGCCTATTTGACATAGAGTGGTTTGAAAAGTCGTTCACATTGTTCTATGCCACCAGTAACACGAAGGCCAGACGTTGCTCTGGCTTTTTTTTGCCTGCCCGGAACGCCAGCACTGGCGCGGTTCCGCGAGGTCGTGCGAAAGGGGGCGTCAGGTAAAAAAAGCGATTTTCGGCTTTTTTGATTCTCTCTGCGCTCTCCGTTCTCTGTTTGTGCGAAGGCCCCTTTCGCACAGATACGATATTAATCAATAGGTTGAAAATTCGAGTTTGAGCGGTAACTCGGTGCCGGCGGCGACAAGCTAGAACTTGGTCTGCTTTGGCTGGAAACGGTGCGGCCGCCACGATCTTGGCCCTTGGTTTTGCAGGGAGCCGAGTCGTCGAGCATTAGATATCATGCACATTGCCATAAGTTCTCATATTTGCTAACATTCGATTATGCCATTCGAGATCGACTACTACCATGAGCGCGTCCTCGCCGAAATTGAGTCGTGGCCTGTCGACATACTCGCGGACTACGCTCGTTTGGTCGAGCTCTTGTCCGAGCACGGGCCGAGTCTCAGACTACCTCACTCGCGTGCCATTGGCGACGGGTTGTTCGAGTTGCGGCCCCGCGGACGTGCCGGCATCGGTCGAGCGTTTTACTGCTTTCTCGTTGGGAAACGGGTGAATGTGCTTCACGCCTTCATCAAGAAGACACCGCAGACACCTGATCGTGAATTGAAGCTGGCGCGCAAGCGCATGAAGGAGGTATTACGTGACTGATCTCAAATTCAAGCCTGTCCGCCACAACCACAAGGAGTTCCTTGCGAAGGCTGGGACTCGTAAAGGATTCGCCGAGGCGTATGACGCCCTCGCTCTTGAATACCAGGTCGCTAATCAAATGCTCAAGGCGCGGTCTCGTGCTGGTCTGACGCAAGGCGCAGTGGCCGAGCTGATGGGTACGACTAAGAGTGCGGTTTCAAGGCTTGAGGCTGCTGGCAAGCACGCCCCATCGCTTGCTACGCTCAAGCGGTATGCGAGCGCTGTCGGTTGTGAGCTTCAGGTAAAGCTGGTGCCGCAGAAATCTGCTTAAGCTGCGGCCGGCGATGAAATGATGAAGGTCGGTAAAGACTCGGACTGGCCTCTCGGCTGATCGTGTCCTATCATGCCGCTTGATCAATATCGCCAAAGTTGAGAGCGGGTCCTGGGTCTTGTGTAGCGCCAGGGCAGTGACGAGTTCAGGTAAGCGCTTGACCGGACAGCAGCGAAAGGCAAATCGAAATGAAGGCAGTCATACTCGCCGGCGGACTCGGCACCCGCATCAGCGAAGAGTCCCACCTCAAGCCAAAGCCGATGATCGAGATCGGTGGCAAGCCCATTCTGTGGCATATCATGAAGATCTACTCCCATTACGGGATCAACGATTTCGTCATCTGCTTGGGCTACAGGGGTTACGTAATCAAGGAATACTTCGCCAATTACTTCTTGCACATGTCGGATGTCACGTTCGACATTGCGCAGAACCGCATGGAAGTGCATCAGCGCAACGCCGAACCCTGGCGCGTCACCCTGATCGATACCGGCGCGGACACGCTCACCGGCGGGCGGCTGAAACGCGTGCGTGAGCACGTCGGCAACGAAGCTTTCTGTTTCACCTATGGCGACGGCGTGACGGATCTCGACATCGGTGCGCTGCTCAAGTTTCACCGCGGCCATGGCAAGAAGGCCACCCTGACGGCGATTCAACCGCCGGGGCGCTTTGGCTCGCTAGATCTAGAGGGCGCCGCAGTGCGCAACTTTCAGGAAAAGCCGGCAGGCGACGGGGCCTGGATCAATGGCGGGTTCTTCGTGCTGGAGCCTTCGATCTTCGATTACCTGCAGGGCGACCAGACCAGCTGGGAGGGTCGGCCGTTGCAGCAGTTGGCGCAAGAGGGCCAGTTGATGTCCTATCAGCACACCGGATTCTGGTATGCCATGGATACACTACGCGACAAGAACCACTTGGAACATCTGTGGGAAACCAATCCACCCTGGAAAATTTGGGGGTGAAGCTGTTCGGCGATACTTACCGCGGCCGCCGTGTCCTGCTGACGGGCCACACCGGGTTCAAGGGCAGCTGGCTCGCGCTCTGGCTGAGCGAGCTCGGCGCGAAGGTATCGGGCGTGGCGCTCGCGCCCGATACCTCGCCTAACCATTGGGACTTGCTCCAACTCGGCATCGCAGATCATCGCATCGATATTCGCGATGACCGTGCGCTGGCGGGCATCGTGGCGGACACACAACCGGAATTCGTATTTCACCTGGCGGCGCAGCCTTTGGTGAGGCGCTCCTACCGCAATCCGCTCGAGACCTGGTCGACCAACGTCATGGGTACGGCCAATCTGCTTGACGCCTGCCGCCAAACGAAGAGTGTCCGCGCCATCGTCGTCGTCACCAGCGACAAGTGCTACGAGAATCAGGAGCGGCCGCGCGGCTACAGCGAAACCGACCGCATTGGCGGGCATGATCCCTACAGCGCCTCAAAAGCCGCAGCGGAACTCGTCGCCGCTAGCTACCGCAGCGCGTTTTTCCACGCCCCAGACGCACCGCTCTTGGCGACCGCGCGCGCCGGCAATGTAATCGGCGGCGGCGACTGGGCCGAAGACCGGCTGATACCGGACCTAGTCCGGGCGATGGCTGCGAAGACCAAGCTCGAGATCCGCTCGCCCAACGCTACCCGCCCGTGGCAGCATGTACTCGAATCGTTGAGCGGTTATCTGCTGCTTGGGCAAAAGCTGATCGAAGGCCACAAGCAATTCGCCGCTGGGTGGAATTTCGGTCCCGGGCCGGAGGCGAACTGTACAGTCGCTGAGGTGCTGACGCGCTTGCGCGCGCACTGGCCGGAGCTTACTTGGCAAACGACCATCGCGCCTCAGCCCCACGAAGCCAGTCTGCTCTACCTTGATACCACCAAGGCTCGCGCGCAACTCGGCTGGTTGCCGGTGTGGTCGCTGGATGATGCGCTCACCGCTACTGCCGATTGGTATCGTGCATACCTTGACACCGCCAGGGTCGAGAGTCGATCGCAGCTTGCCGCCTTCATCGCCAAGGCTCGTGCGACCGGGCTTGAATGGGCAGCGTAAGTGCGAGTATTGACTCTGAGGGTCTCATTTTCTCTGACGGAGGCAGCTTTAGCCGGTCCGCAATCGTCATAGTATTTGACTCACGAAGAACGCGAATCTAAAATTAGGCATACTACTCTCCCCCTCTCGGAGTCGGCTTTCCGATGCCCGACTGGGGCGGCAAAGCCGCTTATGGTCAACTGTGAGCGGCTTTGTCATTTGTGGAATTCGGAAACGTTATGCCGCGGATGATCGTCTATATCGACCGTTGTTAATCGCGGCGCAGCCTGAGGCGGTTTATTTTCGTGACCGCACAACTTTGAATTGTTTATGCGATTCCCATAGCACTTGGTGAATGCCATTTGTTCGAATGCTTCGATGTCGCAAAGTCGATAACGGATCACACGACCCAGCTTCAAAAAGTCCGGCCCCGTTCGATCGAGGCGCCAGCGCTGCAAAGTTTTCTGGCTGAAGCCCCAGCGTTGCGCAACCTTGGCTTCACTGAGATACGGATCTGATTCCATTTGCGTCCCCGCGTGAGTTTGTTTGGACCATTACGCGAGATATACCGAAAGCATGCAAGTCTTCGAGCAGATTACTTACTTTGGGATAAAACATTGAAGACGCGAGGCCGTATCCTGAATGCGGGTTGCTGCTAAGTGTCTGTGCGAAAAGCCTTGCCTATCTGGCAAAACAACGCTGTCATAGACGCCCGGCGCGACAGTCGACCGATTTGTCGTAGCGGCGGCTTTTGGAGTGCGACATGTCATACCCATACAATAGACACATCCCTTTTGGCAAACGATCCCGAAGATATCGCAAGCAGGCCTACATCGAGATTAAGAACAAGATCCGGCGGCACGCACCGGTTCTGGGTGGGCTGTTTACGACGCATGACTTCATGCATGGTAAGAACGGCTGGATCGACGGCTTCTTCCTCGGGCGCAAGGCACCCATCTTCTACAATTTTGTGCTGGACACGACGCGCAACATGTACAAGGAACGGGTCCGGGAACTGGCGTTTGATCGCTCCTACGAAATCGTTCCAGATTGCGAGTTTGGAATTTTTGACGCGATGGTCACGGATTCCGAAACCGGCATGTGGACAACAACGCCTGCGGATCCGATGCACTTTACACAATTCGGCGGTCTGAGTCGTGATGAGTGGGTTGAACAACAGATCCCGATCATCGCCAATGAAAGAGTCGTCCAGGTATTCGAGGAGTGGACGCTGCACAATGACTACGGTTACGGTGTTGGTCTGCATGCCACTATCGATGTGCCCTACCTGACTATCGAAGCCGTTAACGATTTCATCCCGCGCTTCATGGAATTCAAAGCCGTGTTCCATTCGCGAGTGGCACTGACTTACTCGCATGATGAGATCGAGCGCTGGGGCATCGAGTCCAATGCGATCGTCGATCCCGACAAGTGGCAGGAATAGTGCTCGGGTGCGACGACAAATCCCGAGGAATGACACCAAGGAATTGAATCGCTGTTGGCTGGTGAATAGGTCCAAACGCCAAATTTGACGCATGATGGTGACAATATCCTGTGCTCGTAGCGCGTGTTATCGCGCTGTGCTCGCAGCGCTGTCGCGCAGCGCTTGCCTTCACACCTAATATCGACCACAATAAAGCACCTATTTTGGTTTTATTTCGAGACCCACAATGGAACAAGTTCTCGCTTCCCGCTCGGTGAGCATCACCGAACTTAAACGCAGTCCCAGCGCGGTTTTGGAACAGGCTGGTTCCGAGCCCGTGGCAGTGCTCAACCACAACCGGCCGGCCGCCTACCTGCTGTCGCCACAGGTCTATGAGGCTATGCTGGAACGGCTGAATGCCGACTTGCGGCAGTCCATACAGGAAGGCATCGATAGTGGTCCGGTTATTCCAGCCGATAAGGTGTTAGCCGAACTGAATGCCCGCTATGCCGAACCCAGCAGCAAACTCGCCACCAAGCCCCGCGGCAAGCGCCCGACTTGATGGCGGCGGTCACCTTCTCGCCGAGGTCTCGGCAAGATCTCCTCGACATCGGCGACAACATTGCCAAGGACAGCCGCGCTAACGCTCGGCGTTTTATTGGTAGGTTGACGAAACAGTGCAAACGGATTGGCAATGCACCGTTAGGATACGCCAGCCGCGAAGATCTGGCTCCTGGCCTGCGGATGGCGGCGTTAGGCCGCTACGTCGTCTTCTTCCGCGTGATCGATGGCACGGTGCGAATCGAAAGGGTTTTGCATGGCGCCCGTAATCTGCCTGCGGTGCTCGAATCCGATCAGAAATCTGAATGAGGTCTAGCCTAGCAGGCGATCAGGTCGGTTTCGCTAAACCACTGCACGTTGGCGCGGGGCCGGCACGAATCGGAGGTTAGCGGTCGTCATAACGATCACGTTGGCTGCGTGAGTCCGACATTTCTTGTTAGCCCAGCGCAGCGATTATCTCCCGCTGTTTCCCCCAGTCCAGGGGGATGGCGCTGCATAACAAGCGTTCCAGTGAAATAGTGCGCGGCAACGTTCCCTTAAGAGCCGCCTGGGCGATGTCAGGGGCGAGGAGCGCCAGCCGGAGGAACTGGTTTACCGTCGTACGATGAATGCCCTCGCGTTTAGCGATCTCGGCCGCGTTCGTCACGGCGCCGGTGTCGAGCTGGTGCTGCCAATAACACCCTCGGCCCAATGCCTTGAGCAGCGGCAGGTCGGTGTCAGGGGTGATGACCGCAGATGAATTGACTACGACAGGCACGTCCACACCTGCTGGCCCTACGACGACCTTCCTGATGCCGCGTTTCTTGAATTGTAGCGGCACGAAGGTGGTGATCTTCACGCCACCATTTTCCAGCGGATGCCGGCGCTCGTGCGGCTGACCTGTCAGAAGAATTCGCTTCCCTAACTGGTTCATGCCGCTTCCTCCATCTCCAGCAGCTCACCGCCAATGGTGTCCGGGGTGAGTTCACCCGCCAGCTCCCGCCAACCGACCTCGTGCCAGGTAATGTCGACGCCGTCGGCTAGCAACTGTACGCGTTCGATTAGCAAGTTGATGATTCGTATTTGTTCCGCGGCAAACAATGTCCTCCATACTTCGCCCAAGCGCCGCATCGCCAGCACCACAATCGGTTCACCAACCTCTGGATATTGGTGCTTTACTCGACTCCAGACACCCTGCGTTGACTCTGGCGACTGCAATGCCTCGATCAGCATGTTCACTACCACCCGCTCTATTTCGGGCGCCGGGATCATACCGGTCGCGCTGGCGCCGTGGCCATACTTCTGGTCTGCCTTGGGAATGTAATATCCGTACCGCTTTCCCGATGGCTTTGTGGAAAACGTCGGATGGTACTTCTCACCGTTCATGCCATAGAGCAGTCCGCGAAGCAGCGCATCGGTCTTGCCGCGCGTCTGAGTTTTCCCCATGCGCGCATGCGCATCCTCTGCGAGGATGGCCTGCGCCCGATCCCACAATTGGCGCGTGATGATTGCTTCGTGCTGGCCTGCGTACACCGCTCCCTTGTGACGGATCTCGCCAACGTACAACGGGTTGCGTAGCGCTTTCGAAAGATATTTCTTGTCCATCGGTGTTCCGTGGCGCACTTTGCCGTCTTGAGTCGTCCACGCCTTTGTGGTGATCCCGTCGAGCGCCATTTCGCGACAGACCTCAGTGACCGAGCGTAACTCAGTAAAGCGCTCGAAGATGCGACGCACGGTGATGGCCTCGGCCTGGTTGATGAGTAACTGCCGATCCTTGATGTTAAACCCGAGGGCCGGGTAGCCACCCATGAAGATGCCTTTGCGTTTTGATGCGGAAATCTTGTCTCGGATCCGCTCGCCGATCACCTCCCGCTCGAATTCGGAGAACGAGAGCAGGATGTGCAACATCAATCTGCCCATCGAGGTCGTGGTGTTGAGTTGCTGCGTGGTCGAAACAAACGACACACCGTTGCGGTTGAAGACATCGACGATGCGCGCAAAGTCCGCGAGCGAGCGCGTCAGCCTATCGATTTTGTAGAGAACCACGACATCGATGAGCTTGGCCTCGATGTCGGCGAGCAAGCGCTTGAGGGCGGGGCGCTCTATGTTGCCGCCGGAGTAGCCGCCGTCGGCGTAGTCATCGGGAACGAGGGTCCACCCCTCGCCACGTTGGCTGACGATATAGGCTTGCCCGGATTCGCGCTGTGCGTCGATGCTGTTAAAGGTTTGACCCAGTCGTTCGTCGGTGGAAACCCGGGTATAGACGGCGCAACGCTTTGGGATGATCACGGCGCTCATTTGGATTTTCGGTTCGTCTTGATTAACCCGAAGAACACAGGGCCGGACACCTGGCAGCCGGTGATGTGCCGAGCAGCAGCGGACAAGCTCTTGAATTGCCGACCTTCGGTCTCGAAGCTGCCATCGGGCAGAGCTGCGACGCGATGCTCCCGGTTGTCGTATTCTCTGATAAGCACCGTTCCGGGAACGATGCGGACGTCGCTGATGTGCCGCGTGCGCCCGGTTTTTGATTGACCTTCGCCGATGCTGATCAATCGCGTGCGTACGTCCGGTTTGATGGCGCCCAGAGCTTGTTCCTGGAGTTTGTAGGCAACGCGGCCTTCTACGTAGGCACGATTGTGGTGGGCTGGCCGGCGGGGGAAATGCTTGTCCCAAAGCGCCCATAGATCATTCATCGGCAGTTGCGGCAGCTCCGCAACACGGGCGGCTAGCGTTTTCGGCTGAGAAATTTGCTTCATTGTCAAACTCCTGGGTAAGAACGGTTCGTATGAACGCTCTTCCCTACCGATAAGCCAAGTGGAATATCGCGCTCCCGCGGCCGGGTGGCATCCAGGCGCGCGACGGCCGTGGCGATAATTGATGCAATCTCCAGCGCGCGCTCTCGCGGTGACAGCAGTTCCGGTGGCGTGACCGGGACGTTCTCTTGGTTAATCATTTCCGTAGCCCAGCCCTTATCGGTTTGTAACTTCAGTGAGTGCTTGCTCTGGTGTCGAGCGGCAGAGGATGCGTTGCTCCATATCCACTACCCCGCCTAGGCCCTCAAGCGGATACAAGATCCTTTTGGAGAACTTTGCGAACCGGGGGCCGCGGTCACCAGTACTGCGCCAGCGCTGCAGCGTCTTTGGAGAAAGCCGCCACCGGATCGCGAGTTCAGATTCGGTCAGGTAGTGGATTTCGGCCGGTGGCAAAGTAGGATTAGGATCAAGCATTCGACGTGCTCCGTTTCATGTAGTCCAGAAGAATTTGTTGGACCGATTGCTTCCCCGCCCTCCGCTCGGCAACGAGTTCATCAACGGTGTTGCGGGCAACGATCCGATGCACATAGACCTCGCGATTGAGCCCAGACTGAAACTGGCGCGTGGGGCCGATGCGTTCAAGAATTTGCATGTCATGCTCAAGATTCCAGCCGCTGGAGAAGAAAGCCAGGATGTTGCCGCCCACCTGGAGGTTGAGCCCGTGCCCGGCGCTGGCCGGATGGGCCACAAGAATCGGAATCTTCCGGGCGTTCCAGTCGCAGATGGTCTGCGGGTTCTTGTCCAGTGCGCAGGCCGTCTTGAACCGCTTGAGAATGCGCACCAAATCGGAGCGGAACTGGTAGGCCACCAGCACTGGAGCGCCCGCGGCCTCCTCAATGATGTCCTCGAGCGCGTCGAGCTTGGCCTGGTGGACTTCCTCAAAGGCGCCGGCGTCATCGACATAGGCGGCGCCGTTCGCCAACTGCAAACATTTGTTGGTCTTGGCCGCGGCGTTGAACGCCTCTACGTCGTGTGCACCGATCTGCGCGAACATCTCCTTTTCCATGGCGCGGTAGATTTGGCGCGCTGCGGGCGGCAGATCAACCAGGAGGGTGTTCTCGATCAGCGGCGGCAGGTCCATATAGTCGGCCGCGGTGACGGTGATGCAGATGTCGCGCAACTTGTTTTGGATTTCTTGTTGCGCGTGAGCAAGCGGCTCGATACCATAGCCGTCGTACGACGGCCGGAACCAGCGATCAGTGAATGCGGTGTGGGTGCGGCCGAGGCGGCTGCCTTGATCCAAGAAATGCATTTGGCCCCAAAGGTCCGCCAGACCATTCGGTGCCGGCGTGCCGGTGAGCTCGATAAAGCGATCGACCTTGGTGTGTGCCACGCTAGCCAGCGCCTTCGCGCGCAGTGTGCCCTGCCGCAAACGGTACGATTTTAGTTTTGTCGATTCGTCAGCGATCACGGTGTGGAATGGCCAATCGTCGCCCACGTGTTCTACCATCCAAGGCAAATTTTCGTAGTTGATGGTGTAAATCTCGGCGTTCTGCTGCAGAGCATGGCTACGTTCCAGGGCACTGCCGACGATAGGTGAAACGCGCAGATGACGTAAGGTTTCCCACTTGGACACTTCGCCAGACCAGACCGACGTGGCCACGCGTAACGGTGCAATCACCAGCGCGGGATAGACGCCTTCGATGAGGTGGAGTTCCTCCAGCGCCGTCAGGGTCGATGCCGATTTTCCGGAACCCATTGAGGCCCACACGGCACAGCGCTTGTTCCCGATGATGTGGCGGATGATGGCGCGCTGGTAGTCGCGTGGAGCGAATTTCACGCCAGCACCCTGTCAATCTTCTCAAGCGTATCGAGCACCAGCACGCGTTGCCCCATCTTGAGCATGCGCACGTGCTCGCGGGCCTGATGCACTGCGGCCTTCTGGCCTGGAGCCTTGAGTTCAACCCAATACAACAGACCACCGGGCAGCATCACCAACCGATCCGGCGCGCCTCGGCGGCCGATCCATTTCAGCTTGCGCACTTCGCCGCCGCACGCCTTGGTACGGCGAACCAGATAGCGCTCGATGTCAGATTCACGCATGCCGCAATCTCCGCCATGCGCCGCACATTGAGCGCAGGTGGGAGTAGCCCCTAGCTCGATACATGCGATAGAACCTGAGCAGCTTCATGCGGCGGCCTGCTCGAAGAGCGCTGCTTGGGGGCCAGCAATGCATTGGCCTTTGACGCCCAGATCGTTGAGCATTTCGATGGCCTCGCGCAGATACCAGTCAATGTCGATATCGGTGGGGAAAGTCTCCGGCAGCACCATGCAGGGGCGCGATCCCTTGGAACG
>JAPLRD010000080.1:0-8411 GCA_026399375.1 Pseudomonadota bacterium
CCGTCGAGCCCGTTCCAGTAAGCGCGCACGGCTTCCAGCAGCCGGAACGTGCCGACGATGTTGGTCTGGATGAAATCCTCCGGGCCGTGGATGCTGCGGTCCACGTGCGATTCGGCGGCAAAATTGATCACGGCGCGCGGCTGGTTGCCGGCGAGCAGGCGCGGGACCAGATCGAAATCGGCAATGTCGCCGTGGACGAAATGGTGGCCGACGCCGTTGTTGAGCGATGCGAGGTTCTCCAGGTTTCCGGCGTAGGTAAGCTTGTCCAGATTGATGACGAATTCCCCCGACTGCGCCAGCCAGTCGAGGACAAAGTTGCTGCCGATGAAGCCGGCGCCGCCGGTGACCAGGATCATTTCAATTCCTTCGGAATACTGGATGAGCGGCGGCTCAGACGGCCACCGGCAGGGGCTTCGCCGCGGGATGACGCTGCTCCCAGGCCCAGGCGTCGGCGATGATGCGCTCCAGGTCTGCCCGCTGCGGCTGCCAGCCGAGTTCCCGCTTTGCCAGCATGGAATCGGCGACCAGGCGTGCCGGGTCCCCGGCGCGCCGCGCTTCATGGCGCACGAAGATGTCGCGCCCGGTGACGGCGCGGGCGGTATCGATCACCTGCTGCACCGAATGGCCCAGGCCGTTGCCGAGGTTGTAGCGTCCGCTGCCCTTGCCCGACAAGAGGCGCTCGAGCGCCAGAGAATGGGCATCGCACAGGTCCATCACGTGCACGTAGTCGCGGATGCAGGTGCCGTCCGGCGTGCCGTAGTCCCGGCCGAATATGGAGACCGCGGCGCGCCGCCGGGCGGCAACCTGCAGCACCAGCGGTATGAGGTGCGTCTCGGGATCGTGCCGCTCGCCCAGGCCTGCGGCGGCATCGGCGCCCGAGGCGTTGAAGTAGCGCAGGCAAACAGACTGCAGTCCGTAGGCCTTTTCATAGTCCGCCAAAATCTGCTCCACCATCCACTTGGACCGGCCGTAGGGATTGATCGGCAAGGTCCGGTGCGTCTCGTCGATGGGGGTGCGCTCGGGCTCGCCGAAAATTGCCGCGGTCGAGGAGAACACGATGCGCTTGACGTCGCGGGCTACCATGGCGTCCAGCAGGTTCAGCGTATTGACGAGATTGTTGCGGTAGAACGCGGCCGGGTCGCGCACCGACCTGCCCACTTCGATGAACGAGGCGAAGTGCATCACCGCGTCGAAGCGGTGCTCCTCGAACAAGCCGTCGATCAGCGCGCGGTCCGCCAGGCTGCCGACATAGAGTTCCGCATCGCCCACGGCGTCGCGGTGGCCGCCCGAAAGATCATCCAGCACGACCACGGCGCTGCCTGCCTTTCGCAGCGCATTGACCATGTGCGACCCGATGTAACCGGCACCGCCTACGACGAGTATCTGCATTCGTTCACTCCTTGAATGGGTTTAGGGCCTGCTGCAAGACGCGAGGCATATCCCCTCGCGCTGCGCCGGGTCAGCCCTGGAAAAATTGCATTGCTTGCCGCTTCCCGGTTCTGTCTGCCGTTGCTCAGACTCCATTTGAGCAGAGCGCCGCAGGGGCTTGTGTCACGACGGTGAACTCTGTGCAAATTGAGCGCGCGCCGAGGCCGGCGCCTGCAGCCGGGCCCGCACCGTAGCGCGCTCGGCCGCGCCTGCGCGGCCCTTCAGCCGGTTGAACCAGCGCTCCCAAGTGTAGAAGGAGGCCGCCGCGACGGCGATCGACACGCCGGCGTAGAGCGCAAAGCGCGCCAGATCGGCGTCTGGAAGGGTGAACCCCAGGCGCGGGAAAAGCACATCGCGCAGCAGGCCCGGGACGTTGAAGTGATAGACATAGATGCCGTAGCTGATGCGGCCGAGGAACACCATCGGCGCCCACTCGAGGAAACGGTATGCGCGCGGCATGGATGCGGCCGAGGCGCCGCCGACCACGGCCGCAAAGAGCAGGCCGAGCGCGAAATTTTCCAGCACGAACGAGGGCCAGTGCACCAACCCCAGCGCAGGCGCCGCATGGCAGAGCACCGCCAGCGGCAAGCCGAACAGCCAGCCCGCGCGCACCAGCGCCGCAACATCATCATCTTCAGCGCGAACTCGCCGTAGCCGAGCGCGACGCCCGTCGCGCGGAACAGGCTTCCCGCCGCGACGAGGGCCAGCACCAGCGTCAGGACGCGCCGGCGCGGCACCGCGAGCAGCAGCGCCGGCATGAGCAGGTAGAACTGTTCTTCTATGGCGAGGGTCCAGAAGTGCGCGAGGTATTTTGCGAACACCTCCGGCTGCGCCGCGAACAGGAAATTCTGCAGGTAGGCGAAGTACCACCCGGCGTAGGGCGCAAAGCCCGGCACCAGCACGAGCGCCGCGACCAGGTAGGCGAAGTAGACCGGCGTCAGGCGCAGGAACCTGCGCGCGTAGAACGCGGCCAGCGCCCGCTGCAGGCTCGCGCGGCCGGCCTCTACCCGCTCGCGCTGCTCCAGCAGTATCGCGGTGATCAGATATCCGCTGAGCACGAAGAAAAGTTTGACGCCGAGGTTGCCCGTGTCCGCGTATTGCAGGAACCAGGACGCCGGGACGAAGTGGACCGGCAGCACGCCGAATACCGCGAGGCAGCGCAGGCCGTCGAGCCTGGGGTTGTAGCGCAAGTCGGTCATGCGCGCTGCAACTGCGGTGCCGCGCAGGCGCGCCGCGGCGTTCTCACCGGGGCCTTTGCGCCCGGGAGGCGAATTTCATGCAGCTTCAGTTCGGGCGCCTTCCGGCCTTCGATCATGTAGGCGATGCGGTGCCCCGCATGGTCCAGCAGGCCGAACTGCCAGCGCCGCGGATCGTCGCCCAGGCTCGGATCGATCTCCAGGCGGGCACTTGCGCCGCCTCCGAAGAGAAAGGAAAACCGGTCCAGCGGCAGCGCGAGCCCCATGCCGCGCGCCTTGATGTAGGACTCCTTCAGCGTCCACAGCGACAGCGCGCGTTCCAGCCTTGCGCGCCCATCGAGCAGCGTGAACTCGGCCAGTTCCAGCGGAGAAAACACCTCGGGCGCGAGTTCGGCGATCTCGGCCGCGCGCTCGAAAGGCTCGGTATCCACCCCCACTGCCGCCTCGCGCGCGACAAGGCAGACCACCAGGCGCGGCGAGTTCGAAAGGTTGAATGCGAGGCCGCAGGCCGGCGCGGTGCGCGGTTTGCCATAGGCGTTGCGCGCAAAGCGCCAATCGGCGGGCCGCGCCGGCCGGTAGCGCGACAGCGCGCTGCGCACCAGCGCGCGGGTCGCGAGATATTCGCGCCGGCGCCGCTCGAAGCGAAAGCTCTGCCAGTGCGCGCGTTCGTCCTCGGCGAGCAGCGCCGCGCAATGCAGCGCGCGTTCCTGCGCCAGCAGATCGTCCGGGCGGGCGCACCACAGATGCGCCGCGCCCGGCTTCAATTCGCCGCCCGGCATCAAGTGCGCGCCTCCGCGTAATACAGCTGATACAGCCGCATGAGCATCCAGCCGGAAAGCGCGAAGAACACGGCGAACGGCAGCGCGAGCGCGACCGATGCGGACAGGCCCGCCAGCAGCAAGAGCGTCTTGGCCGGCAGCACCAGGCCGTGCAGTACGAACAGCGGAAACGTTCCCTGCCCCAGGATCGAGGACAGCTGCAGGCCTCTGCGCGCGGCGGCGGGCAGGCGCGCGTGATGCCTGAGCACGGCGGCGACCGCGCCCGCCAGCATGAGCACGAGGCCGATGTCGAACGCCCAGCGCCACAGGCCCATGTTGGTGTGGTCGTAGAGCAGGCGCATCGAACCGCTGCCCAGGTAGAGCAGGCCGGCACCGAGCAGCACGCCGGCCGCGCCGCAGGCAAGTGCGCGCCGCGACAGGTCCTCGGCGCAGTGCCGCTTCATATAGATGCCCGCCATCACGCCGCCGAGAGCGCCGACGGACATGTTGAAATAGCTGTACTTGGCGACGAGCATCAGCCGCGCCAGTTGCAGGAATCCAGTCTGCTCGCGCTCGAGCAGCAGCCATTCGCAGCCGCGGAATATGAGGTAGCTCGCCGCCATCAGGGCGGCGCAGGCCAGGTATTCGCGCCTCGCCGCGGCGATCAGCCGGAACCACAGCGGCGCGGTGAGCAGCGCCAGCGCGTAGTACAGCAGCGCGCTGAAGAAGGCGCCGAAGAACAGCGTCGAGTCTATCGCCTCCCAGCGCAGCGCCGCGAGGTTCATGGCGACGCCGGCGCAAATGCCGGCGAGCAGGAGCGCGGCGCCCAGCGCCATGTCCCTGCGCGCCTGCGCCGGGCTTGCGCGGTGCTTGGCGTAATAGACATAGCCGAGCCCCGCGCCGAAGACGAAGGCGAAGCCCGGCGTGGCGAGGTTGAGCAGCGGCGCCACGGCTTCGACCAGCAAGCCGCTATGCTCCTTGCCCGCCAGCCGGATAAGCAATCCGTCGATCCAGTGATCGGCGACGACCAGCAGCAGCAGCGTGCCGCGCAGCATATTGATTAGCAGGTTGGTGCGCTGTTCCGCCGCGAGCCCGCGGGGCTCGCGGCGCGCGCCGCTTGCCTCGTCGACGATCTCGCGTATGGTCCTGCCCTGGAAAATTCCGCGCGCGATCCCGGCCGGGATGCCGAGTTTCTTCATTCTCACCAGGGCGCGCAGCGCCGAGAGCGAATCCCCGCCCAGGGCGAGGAAGTTGTCGTTGACGCCGACACGGTCTATGCCAAGGATGTCCTGCCACACCTGCGCCAGTTCCGCCTCCCGTTCGTCGCGGGGCGCGACGTGCTCCCCGGCCGCGGGCGCATCCGCCTGGGCGGGCGCCGGCAGGGACTGCAGATCGATCTTGCCGTTTGGGAGCAGCGGGAAGCGTTCCAGGCGCACCAGGAACGCAGGCACCATGTAGGCGGGGAGATTTTTTCCCAGGAACTCGAACAAGGCCGGCTTCAGGTCCGCGCGCTCATCGGAGCAGGTGAAATAGGCCGCCAGCGCCCTGCCCGCGCCCGAGTCCCGCGCGAGCACGACGGCGCGCGTCACGCCGCCGAAGCGCTCCATGGTGCGCGCGACCTCGCCCGGCTCCACGCGAAAGCCGCGGATCTTCACCTGGTGGTCCATGCGCCCGGCGAAGGCGACATTGCCGTCGGGAAGGTATCTGCCCAGGTCGCCCGTGCGATAGCACGAGTCCTCGTGCAGGCCGGAAAACGGATGGGCGACAAAGCGCGCGCGCGTCTGCTCGCCGTCGTTCAGGTAGCCCTGCGACAGGTAGGGGCTGCGTATCCAGATCTCCCCCAGTTCGCCCGCCTGCGCCAGCTTTCCGCTTTCGGTGACCAGCAGCAACTGCGTGTCCGCGATGCCATGGCCGATCGGAAAGGCATCGTCGCGCCATTCCGGGTCTATGGTGAAATAGGCCATCGCCTGCGGCGTCTCCGTCGCGCCGTAGAAATTGACCTGCGTCGCCCCGGGCGCGACCGCGCGCAGGCGCCGGCTGGTTTTCGGGCTGAGCACGTCGCCGCCCCAGAAGAGGTGCCTCAGGGCCGGCAGGGTCTGCGCCTGGATTTCAGCGCCGGTGGCGATGATTTCGCCCAGTGCCGGCGTCAGGTGGCACACCGTGATCCGCTGCGCGTGCAGCCACTCGATCAATTCCACCGGATCGAAGATCGCGGCCTGCTGCGGAATGCACAATGCCGCGCCCACGGACAGCGGCGTGAACACGTCGCGCAGGAAGGGATCATGCGCGAGGCCGGACAACGCGGAAAACCGGTCGCGTGCGTCGAAGCCGTGGTGCGAGGCGTGCCAGTCGACGAAGTGCGGCAGCGGGGCGTGGGAGGTGGCGATGCCCTTGGGCCGGCCCGTGCTGCCCGAAGTGAAGCTGACATAGGCGGTCTGTTCGACGTCGATCTCGGCCTCGAGGGCAGCTTCGCCGAACTGCGCGAACGCCGCGCAGGCCTCCGGCGCAGCCGCCGGAATGCGCAGCAGCGTCAGGGGCCCCTTTTCCTGCAGGGCGCTTTGCAGTTCGAGCGGCACCTCGACCTCGCCGCAGACAAGCAAAATGCCGGGCCGGACCTGTTCCAAAGCCATGGCGGTGCGCGCCGCCGGATAGGCCGAGTCGGCGATGGCGAAGGCCGCACCAGAGCGCAACACGCCGAGCATCGCATACACCAGCGCCGGATTGCGGTCGGAGAATATGGCGACGCGCCCGCCCGCCTTCAGGCCGCGCGCCTGCAGGGCCAGGGCGAGCCGGCGGCTGATGCGCTCCAGTTCGGCATAGCTGCATGCGCCATGGCGCGAACTCAGCGCCGTCGCGTCGGGCGAGCGGGCGGCATGGCGCAGGAACGCAGCATGGATCGCGGCGGGCGAACGCCGCAGCAGCACGTCCGTCGGATTGGGCATCACCTGTTGCGTCATGGATTGGTTCCGTCCTTGCTGGTCTGGTTTCGGCGCCGCTGGCGGCGGCCATCTTCGGTAGCGGGTGCACGGGGCGCACAGTCCTTGCGCATTCGCTCCCACGGCACGGATTTCACCAGAGGGCGCGGTGCGGCTTGTGTCCGAATCGTAAATTCTGGGCAAACTCCGAAGCGGTGATGCTCCAAAGGCGCGGCTATCGGGTATTGTTGCGTCCGCGCGGCCCGGACCGGCGCAATGGCGTTGCGGCCGGCGCGGAGTCTTCACACACAAACCTACACACAGCGTTCAAACGTCATGCACCTGCTCATCTGGCTCGGCGTCGTCGCCGGCCTGGTCGCCGTATTCCGCCATCCACCGGGGAAGGCCCTGATCTGGGCCTATGTGCCCGTCCTGCTTCTTTTCCCTGACACCTTTCACGCCGTCACGCCCGGCCTGCCCGACCCTAGCGCCAACGTCGCGGTGATGATGCCGATCTTCTTTGCCACGCTGATCGCCTACGGCCGCTTCTGGAGGCCGTCGGTGGCCGATCTTCTGGTGATCTCCATCGCGTGCTTCATGGCCTACTCGGAGTACAAGGCCGCCGGCTACAGCGAGGCGCAGAACCTGTTCGCCGGCACGCTGTTCCAGATCATCGGCCCCTACATGGTCGCCCGCCTCGCGATCGAGCGCGAGGGACTGCACGTGGAACTGGCCAAGCGCGTGGTCATCATCATGTTCGCCGTGGCGCTGATCGGTCTGTACGAATTCCGCATCGGCTGGAATCCGTTCCTGAATCTTCCGCAGAAAATCTTCACCGGCCAGGGGACCGGCTGGGTCATCACCTTTCGCTACGGCTTCGCCCGGGTGGCCGGGCCCTACGCGCACTGCATCCTCGCCGGCATGATGATGGTGATGGGTTACCGCCTCGCCCGCTGGCTCGAGTGGGGCGGGCACTGGGAGCCCAAGTTCGCGATGTTCCCGAACCTGCCGCTTTCCAAGGCGCGCCTGATCACGCTCGGGCTCCTGCTCGGCTCGGTCACCACGCTCGCGCGCGGGCCGTGGCTCGGCGGCCTCGTCGGCGCGCTTTTTGCCAACGCCGGGCGCCATCCCAACCGCAAGTTCGCCTTCATGCTCGTGCTGGGCGGCATCCTCCTTGTCGCGCTGCCGGGCTACATCGGCTTCCAGGCCTACCTGGACGTGAAGCCGGGCGTGGAAATGACCATGTCGCAGGAGACCGCGCTCTACCGCAAAGTGCTGTTCGAGAAGTATTACGCGGTCGCGCTCGATCACTTCTGGCTGGGATGGGGCAGAAACACCTGGCCGAAGATTCCGGGCATGGGGTCGATCGACAACTACTACCTGCTGCTCTCCCTGATGCACGGCGTGTTCACCACCGCGCTGCTCCTCGCGCTGATGCTGTGGATGTCGGTGCGCCTGTTCCTGAAGGGAATGTCCGAACCCCCGGAGGCGAATTCGCTCGCGTTCACCTTCATGGGCATCATCATCGCGATATTCATTTCGCTGGTCACGGTCTACCTCGGAGAAAACGTGGTGCCCTCGTTCTTCCTGATGCTGGGCTGGGCGGAAGCGTACATACACGGCAAGGGGCATGCCGGCATCAGCGGCGCCGTCCCCGCCGTTCAGCCTGCGCGCGGATCGCGCTTCCGGCGGATCATTCGTTGACTAGTCGGGCTTCGCCGGTTTGCGTGCGGACAGTTCTTCGAACGCGGCGCCGATGGAATGAATCAGGCCGGCCACGGCGCCATGGTCGCGCGCTTTCACCGCCCCTTCGAGCGCCGCGGCCCCGGTCGCAAGGCCGGTCGCGCCCACCGTCGCGGCCCCGCCCTTGAGCGAGTGCGCGATGCCGGCCATCTCCGGCCAGGCGCCCGCGGCCTGCAGTTCGGCCAGGCGCGCCGGGGCCGTCCGAAACTGCTTGAGAAAGATGTCGCGCGCCCTGGCGAGCATATCGCGCCTGCCGAGGAAGCGCGGCAGCGCGTCCTCGATTGCGATCCCGGGAAATTCGAAATCATCCGCCGCCGCGGGCGCGTCGCTATGCGAGGGCGCCGCGTGCGCTTTGCCGCGCGCGGGCAGCC
>JAPLRD010000080.1:8431-12760 GCA_026399375.1 Pseudomonadota bacterium
GGACAGCCGCAAGTTCGGCGATGTCGACCGGCTTGGCGAGAAAGTCGTTCATGCCCGCCGCTTCGCAGGCTTCGCGCTCGGCCGCCGAGACGCCGGCGGTGAAGGCGGCCACGGGAAGTTCGCAGCCTTCGCTGCGCAGCGCGCGCGTCGCGCTGAGGCCGTCCATGTCGGGCATCTGCACGTCCATGATGATCATATCGGGAGGCGCCCCGCGACTGCGCGCCAACTGCAAGGCCTCGCGCCCGGTTTGCGCGAGGGCGACTTCGATGCCGGCATGGCGCAGGAGCCGCTCGATCACGTCGCTGTTGATCGCGTTGTCTTCGACCACCAGCACGCGTGCGCCGAGGAATTCATCGCGTCCGAGTTCCGCCGCATCCGCGGCCGGCGGCAGCGCGCCTTCGCGCGCCGCTTCAAGCGGCAGTTGAAGGCTGAAGGTGCTGCCTTTGGCGGGTTCGCTATGCACCTCGATGCGTCCGCCCATGCCCTCGGCCAGCCTGCGTGAAATGGACAGGCCGAGGCCGGTGCCGCCGAAGCGCCGGGTGGTGGAGGCATCGGCCTGGCTGAAAGGCGAGAAGACCCGCTCCAGTTCCCGCGCCGTCATGCCTATGCCGGAGTCGCTGACGCGAAACCAGGTCGCGGCGGCTTCGCCACGCCCGGCTTCCACCGACACGGAAACCCCGCCGCTGGGGGTGAACTTGATCGCGTTGCCGACCAGGTTGCGCAGGATCTGCATCAGGCGCAGCCTGTCCCCGGCGACGAAGCGCGGCGCGCTGTCGGCCATTTTGAAGGACAAGCGCAGTCCCTTCTCGCGCGCCAACGGTGCGCTCGTCGCCTCGAGTTCGTCCAGCACCTCGGCGATGTCGAAGGGGCGCTTTTCGAATTCCATCCGCCCCGCCTCCACCTTGGAAAGATCGAGCACGTCGTTGAGGATGGACAGCAGCGCCTGCGAGGAGCGCAGGATCTTCGCCACGTAATCCTTCTGCTCCCCGTTCAGGTCGGTCAGCCTGAGCAATTCTCCGATGCCGATGACGCCGTTGAGCGGCGTGCGGATCTCGTGGCTCATGTTGGCAAGGAAGCTGCTCTTGGCGCGGCTGGCCTCGTCGGCCGCCTGCCGTGCCTGCTCCATCGCGAGCATCAGCTGGCGCTGCGCGCTGACGTCGTCGAATACATGCAGCAGACGGCCTTCTCCGATGTCGATGGATGCGAGTTCCACGACCCGCCTCTGCGCTTCGCCCTCTTGCGCGGGCAGGCGCAACTCGACGCGCGCGATGCCCTGCTCGGCGAGCAGGCTGAAATGCCTGTCGGCCCGCAACCGGTTATCGTCCGCGGGGTCGAGCAGGGCCGGCAGCGCCAGCTTGGTCAGCCGGTGGCTCGGCATGCCGGTGATGCTGCACGCGGCGGGATTGGCGCGCAGTATGCGAAGGCCGCGGTCTGTGACCAGTATCCCGCTCAGCGCGTAGTCGAAGTAGGCTTTGGCGAGCGCGCCGCCTGCCTCCCCGGCCGTCGCCGCCCGGGGAGCGGCAGGCGGCTCAGCGCGGTTCATTCGCCTTCCCCGCGGGGGGACTTGCGCGCTTCACCAGACGAATGCTGCCTATGCCGGACATGGGTTCCCGGTATTCCACCAAATCCACCGATTGCTCGATGATGAACAGGCCGAATCCGCTTTCGCTCCGGCCGCTGAAATCCGGCCGTAGTTCGCGCGGCGGGCTGAACGCCTCGCTCGGGTAGACCAACTCCACGGCCAGCGCGCCGTCCTCGCGCGCCACGATGCAGGCGAGCGTCGCATTGGGCACCGACGGGGGCGCGTGGCGAATGATGTTGGTCGCCGCCTCGAAGCTGGCGAGGATCAGGGCGGCGGTATCCTCGGGGGGCAGGAACCAGGCCGATTCTTCGATGCGCGCGCGCAGGCTCTCCAGCGAATCGAGCCGCCAGGGAAGGTTGAACAGAAACGCGTTGACGCGCTGCTCGACGCGCCCCCGCGGTGCGCGGCGCCGCGGATGCAGCTCGACCATGAGCGCGGTCTGGTCGTCCACGGACCGGTTGCCTTCGATGAAGCGCAGCAGTTCCGCGCGGATGGAATGCAGCTTGATGGCGGGCGGCAGGGCCGCCCCCCGGCTCGACTCGAACAGGCGCGACAGGCGCTCCATGCCGAATTCTTCCCCCGCAGCGCTGCGCGCCTCGGTGATGCCGTCGGAGAACACGAGAAAACCGTCGCCCGGTTCGACAGCCGCGGTAAATTGAACATAGACCTCCTCGGGCAGGACACCGATCGGCAGGTTGTCCCCCAGGAGCTGCATCACACGCTGATCGAGGCCGCGGGTGAACAGCAGGGGCGTGTGGCCGGCGTTCACATAGGTCAGCGTGCCCGCCTCCAGGTCGAAGCGGTACAGGGCGAGCGTGGCGAAGGAGGCGAGTTGAATCAGCCGCGGCGTCAACACCTGGTGCAATTTGTTGACGATCTCGGCCGGGGTCGGCATCGCGGCGTCGCCGGCCTGCGCGACCAGCAGGTCGGCCAGCACCTGATTATAGGTGGTCTTGATCGCAGCGCCGATCAGTGCGGCGGGGACGCCCTTGCCCATGACGTCGCCGACGAGGATTTCAAAGCAGAACGGGTGGAAGTGGCGGATTGCATAGAAGTCGCCGTCGATTCCCTGCGACGGCTCGGTAAAGTTGGCGATCCACGCGCCCTCGATGCCGTCGGGAATCTCGTCTTTCAGCAGCGAGCGCTGGATGCTGGTCCCGATCTCGAGTTCGCGCTGCCTCGCCTCCTCCAGGTCCTGCTCGATCTTTTTCTGCCGCGTAATGTCGGTGCGGATGGCGGCGTACTGGTAGGGGCGGCCGTCCGCGCTCAGCCACGGCACGATGGTGGCCTCCACCCAGTAGATGTCGCCGGCCTTGGTCCGGTTCGCTATTTGCCCGTTCCAGATCTTGCCGACGCGGATCGTGTCCCAGAGGTCGCGGTAGAACTGCGCCGAGTGCAGCCGGGACTTGACGATGCGGTGGGTCTGCCCCATCAGTTCCTCCGCGCTGTAGCCGGAGACCTCGGCAAATTTGGCGTTGACGTAGGTGATCATGCCGGCGGCGTCGGTGATGCTGACCAGGGAGTGCGCGTCCAGCGCGAGCTTCTGGTAGCCCAGTTCCGTGACCGACTCTTGAAGCAGGGCCGTCACACGCGCCCTTTCCCGGCTCAATTCGGCGATGAACTGCGACAGCGCCGGGATATCGTCGCTGGAAGTCGCCTTCAGGTCGGAGTCGACCTGCAGGCTCTTGATCACGTCCCGCAGCGAGTTGAGCGCGGCTGCGCCGGATTCGAGTTCGGCGCGAAGCTTGAGGTCGAGCGACTGCGTTTCGGTCACGTCGCGGCAGGTGAGCACCTGGCCGGCTATCGTGCCCGGCGTTTCGGATATCGGCGTCCAGCTGCATTCGAGAATCAGCTGCGCGCCGCTCTGGGTCCGGAAGCTGAACCGCCTGGTGTCTTTGGCGCCGTGAGCCGGTTCGTCGAACAGGCTCACGATCTCCTGCGGCAGGCACGCCTTCAGGTTCCGCCCGAACAGCGTTGCCGAGCCGCGCTGAAAAAAACCGACGGCGACCGGATTGGCGTAAACGATGTTTCCGAGGCTGTCGACCGTGACGACGCCGTCCGCTATCGCGCCCAGGGTGACGTCGGCCCGGGCGCGCTGGACCTGCAGGCTGGCGGCCGTGCGGTTGAGCACGTCGAAGGTCTGGCGTATTTCCAGCGGCGCGTCTGCGCTCAGAAGCTCCTGGGGCAGGCTGGACCCGTCCTGATATTCCCATTCGTAGGCCCGGATCCGGTCGAGATTTCCGAGCCAGCGGCGCAGTGGAATGCGTATCAGGCCGATGCCAAGGGCCAGGCTGGCAAGGGCGATCATCAAGGCGTAGCGGGTTACCTTCCAAATTTCTCCTGCGACGTACTCGGGAGAAAACTGCAGCCGCACGACGCCGTAGTCGTGCCCGCCGACGGAGATAATGCGATTGACCTCGTAAAACTTGCGCAGGACCAGATACTGCAGCCAGCTCGGCGCCTGGACTTCGCCCACGCGGGTGCTTTCGGCGCGAACCACACCCCCTTTGAGATCGATGAACGAGGCCGAGGCGTATACCGAGCGGAACAGCACCTTTTCCAGCGTGCGCTGGACGGTGTCGTAGTCGCCGATGACTGCGCTGTCGGCGATCGTGGGGGAGATCACCTCCGCCAGCACCGAGGCCGATTCGTGCGCGTCGGCGATGACCCCGGTGAATTGATGGTAATAAAAAAAACCGAGCCCGGCCAGCACGACGGTCAGCAGACTCGCGCAGTAGAGCGCAAAA
>JAPLRD010000080.1:12810-19258 GCA_026399375.1 Pseudomonadota bacterium
TAGCGCAAGCTTGCCGGCGCGGACCGATAGAAGCGCCTGTAGCTGTCGTATTCGCTGCCGTCCGAGGGGACGAAGCGGGTTTCCAGCGGCAGTCCGACGACTGCGGACGCCTTGCGCAACACCTCCTGTCCCTGCGGGTCGCCGGCCATGCCGAAGAAAGCGTCGGCGACCGCCCGCACATCTTTGGGGGGAACCTGCGGCGCGACCATCAAGGGCAGGTCGTGCATGGGTTCGGATGACCACAGCACGCGAAATCTCCTGCCCTCGCGTTGCGCATAGCCCTCGACCAGCGCTGAAACCCCTCCGGCGGCTTTGACCTTGCCACTGAAGAGCTGCGAAAAAGCGCCGTCATGGTTGCCGCCGAAGACGACGTTGACGTTGATGCCCTTGGACAGGAGATGGGCGTAGGTGAGCTTGTAGCCCACGACGGCCTCGGGCCCGGCGAACGCGACTTCCTGGCCCGCGAGCTGTGTCAGCTCGCTGACCGGGGAATCCGCCGGCACGACGATCTGTCCCCTTATCGGCGGCAGGTCCCGGCTGCCGAAGACCTTCCACCCGAGTTTCTCGCGCTCGGGGGTGAACAATTGATTGGCGAAGGCGAATTCGACTTCCCTGGCGAGCACGTAGGAGATCGTGTCGGCCGAGGTCCGGCCGACCTTTAGCGCCAGCTTGACTCCGCTCTTTTCCGAAACGTAGCGCAGGATCGGGTTCCAGTATGCGGCGGTCAGGTTGATGCCGTACTGGTTGACCGGCGCGAACAGGTAGACGCTTTGCGCTCGCGCCGGGGCGCTGGCGGCGATGACGATGACCGCCGCCAGCGCCAGCGCCCGCGCCCGCGACAGTGAGCGTACGATTGCAGTGATCATCCGTTTCCCGGTTTGGTTATCGCCTCGGGCGCGGCCCGCTCAGGTAGCGGCCGCTTCCTCCAGCGCCTCCTCCCGGCTATTGTAGATCGGGAAGATGCGGTGCATCCGGACCAGTTCAAACAGGGCCTTGACCGGCTTGGTCATGCCGAAGAGCCGCAGTTGCCCGCTTTTCCCGTTCATGGCGCGCAGGCAGGAGAGCAGCGCTCCCAGCCCCGAGCTATCGACAAAATTGAGGGCGCTCATGTCGAGCACGACGACCTTGCAGGAGCCCGTGACCACCTGTATGGCGTCGCGAAACGCCTTGACGTTGCTGGCGTCGAGGTTCTGCACTGGAAAGGAGACGACCGCGGTGGCGGCGGAGGGTTCGGTAACGACAAGTTTCATGATGTCCTCGTAGGAGAGTGGTTCAAAGAAAATCAAACAACTGCTTCGGACCCCGGCTTGCACGGAGTCCGTAGATGCCTTGGTTTGCGGGCGAGCATTTCTGTCATTACCCGTGAAGCATAGCGCAGCAGCACGGACAAGACCCGAGAAAAGGGCATGGGCCCGGCACTGAGCGCGTCGCCCGCGTAGCTCATCTCGGCCGATGTGTCCTCCGCATCTTGCAGCAACGCCTCGCCGACGAGCCCCGCGGGCGCGATCCGGTACAGGCGCTGCCAGTAGCAAGGCAGGGAAAGAATCTCCTGCGCGGTGCGCGGCTGAAGTCCGACCAGAGCCACCCTGCCCGAGATGGCGTCCGTGAGCCCGGGCAGGAACGTGGCGAGGAAATGCCCGGCCCACGCCCCTTCTGACTGCGCATGAACCGCGTCGTGGCTCATGGCGAAGCGGACCTTCGAGGAACGGTAAGCGCCGGCTATGGTACTGGGCACGCCTATGCCGGCCGCTACCCGCTCGGCGCTGCCGCCGGATCGAAGCCACCAGATCGCGCCCAACGGCGCCAGGGCAAGCCACAGCATGACGGCGAGGGCGCGCTGCGTCAGGGTGGCCCGGGGGACACCCTGATCGCGCCCGTCTGTGTCACGCAGAAGTTCCGCATCCGGAATCTGCAGCGCAACCCCCAGCCCCGAATTGAGGAGAGTGTTTCCGGCCAGCACGGCCCGAACTACATCCAGCTTCTGTCCGACATAAGTATTGGCGAGAAGCATGCTCTCTTCTATACGGCTGCCGGCGTCGATGAAGCAGCCGTCGCCTATCGTTGCGTTGGGCCCGACCTGTGCGCCCTCGGCGATCAGCACGTTCTGCCCTACGAACACCGGCGGACGCAGGCGCGCCGTGGGATGGACCTGGCTGCCGTTGCCTATCCAAATGCCCTGCGCGCGCGGGCGGCGGCTGATGCCTTCGGCCCCGGGGGAGCGATCGAACAGGCGCGGCAGCGAGGCCAGCGTCGTCGCGACGCTGGCCGTTGAAATCGTCGTCGTCATGACCAGCCGGCTCTGCGTCAGATCCAGACCGGCTTCGAGGTCGCCGCGATTGCGCACTGTCTTCGCGATCCAGCGGATCATCTTGGGCGGCAAGACTGCCCAACCGCTCCAGCGTAGCTGCCCGGATTCCAGGCAGCAGGCCACGCTGGCTTCGTTCAGGTCAAGGCTGGCCAGCGCAACGGTGTCTGCGGCGGCGAGCACGCAGTTCCGATCGTCTGCCGGAACCAGGCGTGTGAGCAGGCTCAAGGGGCTGTCGCCCTCGGCGGCATAGTAGTGGGCGATGCGGCATCCCCATCGCTCGCCGTCGCCGAGCAGCGCCTCGGCGCGCTGCGGCTGATTTCCGTGCACGACGGCGATGCGCCGGCAACCGATATCGATCAGCTTTTCCAGCACGCGCTGCAAAACCGGCTTGCCCCCCATGTCGATCAGGGCCGGGTCCGCTTCAAGCTGGCGCAGCAGCGGATCGGCCGCCGGCCAGCAGGCCAGGATGATCGCGTCGGTATCGGCTGTCTTGTTCATTTGGCGGGCCTTTTCAAGTTTGCACCGGAAAATTTCTCAACGAAAATGCGATACATGAAGATCCAGTTGCCCACGAGGTAGCGCCGCCACATCCGGCCCGGCTCCTGGACCAGGCGGTAGAGCCATTCGCCGCCGATTTCGCGCAGCCACATGGGGGCGCGCGGAACGCGGCCGGAATAGAAGTCGAACAGGCCGCCCACGCCCATGCCGACGATGGCGCCGGTGGCCTCGAGATTGCGCTCGAGCCAGATCTCCTGCCTCGGCGCGCCCATGGCAACCAGCAGGATGTCGGCGCCGCTCGCTTTTATCCCCGCCAGCACACCGTCCACTTCCATCGAACTGAAGTAACCGGAACGCGTTCCGGCGATTCTCAATCCGGGGTGGCGCGCCAGCGCCCATTGGGCGGCTTCTTCGGCCACGCCGGGCCGCGCACCGAGCAAGTAGAGCGAATGCCCCGATTTCGACAATGCCGCGCAAAGCCGGGGAAACAAATCGGTGCCGTTCAGATTCTGCCGCACCGGCTGGCCGAGCAAGGAGCCGGCAATCTTCATGCCAATGCCATCGGCGCATATCCAGTCGAACCGGCCCAGGGCGCGGCGATATTTGTCGTCTCGCACCGCGATATTGACGCAGTCCGGGTTGACGAAGGCGACGCGCGTGCGCACCTTGCGGTCGATCGCTGAGACGATGGCATCCAGCAGGTTGTCCATCGAAAGGTTGACCAGGCGGATTCCGGAGATGACATGGCCGGCTTTGCAGCTGCCCGCGCCCGTGCCATAGGCAACGGCGATCAAAGTACGCCCGAGGATGGCAATGTCCTGGCCCAGGGAACGCGTCTCCAGATATTCCAGGTCCGCGTCGGCTTCGGTGTCGTAGTCGATGTTGCTGCGCTGGCGCAGCCACCACAGGCAAACCAGGCCCGGAATCGCGCCGAACCGCGGGTGTTGGAGGCCGCCGAATTTGTCCAGTTCTTCTGCCGCCACCGGCCTGGGGCCGACCAGGGTAAGGCGCCCGTCGACCAGCGCCAGAAGCCGCGGCAAGTGCTCCAGCGGGCGCAGGCTTCGACCGAGGACATAGCCCAGCCACGATGGGAAGGCCAGCGTTTGCAGGCGCAGGGGACGCCCGCCGCGTCCGACGAGTTCGCCGGTCTTGATGCGCGCCTCAAGGTCGGTCATGAACCACGGAAGAAAAAGGACGACCAGCGGGGCAGTCGCGGCGATCAGCAGCAGCGCCGCCGCGACGTCGAGCAAGCGTTTGCCGAACGCATATACGCCGCTTGCCGGCAACGGCGGCAGCGGATTGTCGATTGGGCGCGCCATCAGTAGGCCCCCCGGCCGCCTATGACGGCAGGCACGGTCTGCGCCAGAAGCTTCACGTCCAGCGCCAGGCTCTGGTTCTCGATGTACTCGACGTCGAGCTCGACCTGTTGCGGAAACGGAATCTCGGATCGGCCCTGCACCTGCCAGAAGCAGGTCAGGCCCGGTATCGCCTCAAGCCGGCGCCGATCGGAAACGGTGTATCGCGCGACCTCCCGCGGCAGCGGCGGGCGCGGCCCGACCAGGGACATTTCCCCCTTGAGCACGCACCAGAGCTGCGGCATTTCGTCGATGCTGGCGCGGCGGATGATGCGCCCGATCCAGGTGATGCGCGGATCGCGCTTCATCTTGAACGTTACGCCGCTGCCGTGCTGGTTCTGGGCGTCGAGCGCGCGCTGCAGTATCTCCGCATTCATCACCATGGAGCGGAACTTCGGAAAGCGAAAGGTCTTGCCGAACTTGCCCACGCGGTCCTGCCAGAACAGCACCGGCCCGCGGTCGGTGACCTTGATCAGCACCGCTATCAGCAGGAAAAAGGGCGACAGCATGAACAGCATCAGCGACGACACGAAGACGTCGATGGCGCGCTTGGAGAAGGGCCGCATGCGCTGAGTCAGCTTCCACGCCTTCAATTTGGACTCGCGCCTGACGGAATCGAAGAATCCGCTGCGCAAAGTCATATCGGCGGCCCCGGGCCGCGTTTCTGTTCCGGTATTCATCCTGATCCTCCCTCCGCAACGGTATTGGTTAGGTGCGGATTAGATCAGCGGGCCCGGCATCAATCGTGTCCAAACTGCAAAATTGTCCAAAACATGTCCGCCCCGCAGCGCCGAACCCCGGCGCTGTCGGAATGTCTTGTGCAAGGGCCGGTTGAGGCTTCACCCGTTCGCGTAGCCGCCCCGGGGAACTCCCGCGGCAGAGGCCGAGCAGGGTCATCCCCCTGCGCGCAAAGAACCCAATTAACCGCTCGTCCATGGGTTGTTTAGGTTGGGCCCGAAAGCCGCTGTTTGAAAAATTATGGTATTACATCCGGTGTACGCACGGCGCTACCATAGCAAGATGACACGGCCGAGCCCGTGAATGGCGAATCGCTATCTTATTGAGTTTCCCCAGTTACGCTGCATCACTTTTGAACGTCAGGAAGAAACGCGATGATGGAACTTCTGTCCGATCCACAAGCTTGGATCGCTTTTCTGACCCTTACCGTGCTGGAATTGGTGCTCGGCATCGACAACATTATTTTCATTTCCATAATCGTCGATAAGCTGCCCGCCGCAGGCCGTGAGATCGCTCGAAGACTGGGGCTGTTTCTCGCAATGTTTATGCGCATCGGGCTTTTGCTGCTGCTGTCGCGGATAGTCGCCCTCACCGCGCCGCTGTTCGCGGTTTTGGGCAACGAAATCTCCGGCCGCGATTTGATCCTGATCATCGGCGGACTGTTTCTGATTTGGAAGAGCACGGGTGAAATCCACCAGTTGCTCGAGGGCCAGGAAGGTCACGCTTCCTCCTCGGTAGCGCCAGTGTTTTCAGCGGTCATTTTTCAGATCATCATTATCGACCTGGTGTTTTCACTGGACTCCATCATTACGGCCGTAGGCATGGTCGATCGGGTGGAAATCATGATTTCCGCAGTCATCGCTTCGGTTACGTTGATGATGTTGTTTGCCAGCGCTATTGGCCGCTTTGTGTCTGCGCATCCAACCATAAAGATGCTGGCGCTAAGCTTCCTGTTGCTAATCGGTGTTGTGCTTATCGCCGACGGCTTCGGCCATCATGTACCCAAAGGATATGTCTATTTCGCCATGGCATTCTCGGTTTGCGTTGAAATGCTTAACATCCGCATGCGCAAAAGATCGGTGCAGCCCGTGAGTTTGCGCGAGCCTTACACGCAGGACCGAAAGTAGTTGGGTTTCGAACTGCGCCAGCCCCGCCAGGGGGCGCAATGACGGGCTAAAGATCGATGGCCCTGCTTTCGGCGGCGGAACGCTCGATGGCGTCGATCAGGCGGTGCAGGCGCACCGCGGTATCAAAATCCGGATCGATGCCGCCGTTTGAGTGGAATACCTTGGCCAGGCGCGCGTATGCGTTGGCCACGTTCTGCGGCGGACCTGCCGGGGCTTCGGCCGGCGCCGCCCTGTGGCTCTGCGGAACCGGCAGTTCGGCAAGTTGGTCCTTTCCTTGCGCGCCGAAAACCGTGCTCGGACCGATGTTGGTCGAGGTGGCGCCGATGGCGAGCATACCCTTGCGGCCGTAAATTTCGAGCCGATAGCCCGGCGCATTCGAGGGGGCGGTAGCGATCTGCATGCTCATCTCGGCATTGCTTTTC
>JAPLRD010000265.1 GCA_026399375.1 Pseudomonadota bacterium
GAGCGCGCGGCAGAACTCGTCGCGCAGATGCTGGCGGGGAAGACGATCGCGCTGGTGAGCGACGCCGGCACCCCTGGAATCTCCGATCCAGGAACGCTGCTGGTGGCGCGCGCGAGGCGGGCGGGCGTCGTGGTGTGTCCGATACCCGGGGCGAACGCCGCCATCGCGGCGCTGTCAGCGGCCGGCCTGGATGCGCCGCATTTCTATTTCCACGGCTTCCTGCCGGTCAAGGCCGCCGCCCGCCGCAGCACGCTCGCCGCCTTGCGCGAACTTGCCTGCGTACTGGTGTTCTACGAGGCGCCGCACCGTGTGGCCGAGTGCGTGGCGGATCTCGCGGCTGTGCTGGGCGGGGAGCGCGAGATCGTGATCGCGCGCGAATTGACCAAGATGTTCGAAACGATACACCGCTGTCCGCTGGCTGAAGCAGGCGCCTGGCTGGCGGCGGACGCCAACCGCGAGCGGGGTGAGTTCGTGCTGCTCGTCTCGGGCGCGCAGGCGGAAAAGCAGGAAGGCCTGCCGGCAGAGGCTGAACGCGTGCTGGGCCTGCTGCTGGCGGAATTGCCGTTGAAGCAGGCGGCCGCGCTTGCGGCGTCCATCACCGGGGCGCGCAAGAACGAATTGTACGAACGTGCGCTTGCGCTGCGCGACGCCGATCCGCCGGGAAGTTGAGCGCGCGGGCTACCGGTAGGCCGTGTCGAGCGCGTCCACCACCAGGTCTTTCAGTTGCTCGAAGCCGAAGCTGGGCAGGGGCTTGCCGTTGACGAAGTATTCCGGCGTCATGGTGACGTTGAGTTTTTTCGCGTCGGCGAGGTCCTGCTGAATGATGGCTTCGGTCTCGGGGGAGTTCATGTCCTGCCTGAGTTTTTCGATGTTCAGGCCCAGGCCGCTGATGTAACTCCACACCAGTTCCGGCTGCGCCTGGTGGTTGCGCACCCAGTTGGGCTGGGCCGCGAACACCGCCTCCAGCGTCTCCCAGAATTTCCCCTGTTTGTCTGCCGCCACGATGATTTTCACCACCTGGTCGGACCCTTTGTGAAACGGGGCAAAGCGCATGTAGAGGCGGATCCTGTCCGGGTTGGCGGCCATCAGTTTCTTCACCATCGGATAAAACTCCCTGCAGGTCTCGCAGGCGGGGTCGAAAAATTCGGTGATTTCGACCTTGGCGGCGGCATTGCCGAAGGCGGGAGAGTGAGTGCGGACGTAGGTCGATTTGTCGCGCCGGTAGGCTTCGGCCGCCGCGTCCGTTCTTTCGCTCTTGTAGATCAGCGAGCCGACGACAAATGCGATCAGCAGGAAGACCGCGGAGAAGACGAACAGGTTCTTCTGCTTCGCTTTCGGCGTCGCTTTGACTTTCGGCGCCGCCTGCGCTGGCGCCGCCGGTTTCGCTTTCGTCTCTTGTTGCCGTGCTTTGGCCGCCTTCTTTTTCACCTTGAACTCCTACGATATGTCGCGATCAGCAGCGCGCTGATCACGAAAAACGAAATTGCCGAAAGCAGGGGGATGGTCACGAAGCCGAACCATTTGATCTGCACCTCGGTACAGGGTATGCCTTGCACGCAGGGCTTGATGCTCTCGGGGATGACACCGGCCACCAGCAGCAGGTGGAAAATCGCGAACAGCAGTCCGAGCAGCGACAGCGGCAGCGCGTAGCGCACGACGCTGCGGTCGAACGGGAACAATCCCGCCGGCAGCACGAGCACCAGCGGATACATGCAAATGCGCTGGTACCAGCAGAGGACGCAGGGCGAGTGCCCCATGACTTCGCTGAAAAAGAGGCTGCCCAGCACCGATACGCTGGCGAGCAGCCAGCAGGCGAATACCAGCGTCCAATTCAGTTCCTGGTTGTGCGGGGGGGGATTCATCGGCGTCGGCTCATGCGGGCAAGGGCGGATTATAGCGGAGCGCGGCGCGTATAATTGCGCCTGCCATGCAAACTCGCGTTCCCCGGGTTCTCACGCTGACCC
>JAPLRD010000374.1 GCA_026399375.1 Pseudomonadota bacterium
AAGCTCGGACAGAGCATGGGCGCCTACGGCGAGCGCGTGTCCGACCCGGCGCAGTTGAAACCCGCGCTCGAGCGGGCGCTGGCCACGGGCAAGTGCGCGGTGATTCACGTCGACGTCGACCCGGTGAAGCACATGTGGGCGCCGGGGCTGATCCACTTCAAGAAGATGCACGAGGAACCCAAGGGCTGAGCCCAGACGATACCGGTGCCACCATGACCGACATCGATCTCGTCCGCCTCAACTTCAACCCGCAGACGCTGCTGCTCTTGAACGTGGTGCTGGGTTTCGTCATGTTCGGCGTCTCGCTCGAACTCAAGGCGGCCGATTTCAAGGAAGCCCTGCGCACCCCGCGCGCGCTGGTGATCGGCCTCGTCGCGCATCACCTGGTGTTTCCCGCCTGCACCTATGTGCTGGTGCTGCTGCTGCAGCCGCGCCCCAGCATCGCGCTCGGCATGATCCTGGTGTCCTCCTGCCCGGCCGGAAACATTTCCAACTTTCTCACGCATTTCGCCCGCGGCAATACCGCGCTGTCGGTGTCTATCAGCACGCTCTCGACGCTGACGGCGATCGTGATGACCCCGCTCAACATCGCGTTCTGGGGCGGGCTGTACGAACCGGCGCAGCCGCTCTTGCGCCAGGTCGCGGTGAATCCGCTGGAGATGTTCCTGCATGTGTTCATGCTGCTCGGCCTGCCGCTCGCCGCGGGGCTCGCCGTGTCGCGGCGCTGGCCGCGTTTCACCGCGCGTGCGCAACAGCCGATGAAAATCTTTTCCCTCGTGTTCTTCCTGCTGTTCGTGCTCGCGGCGCTCGCGGCCAACTGGAACTATTTTCTGGTCTACGTCGGCATGGTGGTCGCCGTCGTGTTCGTGCACAACGCCTCGGCGCTCGCGACCGGCTACGCCATGGCTTTCGCCGCCCGCCTGCCCGAGCGCGACCGGCGCGCGGTTGCGATCGAATGCGGCATCCAGAATTCGGGTCTGGGCCTGATCCTCATATTTAATTTCTTCGACGGCCTGGGCGGCATGGCCGTGGTGGCCGCGTGGTGGGGCATCTGGCATATCGTCGCCGGCCTGACGATGGCTATCTTCTGGAGCAAGCGCCCGCCGCTCCTCGCGCAACAGGCTGCATGAGCGCGCGCCGCGTCCTGGTCACCGGCAGTTCGGGCTATCTGGGCAGCCAGGTGGTGGCGGAGCTGGCTGCGCGCAAGGAGTTCTGCACGATCGCGCTCGACCTGCGCGAGCCGGCAGTGCGCCTGCCCGGCGTCGCCTATGAAGTGGCCGATATCCGCGCGGCCGAAGTCGACGCCATCGTCGCGCGTCACGCGCCGGAAGTGGTGGTGCATCTCGCCTCCATCGTCACGCCGGGAAAGAACAGCAGCCGCGAGTTCGAGTACAGCGTGGACGTAGCGGGCACGCGCAATCTGCTCGAAGCCTGCGTGCGCCACGGCGTGCGCCGCGTGATCGTATCCTCCAGCGGCGCTGCCTACGGCTATTACCCGGACAACCCGGAATGGCTCACCGAGGAGGCGCCGATACGCGGCAATGAGAGCTTCGCCTATTCCTGGCACAAGCGCCTGGTCGAGGAAATGCTGGCAGAGTACCGCGAGCGCGAGCCGCAACTGGAACAGATCGTGTTCCGCATCGGCACCATATTGGGCGCAACGGTAAAGAACCAGATCACCGACCTGTTTGAAAAGCCGCGCCTGATCGCGATTCAGGGATCGGACAGCCCCTTCGTGTTCATCCACGATCGCGACGTGGTCGGCGCCATCCTGCACGGCATCGATTCGGAGACGACCGGCATTTTCAACGTCGCAGGCGACGGCAAGCTAGTCATACGCGACATCGCTGCGCGCCTGGGCAAGCGCTGCCTGGTGCTGCCTCCGGGCGTGCTGAAGGCGGCGCTGTGGCTGCTGAAGAAATTGGGCCTCACGCAGTACGGACCGGAGCAACTCGACTTCCTGCGCTACCGGCCGGTGCTGGACAACGCGCGGCTGAAGAAGGTGTTCGGCTACGTACCCAAACTCAGTTCGGCCGAAGTGTTCGAATTATGGCGCGCATCGCGGCAGAAGCGGCCGGCCCTGGGGAATACAGCATGAGCCGGCGCGATTTCGCCGGCAAAGTCGTTTTGATCAGCGGCGCGGCCGGCGGGCTGGGCACCGCCCTGTGCCGGCGCTACGCCGCCGCCGGCGCGCACATCGCGGCCATGGATCTCGATGCGACGCGTCTGCAGGCGCTGGTGGCGGACCTGCAGGCCGCGGGCAGCGAAGCGCTGGCTCTGCCCGGCGATATCACCTCCGCCGATGATTGCAAAGCGGCGGTAGCGGCGACCCTGGCGCACTTCGGCGCGCTGGACGGCCTGATCAATAACGCCGGGATTTCGCACCGCAGCCTGCTGCGGGACACCGACCCCGCGGTGATACGCCGCGTGATGGAAGTGAATTTCTTCGGCAGTCTGTATCTCACCCACGCCGCCCTGCCGCACATCGTCGCGCGGCGCGGCGCAATCGCAGCGATTTCCAGCGTCGCCGGCTATGCGCCGCTGATCGGCCGCACCGGCTATGCCGCGAGCAAGCACGCGCTGCACGGATTCTTCGACAGCCTGAGGAGCGAAGTCGAGGCCGCCGGCGTCGGCGTAACGCTCGTCTGCCCCTCCTTCATCCGCACCGGCATGGCGGTGACGGCGGCGCGGCCAGCGGCCCGCGCATCACCAGCGGCGGCGAATCGGCGCCGGAGGACATAGCCGAGCGCATCTTCGCGGCGGTGGCGGATGATCGCCCCCTGCTGCTGCCCGACCGCACTTCGCGCCTCGCCTGGTGGATCAGCCGGCTCGCGCCGGCCGTCTATGCGCGCGCGATGAAGCGGCGTGTAGGAACTGAATTTCAATGTAGGCCGCGTTAGGATCCCTTACTTGTAGATCAAGCAATGACAAGGTTCTTCAGGCAAAAAGTGTCCGAGAGCCGCATGTATACTGGGGTCACGCTATTTGCAGCGCAGTTCGAGCAGGGCGGGTGCCTGATCCGGAGTCAACCAACGCGTTTAAGATTACAGATTGTGATCCTAAAGCCGCGCCTTCCTCCCAAGTGAGCTGGAACATGAAGTCCTCAGGGAAGCGATCGAGGTTGCGCCTGACCGCCTGTTTCAGAGTGCGGGTCTCGACTCCGTAGAGGACGGCGAGGTGCGCATCGAGCATGACGCGACGGCCGCGCAGTGTGAGGTGTGCGCGCCCGGAATCCCGCCATTTTGGCGGGATATTTGGCGGGACTCGCTTCCTGACTCGCCTTGCCAAGCCCTATCCCGCCAAAATGGCGGGATAAATGGCGGGGAATTACGGTGCCCGCTTCTGCGGCTCATGGTCCGATCACTTCATACCGAGTGGCAATGCCTGATCCAAGCTTCCGAACCAGCCGAAGTTCGGTCAAGTGCTTGAGGTGATTAAGGGCCGTACGGTTGGGCAGGCGCATGGCGGCGGCGTACTCAAAGGAGGTAACTGTTTGTTTCGTAGCCAGCCATTCCCACCCCACGCGCTCGGCCTTGCTCATTCCCTCCGAAACTTCAACCCCAAGCATGGGAGCGGTCGCCGCGAGGGTCAACATCGGCGAGCCTGCCCTGGATGGCCCGGCGCTTGGCTGCGCAGCGGCTTCGGAGGCTTTGCGCAGCCCCCGATTCAGCTGCACCAGCAGCACGACGCATGTTGCGATGTAGGCAAGAACGAATCGGCGCCGGAGGACATCGCCGAGCGCGTCTTCGCCGCAGTGGCGGATGATCGCCGCCTGCTGCTGCCCGACCGCACCTCGCGCCTCGCCTGGTGGATCAACCGCCTCGCGCCGGCCGTCTATGCGCGCGCGATGAAGCGGCGCGTGGGCGCCGAATTCGAGAGCGCGCCGCGCTAGGGTCGGTTACCCACAGATCAAGCAACGACGCGGTTCTTCAGGCAAAAGATGCCCAAGAGCCGCATGAATACTGGAGTAGGGCCACTTGCTGCATAGCTTGAGCAAGGCTCAGGTTTGCTGCACGGCCTGCTTGCTACGGAGAACGGTAGAGAGCATCGCCACGCCCTGTTCGGTGAAAGCGCTGGGGCGGTACTTAAGGTGCGTTACGCGCTTCAAGGTCGCCGATTGTGATTCTGATCC
>JAPLRD010000250.1:0-6354 GCA_026399375.1 Pseudomonadota bacterium
TTCGGCAGACCGGTCGGCACCAGCAGCCAGCCGTGATCTGTCACGACCCCCGCTTCCTTCCAGCCGACCTTGAGCAGCGCGCCGATCCGGCTGACTAGATCGCCAACTTCCGTTTCAACGCTGCGGGCCAGCTTCCAGCCTTCGGTGTGACCACGCTTGTCGAGTGCGCCGACTTCCGTCCAGGCTGAGCCGGACGGGTCTCCGAATTCATCTGAACCAAGGAATTGCCACCCGCGCCCTTTCATGGTGGTTATAAAACGATCTTGCGTCAGGAGTTGCCCCGTGGAAACCAGCCGCGTGGCGAACTCATCACTTGCATCGCCGCCACAAACAGCGTCGGCGATAGGCGAAACTGCAGGCTTGGCGGTAGCCGTGACCGACGGAATCGCTGACCATTCCCAGTCCTGCGTGGTTTCAAAACCAACCTCCGTCAGTTTGGCTGCCACTTGCTGGGCCACGTCCATCCGCAAACCGTCGGCGAACACGACAAGCCGCCCAGCTGCGGCTTCGATTGGTTTGGCGCGCTTGGCAACCGATTGCCCATTAGTGTGAATCAGCTGTTGCAGATGGCGGGCGGTGTTTTCGAGCCACGGCAGATAGACGGCGCGCAGCGTCCCCAGCACCGCGCCATGATGCTCCGGTGAGCCACAGGCGGCCATGGTGGCCAGTGCGGCGGCATCTACGCGCCAGCCGTCGCTCGCATAAACGGTTGCATAGACCTCCGGGTTCGGCGCGCCTGGTGCCGTCTGGCACAGCGCAGCCAGCTGCGCCAACGGTGCCAAGGCCGTCGCCAGCGGACTGAGCCCCAGTTTTTGCCAGGGGTAAGTGCGCCGCACTGCGTGTTGCGTTTCCAATTCCGCGACCCGGCGGATTACCTCGTCCTGGGGACGGTCCACCAGCGCCTCGAGCGCGCGCTGTAATGACCGCTCCTCACTTTCGTTGATGTCCGGCCAGACTTCGGCGGAATCATCGATGTCACGGTTTTTCGGCGCCGCCCGCTTCAACCATTCCACGATGCCGGGATAGTTCGCTGGCACTTCGGCAAATCTCTGCCAGACCTTGGCCCAATGATTCACACGCGCAGCAAGTAATCCCGCCGCCTTCAGTGGACCGTCCTTGACCGGATCAAAGCCAGCCTCCGCCTTGCACTGCTGGCAGAAGGCCTTCCATTCGGCATCCGACCGGCGCTGCTTGAACGCCTCCGGGTCGCTAAGCCAGCGCAGTAGCAGGCCTGTAGCATCCGGTGCCACCATCCCGTTAAAAAACTCTGAATCCAGCCGGCGGCCTAGTAACTGTGTGATCGGCTCCGACATCAGCGTGGGCAGCGCGCCAGCCAATGCGTCGAGCGTCGCCTGGTCTTTCGCCACATCAAGGTCGAGGCCACCGTGTTTGGAAACGAGAAAGGCGTAGGGCGACCACTCCTTGCGGTTCATGTTCATCCACGTCACGCCGCGATATTGCAGTTCGACCAGGGCAGCGAGTTCCGGCGGGCAATCTTCTGCGGCCCGCACCTTCTCGCGGCTGATGCCGGGAAGGTAAAAGATCGGCGTAGTCCCCGCCGGTGGCGCGCCATCCACCACACGCGCCTCGATGCACCGCAGCCACAGCGCTGGCCCCGTACGCTTTTCAGACGCATAAGTGCCCAGCACAAACAGCTCAGGCAGTATCGTCTGTAAGTCTGGCACGACGCCATCCCACAAACGCTCAGGATCAGTCCAGAGCACAGCGCAGGGAGCGACCTGATCGCCGGCTGCGTAGGCCTGCGCCGCGGTCCGCAGGACCGCTACAAGGCGCTGTGCGAGCGTAGTCATCGCTTCTTGCTTGCCTCTCTCGCCGTATTCTTGAAGTCGTTGGTGTAGTGGCAGTCGTTCCAGCGATTGCCATCCGGTTCTTTACCCACTCCGGCGAAGTCTTGCTTGCCGTCGTCCCAGCCCCAGAACCACGGGAACTCTTTCTTCTCCCGCACGGGTTCCTTGCCGCGGTCCTTGTCCCACTTGATCTTGACCCGCTTGCGCAGGATGTCCGCAGTCGCAAAGGGACGGATGTTCATCCGCACGCCATCGTTGAGGTCGGGATGCCAGCCGATCGGTTGTTGCGCCAGAGATTTCCAGCGAACGAAGATGTCGTATGGCGGCTCGCCGTCGAGGATGAGTTTGAGCTTGGCCTGTAATTGCTTGGCGGCCTGCAGTTTGGCGTCGCTGCCGGCTTCACCGGCGTCCACGGCAGCCTGTTGGCGTTGAATCCAATTGCCGAGAGTCGAGTAGGTGAGCTTCTCCATATTGGCGTGGGTGAGCTTGTGATAATTCACCAGCGCGCTGAAACCGTTCTTGAGCCCGTCCCAGATGTGCCAGATGAAGGGGCGATGATGGAAGAGCGCGCAATGCTGCTCGAAGAATCCGTTGCGCAACCAGTCCTCCAGCGAAGCGCCACCGTAATCAACCTGGGCGAGCAATTCTTCCTGCCGGGTGGCGTTCCAATCTTTTCCGTAGGTGCGGGCAAGGAATTCACGCAAGCGTTCGGCGGCCGAGCCTTCGCCTCTTGTTGGACTGATGGGCACGATGCCATCGTCATCCGCCAACTTTTCCAGACCATCTTGGCCGAGCGCTGGGCAATCGGGAAAACTTGAACCGGTCTGGCGCGGCCACTGGAAGCCGAGCAAGCGCGCCACGGCCACGTGCAACGGTTGGTCTGCACCGGCAGGGCTGCCGTTGAACAGCCATTGCGTCGGGTCGCTGGAAAATGGCTTTGGCAATCCGTGCGGATATTTCTCAGCCGCCACCTTCTGCCAGTGCGCAAGGTCGAACGGGACTTTCGCCAGAGTCGCCGTCGTCACGTTGAGTTTGTCATCTATCTTTCTGACGTTCGTAAAAAAGTCGTCAGAACGGCAGTAGCACAGAATTGCCGCCAAGTGCTTGGGCGAATCTGGAAGAATGACCGACACCGATTGATCAAAGAGGCTGCCAATATAAACCGATGCATTCAAACCAGACATCCGACTCACCGCGACCGCTTTCTTGCCCCACGCCTCTTCTCCACGACGCCAGCTTCCACCAAGTCGACCGTCCAATGACTCAACGAATGAAAAGAACTGGCCAGACCCGCTTTCCCAAAGGAAAGCCTTGTCGAAGCCGTCATAGAGAGCGTTCCCAAGAGCCGCTGTTTGCTGGAGAACCCATGACTTCCCGAAGTCGGTCACTTCCCAGAAACTTGCGAGGAAGCGTGGTGAATCACCGCAGGCGATGCCCGCAAAAGAATGCGCAGAGGATTGGAGCAATGGATGTTGGTCAAGCGCCTCAATAATTATCCGCGCATCGGGGTTGGCAATTTGATCGGACTGTCTGACTCGGTTAGTTGGATAGGTAGATAAGGACAGGGACTTCGTTGTTGGGGTATTTTGGTCCGAGACATCTAAGCCCGCAAATGTGGCATCCGAATTTGGCGTTTCCGGTGTGAGACTCAAGAGAACCACGTTCACCACTTCGCCCCCGATGGTCTCAAATGCCTGCGATCCTAGCCGGGTTAGAAAGTTCCATCTCGTTTCCTTGAGCAATTCCAATCTAAGTTTCTTGTAAGTCCCAAGAAACAACCAGTTCTGAGGAGTCAGCAGCGTGGTGCTTCCACCGGAAGCGCAGAAGTGCAAGCAGCGTTCAACAAAACAGGTTGCGAGGTCGGCTTTCGCATCGGGATGGACACGTTCGCAGTAATCAAAAAGCTCTTCGTCCTGTTTGCCACGTCCGAGGTAAGGTACGTTGGTCGCTACGAGCGTGAACTGGCCGGCGAGAATTTCCGCCGCCTTGGCCAGGCCGCGCGCAGTCACAGCCATTTCATGCGCGGTGTCGTCTTTGGTCTCCTGCACAAGCGCCTTTTCCAGTAGCGGTTGGAGTTCATGAAACCCGGCCTCCAGTAGATCGCCCTCGCCGGCGCGCGGGTTGATAAGGCTGCCCAGCACCGCCGCCTTTTGGAACAGCCGGTAAAGCCGCTCCATGCCGTTCCGGAGCTTCTCGTTCTCACCGGCAAACGCCAGCCAGTCGGCTTCGCGAGTGTTCGGCGCGAGGCCGGAACAGGCCAGGTTCATCGCCGGCAGCGGGCGATGGCCGACGCGCCGCCATGCGGCCAGCGCCAGGTTGAACGCACCAATCTGCGTGCAGCGTGGGTCAATCTCCAATCCGAACAGGTTGTCGCGGATGACCGCTGCGACCGCCGTCGCTTCGTCCAGCTTTTCCTCCACCAGGCGCAAGGCCACCAGCCGCTCGAACATCGCCACCACAAAATGCCCGCTGCCCATGCACGGGTCGAGGCATTTCAGTTCTCTCGCCGACTTCGGCCAGCCCTCGAACGCGCCGGCGGCGGGAGTCCACCTGCCGTCCGTGCTTTTGATGAAGCGGAGATATTTCCACGGGCATCCCTGTAGCGCGGCGGCGTGGCGGAGTTCGTCTTCGCTCTGGGGGGCTTCGGCCAACTTTGGATTCGCGGCGATGACCTTGCAGGCGTGCCACGCGCCAAGCGTGTTGTCCAACAGGAAGTCCACCATGTAATCCTCGGTGAACAACTGCGTGACTGCCGGCAATTCGTCCGCGCCAATCTTGTTACCGGCAGCGTTGACCTCGTCCTTCTTCTCAGCCTGCCAGAACTGATAACACCAGCCGAGACTGTCGCTGGCGGTGAAGACCTCGACTGGCAAGTCGGTGACCAACGCGACGAGTGGCTGGCGGTCATTGACGGACAGTTCCACCGCACCCGCCGGGTCGTCGGCGCGGAAGATTTCTGGCAGTTCTTTGGCCGCGAAGCGGGCGGCCACGGCCCAGGCGTCTTTCAGACCAACCGAGGGCGCGAGTTCCTCGCAGTCGGTAAGCGTGACCGATACCTCATGCTCGGGCGAGATGAGGAGGTTGTTCTCCAGTAGATAGCGGGCGAAGAGCAGCCGGTGCCACTGGTCGTAAGCGAGCTTCTCGGCGAGATGCTTGATTTCGTAGGCGCCGCGCTTTGCTTGGCTCTCGCCATCGCCAAGCTGCTTGGCCTGGGCGCGGAGTTTGCGCCGCAGGTCGCGCTGCGCCTCATCCATGTGCCGGTAGGGGTCGGGCTCATGCACAGCCAACGCTTCGAGCGCATGTCGAGCACCGCCCTCAGCGACCTTGCGCGCTTGCTCGACGGCGGCAAAGCGGGCGGCGACCGCCCAGGCATCCTTCAAGCCCAGCGACGGGCTTGCTTGCGCACGCCTGCAAGCCACTGGTCGAGTTCGGCTGCGGTCTTGATGATGGCGCCGGGCAGCGCGACGCGGACGGCCTCGGGTGTGGCCAGCTTGCCTGCATCTTCGAGCGCGCGTGCAAACCGCTGTGGCACGGCGTCGAGCAGGTTGTGCCTATCGGTCAGACTGCTGGCGCGCAGGGATTCCAGGATTTCATCGTCGGTTCCAATCGCAGCTTTGGGCGGTGGCGTCAGCTGGCAGGCCGAGGCAATCGCCGCGCGCTGTTCGTCCGTCCTCCCGCTCCAGACTTGCGAAGAGGCGAGTTTGGCATCGCCTGCCTTGAACGCTGCGGCGAGGTCGTCCTGCAGTTTGCCCAACTCGACCCGCAGGGACGTGGTGAGCTGTTTGGTCAGCACGGGGACTGAATCAGGTTCCGCCAGCAGGGTGCGGCCGTCGGTGATAGCGGCAATGGATTTGACACAAGCCTCCGCTTCCGGCAGGCCGGCGGCGAAGCTGTGAAAGCCCAGAAAGCGTTCCCAAGCTGACCAGCGCTTGGTAATGGCGTCAGCGTTCTTCTTCCATGAGGCGAGTTTGGCAGTGAGGTCGTCCTTCTGCCCGTGAATCTTGAGGAGTTGGGCGTTACCGCTGAGCATTTGCAGGGCGCGCACCTCCTCGGTATCGGGCGTCTCCGGCCGCGGTGCTGTGCCGCCAGCGGATTCTGCAAATGCTAGCAGCCTTCGCAGAAACTCAGCGGCGGCTTCGGATTCCTTGCCGTTCTGCGTGGTGATGCCGGTTTTCTGGAACAACGCCTTGAGGTCGAGCCGCTGCTTCACATCGAGCGGTGGCACGTCCACGTAGAAGCTGGCGACGCCCACTTGATTTTGCGGCAGCGATGCCTGAACCGGCTGGCCATTGTTGGTGGCGCGCAGGTTGCCCGCAACCAGCATGACGTAAAGGGCACCGTCGATGGCATCCTGCGGCCAACCGAAGGGAGCAGCCTTGAAATGCTCGCGAATGTCTTTGCCTTTCTTGCCTGCGCCAATGAGATCGAGCACGCGTCGGCAGACGGGGTGCTGGGTAGGATTGCCGGGGTGGCCCACCTGCGAGAGCGCCCCCACATCGCCACCGCGGGCACGGGTGACGACCTGGCCCCAGTTAGCGTGGTCAGC
>JAPLRD010000250.1:6437-7959 GCA_026399375.1 Pseudomonadota bacterium
CAGCGCGCTATCAGCCGAATCCTGGACCTTATCAGCGAGCTCGATGCCGTTGGCTTCCTGTCCGCCGCCAAGAAAGACCTTGGCGCCGCCGATAACTTGACCGAGCAATTCCTGAATGCGGTGCTCGGCGACCGCAAGGTGGGTCTCGACGGCCTTTCGGGGCTCGATGGTCTCGGGCCCACCGGTCATGCCGTGGGCGTCCAGGGTTTCCTGGGCAGCAAGGTGAGAGGCGATCGCCTGCTTCAACTCCTCGTGGTGCAGGCGCGGCAGGTAACCAAAGAGCATTGGGCTATCGACACCGGCTGTTCGAGCGTCGTTCAGCACCGACTTTTCATCGTCGCTCCAACCTTCACGGAGCCACAGTGGGACTTCATCGCTGCCGTACGTCGGACGATTGGAGGAAAGTTCGAAAATTAGCTTACGCGACGTTCCCGAGGTCCCCTGCTGCAACGATACGGGCTTGAGTGCCTGTCTGGAGCCGTCGCGGAGCAGTTCCGCGCGTTTGGAATTGATACGCTGGTCGTCATTGAGGGCTGATGTGCGCCGGCGGTTGAAGTCGTGCGTCCAGACGGCACCCTCGCGAGTCTGCAGCCGGTATTCGGTTTCCACCGCCATGAGCTCGCCAGCATCGACAAGCTGCTTGAGTAGTTTTGGGACTTGCTGTTCGAGCTTCGGTCGGCCTGTTTTCAAGTCACTAACGAGCAGGTCCACCAGCGTTTCGGCATTGGCACGTACACCGTCGTCGGCACCTGGCGTACGCGGTAGTTTGCCCATAAGGAAAATCAGGGCGCACAGGCTGGAACGCAGATCGCCATCGGGTGTTCCGTCGCGCTGCTTGCGAATGATCTCGTCGTACTCGCGCTCCAATTCACCTGAATTGAGAAGGTCGGTGGAAATCTGGTCGTAGATAAAGTCCGCCGGCACCACCGTCCCCACGGCTGCTGCTGCGGTTTGTCGCGTAGCCTCGAAGACGATTTGCAGCTGGGAACGCAACTGGGCCTTGGTGCCGGAATGGTCGGTGTTCCGCAGCACCTTTTCCCAGAACCGTCGCCGGGTCGGCAGCAGCGGGTAATCGGAGACTAAGAACTTCTCGTCATCGACGGTGGCAGCGAGGCGGGTATTTTGTAGGTGGCGGGCCAACTCGCCCTGGTTGGCTGCCATGCACTTGGCGATGACAGACTCCTGCTCCGGCTTCTTGCGCAGGACGGTCTTACGGATGACGCTTTCGACGTCGGTATCGGAGAGCTGTGCCTTGACCGCGAAACGCGCCTGAAGCCGCTGCAGGGCGGGTGTAGCGCTGTGCAACGCGGACTGACCGGTGCCCACCAAAAGCAGGCGGCTTCCAAGATCGGTACAGACGTGCTCAGCGATTTCCTGAACATCGTTTGCTCTTTGAATCTTATCGCCGATGAACTGCTGTATCTCGTCAACGACCAGCAGCGTGCAGGGGAGCTGCCCGCCTTGTCCGAAAATCTGCTTCACCACGTCGAGCGCATCGTCAATCGTGGGGGAATTGTTATCC
>JAPLRD010000250.1:7980-10159 GCA_026399375.1 Pseudomonadota bacterium
CCCGGACGAGCGAAGCCGAAGGAGGAATCTGGCTTGCGCAAGGTTCTCCGGCAAGCCGGCGGCGCGCAGCACTAGTTGGATGAACGCGAGGCGGACGTTGTCCATCGAGCCCGCGCCAAGCGTTCCGGCGGCCGCCCGCAAGCCACCCAGTGGCTTGCTGCGACTGCTCAATTCAATGAGCAGCTCAGTGATTTCATCCGGTAGCGTCACCAGCGAGCGAGCGGTGGCACCATCGGCGAAGTGATAGTCCTCCCAGAGGTAGCGCAGGACTTTGACGAGATGGGATTTGCCACTGCCGAAGAACCCGCTGACCCAGACGGCGTTCTGCTCGGCCTTTCCCAAGCCAGCCAGGTAGGCCTTGAGAATCCGCTCCATTCCGCGCGCATATTCACCATCGCAGACAAAGTTCTGCAGCTCGAAACGAAGGGTCTTGATCTGGCCGGCGTCGTGACCGATCTCGGAAACCTTCGAGACGCCGTTGTTGAGCAGCTCAAGCGTAGTGGGATCACGGAAGTAAAGGTCTCGGTTCGTCATGGGCTGATAAAGCTCTCGGTTGAGGTGATAGGAATGGCCATATAGTTGAAGCCGTCGCGCGCGTCCATAAAGCGATAGACGTTGCCGGCGTACTCACCCGGGAAGAGGACAAGCAAGCGACCGCGCACGCTATCTTCAACGCGCTCGATCAAGCTCGATACCCGCATAAAATCGAACAACGTAGCAAGTCCAGTAACGGCAACGACGCTGTTAGTGTTCGCATCCTCTGAGGCACATGCTTGACGCACCCGTTCAACGGCCAGGTCTTCCAGTTCGCTATTGGCACTGAAATGTTCTGGTTCAGCGAAGATACCCTCGCGATATTCGTGGGCCGCAATCCATTTCGGGAGTAGGTCCGTGAGATCAACGGTAGTCCATCCGTGGTTCGCTTCCAGGGTAAGTGCTTCAAACTGCGTGAGGCGCGCCCTTACCCGCCGTTCTTCAGCAGGCAGGTACACCGCGAACCAGACGCGTTGCTTGCCCGACGTGTGGGCTGACCAGGGTAGCCGTACTTGGCGGGAGTAGTTGGAAAGAAGACGGTCGATGGCGCTCATGCGAATTGGCCTCGAAATTCAGCGAGCAGTGGGAAGCCCAATTCGACGACCTCGCCCACCGCGCGCAAGTTCAGCAGCCCGGCCCGATGAGCCTCCTGGCCCATGGCCCTGGCACGGTCGGGGGTGAGATCGAGCAGACGACACCAAGGATTGGAAAAGGCCACCGCGCCGTGGTAACCGGCAACATCCCCGAGAAACAAGGCCATGGTGGCGGCCACGGCTGTCGGTTTGACCCTGTGGCGGGTCTTCTTCGCGCGACCGACGAGGTGCCCGGACTGAGTCCACGAAGAAGCGGCATTCCGTGCGATCTTATTCCGGTTGAGCTCCGAATATTGACTTGGAAATGTTGCTTCCAGCGCCTGGGCCAGTGTAGTTGTCTCGACCCGATCACCCTCCGATGCGTCCATGATAGGCTGGGAAGTGGCTCGAAGAAGCGGATCGCGCGCCCATGCCACTTGTACGGCCAGCAGCTGCAGGCTAGCGTCATCGATGGCGTGGAGCTTACGCAAGAGCCCAAAGACGGGAGTGGCTTCATCAACCGCATACAGTTCGCGCAAATGGCGCAGTGATTTCTGTCTGGTGCTGTCGGTAACTTTGCCCAGTACGTTCTTCTGAAGAACAGCCTCACGGTAACCGGCAGCGTCGGAGCCCTTTGGGACAGCCGCCAACACCGCACTGAGCTCCTCCAGCATCATGGTTCGGCTAATGTGCGCGCCACCGGACGAGAACTTGAGGCCGAATTTCTCCAATGCTGACGAGACAGCGGGAAAGCCAAGTGACGAAAGGCTGCCAGCTAGCACGAGAAGCGGGGTTCGGATGTACTTAGGAGCATAGGCTTTCTTAGAAGCGTATTGCCAAGCACCGGGATCTGGGTACTCTACAGTAAAGACTGCACTAGCAGAAGGCCTAAGAGCCGGCCCCAAAGCCGGAGCCTAGGGAGGTCTGCTCCAGCAGATATATGTTAAACGAATCGGATCGGCACCCCGAGTGCCTTGGCCGCTTGGTTGGCGTCCTCAATCGGCATTTCCAACTCTGCGGCATAGTAGCTGCTTCCTGGATGGTCGCCGTCTACGATGACCACGCCAAACGCC
>JAPLRD010000299.1:0-3691 GCA_026399375.1 Pseudomonadota bacterium
GTTCGCCTGCTCTACCCCTTGAGCGCGTGAAACCCGGAAAAACGTGCCATCAACCCACAAACACCGCCTACTCGCTCTGCTCAGACATTCAACAATTCGGGCATCGACCTCAACGGGGGACGACTTTGACGGAACCGTGGGGATTTTACGGGGTGGCATTCCCTTCCCCTTTTGTTCATGCTAATACAGACGAGCCAGCTGACGCAATGGTCGAGTCGCCGTTCCCTGAGCCAATTTTCCGGATGGCGGATCGAGGATAACCAAAGAAAGCGCAAAGTCATGGGGCTAGACCTTTTTCAGGGGCGTGACGCAATTGCGTGGTTTGACACAGCTTCCAGCACGCGCTTGCCGCCGCTGGCGAACACCTCCGTCCTGACTACTGCGACGTTGCGGCCTTTCTGCAGCACGGTCGAGTTCGATCGCAGCGCCTTGCCCTGGCCGGGACTGATGAACCAAGCACTGGCTGCGGTGAGCAAAGGATGATGCGGCACCGCGCCGATCGCGGTTGCGAGCGCAGCGTTCAGCAGGAGGCCGCCCTGCACGTGACCGACACGGTTGCCAATGTGCATGCCCACGGAAAGGCGCGAGACCGCGCCCCGTGGCGTGCGCCGCACTTCAGGCTGCCAGAGGTTGCGCAGAAAGCCGCCATGGGGCGCAGCACGCAGCGCTAGCCTGACGCGGCGCATGACCTTCTTTTCGTGTGGATCGAGCTGCGAAGGCGAAAGTGCCGGAACGATTTCGGCGTGTTTGCGCTCCCATGGCAAAGGATTGAGCGCGCGCCCTTCGATTGGCGGCGGAGCCACCCAGATGCCGGACATGCGCGCGACGACCGTGCCCGCTGCGCGAACGGTCCCTGCGCTAGCTGCCTGCGCGAGCACCGTGTGCGGCGAGAAGCCTTCCGATCTTGACTCGGCGCGCAACGGCCCGAGCGCCGGTGCTCCAGTGAATTCGATGCGCAAAGCCAGCGTCGCCGTGCGCGTGGTTGGCTCAACGTGGAGCCGGTTCGATGCGGCGAGCGTCATGTCCGCGAGCAGCAACAAGGCGCCAAGATTCATCGCCCCATCAACGTCGACGCAATGCGGCCCCGGTACGAGTTCGAATACGGCTTCGCCCGCCCCAAAGCGGCAGCATTCAAGATCGAGAAAATGCCCCCCGAAGTGGTAGCCGGGATCGCGGTTGCGCGCCAGTGCATGCAATGCACGCTGGCAGATCTCATTGTCGTCGGATAAACGCATGATGGCGCGCCATTTTCGCACGAAGTAGCGGCCATCCGTCGGCACAACTTGCAGCTCATCCCAATTGCAGGCTGGGACCGATTGTCTCCTGTAACTCCCGCAGTCCGAGCAATTTCGGCCAGTGTCAGCTTGCCAAGAATGCCAGCGCCTGAACCCAGCCTTCAGCGCCGACCGAACCGCCATGACGACGAATAATGCGCACAACCGTTGCTAGTCCAATTCCACTGCAGGGGAACTCCTCGGCTGAGTGTAAGCGTTGAAATGCCCCGAACAGCTTGTCGGCATAAGCCATGTCGAAGCCTTCTCCATTGTCGCGCACAAAAAGGGCTTTTTCCCGTTCCAGTGGCTGTCACCAAACTCGATGCGCGCCATTTCTCGCTTTGAGTAATGTTCACAGATACCCACCCAAATCCTGATGCGTTTGACATATCATGTGATATACCAGTATGGTGTTCCACTGCAATTTCGAGCCTTCCAATATGACCAGTAATGCTTTAATCGCCAGACGCCCCCGCAAAGCGCCTCCGGCCGCCTCGCTGACCGAGGAAGCCTACCGCACCCTCAAGTGGAAGATCCTCAGCATGGAATTTGCGCCCGGATCGTTCCTCAACGAAATGGAACTCGCCGCCAGTACAGGCTTCGGTCGCTCACCAATCCATCAAGCCTTGCATCGGCTGCAACATGATGGCCTGGTCGAAATTCTGCCGCGTAAAGGCGTGTTGGTGCGCACTTGGTCGCCGCAACACATCCGCCATTTGATCGAAACCCGCGTACCGATTGAAGTTACTGCAGCCGAACTCGCGGCGGAGCGCGCAACCGATGCGGAACTCAAGTCCCTGCAGACCTTGCTCGCAACCGGCCCACGCCTGATCGCCAAGTTCGACCGCGACGGACTGTTGCGCCTGGATCAGGAATTCCACCGGCTACTGGGGACCGCGAGTCGCAATCCGGTGCTTGCCGAAGTGGCCAAAGCGCTGCACCAGCGCTCGACACTGCTGTGGTTCGTGCCGATCTCAGACAAACACGAATACGAAGTGGTACAGAGGCAGCATGAGGCTATCCTCGAATCGATCCGCAAACACGATGCCGCAACCGCGGCTGCGAGCATGCGCGCGCACCTGACCGGATTCATCAATCTCTTACGGTAACATTACAGGAGAAAACACATGGACAACGCCAAGAAAGTCCACATTAAGACGCCAATGGGCGAGGTTCACGTCTGCATGGACGAACTTGATCCAAATGGCTGGATCACCTTCCCCGACCTGGCGCTGCGACAGTACTTTTTTTGGATTCACCCGGAAACCGGGGCGAGCATCGCGCTGATCGAATTCGCGCAGGGGTCGGGCATACCGATTAAGCATACCCACGCTTCGAATCAGTTCATGTACTGCATCGAAGGCGAGTACGAATACACAGACAGCGAGATCGTGCTACGTCCCGGTGACTTCTACATGAACCCCAAGGACAACCCGCACGGTCCGACAATTGCACACAAGAAGAGCGTTCTTCTCGAACTCTACGACGGCCCACACTACTACGAAAAGCCCTCTTATCACACTGCCGACACCATGGTCGTGCCGACGAAGTCAGCTTGAGCAAAACGGAAACTCCGTCCGGCCGGGCTCGAATGGACAAAATCAAAGTCTCCGCGCGTAACATCGTCAAACGCTTCGGCACGACCGTCGCCGCCGCCGACATCAATCTTGACATCCGCGACGGCGAATTCCTCACCCTGCTCGGCGAAAGCGGCTGCGGCAAGACCACCCTGATGCGCATTATTGCGGGCCTTGAGGCGGTGGATTCGGGCGCTATCCTAATCGACGGCATGGACGTCACCGCGCTGTCGCCGCGCGAGCGCAATCTGGGCATGGTGTTCCAGCAGTATTCGCTGTTTCCGCACATGAGCGTGGCCGAGAATATCGCCTACGGATTGCGGGTAAAGCACAAAGACGAGACGGAAATCGGCAGGACGGTGGACGAAATGCTCGAGCTGGTGCGACTGCCCGACCTGCGCGAGCGCCGCCCGGCGCAGCTATCAGGGGGGCAGCAGCAGCGAATCGCGCTGGCGCGCGCGCTCGCGACCCGGCCGTCGCTGTTGATGCTGGACGAACCGCTGGGCGCGCTCGACCTGAAACTACGGCGCCAACTGCAGGCGGAGCTGAAGCGCATCCACCGTGAATCCGGCACGACTTTCCTCTTCGTCACCCACGACCAGGACGAGGCCTTGTTTCTGTCGGACCGGGTGGCGGTGATGCGCGCAGGCCAGATCGAGCAGTTGGATGATCCGACGCGAATTTACTGCAATCCAGCGAACCGATTCGTCGCGGATTTCGTCGGCGACGTTACCCTACTCGATTGCGAATACGACGCCGCGCGCGGCGTCATCGCGCTTGAGGGCGGGGGCGGCGCCCCGATGGGGCTCGATGTCGACCGGCGCGGTAGCACGCTGGTGG
>JAPLRD010000299.1:3730-14601 GCA_026399375.1 Pseudomonadota bacterium
GCGGGCACCACGCTCTACACGGTGCGACTGCCTTCCGGCGCGGTCCTCAAATCACGCGGCCTGGGCGCCCCCTTGCCAGACTTCGTCCTCGGCGGTGCGGCGCTGGCGCAACTGGACGACTGCCGCGTCGCTTTCCCCCGCGAAGGCGCCGCTTGAGCCGCGCCACGCAAGGCAAGCGCAACTGGGCGGTCTGTGCCCTGCTCGGCCCGGGGCTCGCCTTCATTGCGCTACTGCTCATCGTGCCGGTCATCGACATGGCGCTGATCAGCTTTCGCAATGAGAGCTTCGGCCAGATTCTGCCCGGTTTCACCCTGGCGAACTACACTTCCCTTGTCCGCGATGGAACCTACGTGCAGATTTTCCTGCAGACCTTTCTCGCGGCGGCACTAGTCACCGTATTGTGCATTCTGCTCGGCTTTCCGGTTGCATCGCTGATTGCCGACGCGCCGGCGAAGTGGCGCGGCTTGCTCTACTTCCTGGTGGCGGCGCCGCTGCTGGTGAACACGGTTGTGCGCACGTATGGGTGGCTCCTCATCCTGGGGCGCAAAGGCCTGGTAAACGAGACGCTCGCCTGGGCGGGCCTGATCGAGCAGCCGCTCGCCCTTTCCGGAAACTACGTCGGACTGGTCATCGGCGGCACGCAGGTGTTTCTGCCGTTTATGATCCTGTCCATCGCGAGTTCGCTGGTCGCCATCGACCGGCGCCTGATCGAATCGAGCGCCATTCTCGGAGCCGGGCCGGTGCGCACCTTCCTTGACGTGACGCTGCCACTCGCAATGCCCGGGGTGATCGCGGGCTCGGTGCTGGTGTTCAGCCTGATGCTGGGCGCTTTTGTCACGCCGCTTATCCTCGGCGGCACCGCGGTCAAGTACCTGTCGGTAGCCATCTTTACCGACGCGCTGGTGCTGTTCAACCTGCCGCGAGCCACGGCGCTCGCGATGGTGCTGTTGCTGGTGGCGCTCATGCTGTACGCCCTGCAAAAACGGCTGCTCAGGCGCTTCGAGTAATACGCATGAACGAAATGCGCACCTGGAGCTTGCTCAGGGCCGTCGCCGCGGCAGCGGTGTATGGCTACCTGATCATTCCGCTGCTGGTGGTCGTTCTGTTTAGCTTCAGCGACAAATCGTTCTTCACGTTTCCACCTTCCGGTTTTTCACTGAAATGGTATCAGGCGGCCTGGGCCTCCGAGCGTTTCCTCGGCCCGGCGGTGCGCAGCGTGGTGCTGGCGCTGCTCTCCACCCTGATCGCAGTAATCATTTCCGTTCCGGCGGCGCTGGCCATGCGCAAAATGCACCCTGGGCGCCTGCGCGCTGCGATCGAGTTCCTGTTCCTCGGGCCGCTGATCGTACCGGCGCTGATCGTCGGCATCGCCCTGCTCTATTCCTTCACCAAGGTCGGTCTCATCGACACCTTCCCCGGTCTACTCGCCGCGCATGCGCTGATCGTGTTCCCCTTTGTCTTTCGCGCCGTGCTCACCAGCGTAGTCAACCTGCAGCAGCACCTGATCGACGCGTCGGCGATCCTCGGGGCCGGACCGCTCTACACCTTCCGCCGCATCGTACTGCCCGCCCTGGTGCCGGGCCTCGCCGCGGGTGCAATCTTCGCGTTCATCGTCTCGCTCGACCAGTTCACGGTGAGCCTGTTCGTCACCCAGACGGAGCAGGCGGTGCTGCCGGTCGCCATCTACAAGTACCTGTACGACGTCAACGATCCGGTCGTCGCGGCAGTATCCACCGTGCTCGTCGTGTTCGGCCTCGCGGTGGCCATGGTGATCGATCGCTTCGGCTGGTTGCGTCATCTGGGCGGAACCGCCGGGTAACACTAATGCTTTTCTACAAGGAGAGATGATATGACCATAGATATGAAACGCCGCGTCCTGCTTCAAGCCGCCGCTGCCGCTTCGGCGTCCGCAATATTCCCCAGCTACGCTCAGTCTGCGGCGCAGGAGATCACCGTCAGCTGGTACCCCGGTTTGCTCGGGGCGAATTTCAAGAAGAGCTTCTGGGACACCTACAAGGACAGGAGTTCGGTAAAGTTGGTCGAATCGTTTGACAACGCACGCTTCACCCAGATGCAGGCGAACCGCGACAAGCCGAACTTCCATGTCGCCATCTTCATCGACGTCTTGCTGCCACTGATCGCGCGGTCAGGCTTACTGGTCGAACTCAATCCGGCGCAGATTCCCAACCTCAAGGACGTCGACCCGCGGGTGACACTGCCTGCAGGCAAACTGGCGGTGCCCGCGACCTACGGCGCCTGGGGCATCGCTTGGAATTCCAAGCACATCAAACGCCCCATCACCTCCTGGACCGACCTGATGCGCGATGACCTGAAGGGGCATGTGTCCTCGCCGAACATTACCTACAATTCCTCGGTATATACGCTCGAGGCCATGGCCGCACTGAAGGGCGGCAGTCTGCGCAATCCCGACACGGGCATGGAATCCATGTACCAGATACGCAAGAGCGGCCCCGGACTGTGGGATCAGGAAAGCGTGGCGGTCGGCTGGCTGAAAACCGGTGAAATCTGGGCCACGCCCTATTTCAGTGGCAACGTCCTCGCAATGATGAAAGATCCGGATCTCTCTGACCTGCGCTTCTGCTTGCCATCGGAGGGTGCATTCGCCGTGCCACTGAACGTCACCCGCGTGAAAAATTCCACGGGCGGCAGCACGCCCGAAGCATTCATCGACCACATGCTTTCGGTTTCGGCGCAAGAGGAATGGGCGCGCGTCGGCGGCGGGCGTCCGGTCAACGTGAAAGCGGCGGTACCCAAGGAAGTGGCTGACACCGTGCCCACCGCGGACAAGCTGCGCCGCGTGGACTGGGAATATTTTGCCGAGAATCGGACGGCACTCGTGGACAAGTGGAATCGTATCGTCAACAAATAGGAGGAGCAGAAAATGAAAAAAGAAAGAATTTACAACCCCGAAGTGCCGGAACCACCACCCGGGCAATGGTCCAACTGCATTCGCGTCGGTGATATCGTCTACGTGTCAGGCATGACCGCGCGCGAAAAGGACGGGCAGACGGTGACGGCGCAGGGCGAGTACGAGCAAACGAAGAAGATATTTACCAAGATCCGCCACATGATCACAGCGGCGGGCGGCGTGATGAATGACGTCACCAGCATGCAGATATTCGTCACGCGCATCCAGCACAACACCGAGGTCTGGCGCGCGCGCAAAGAATTCTTTACCGGCGATTTTCCGGCTTCGACCTTGGTGGAAGTCAGTCGACTCGCCAAACCGGAGATTCTGATAGAGATCAATGTGGTGGCGCATATCGGCTGCAGCGCGAACTAGGGCATTTCGAGGGAAGAAAGGACTTTCGCATGATTGCATTCGTCCGGTTATCGGTCATCTTGTTTTCCGTGGCGGCGCTCACGCCGCTTGCGGCGGCTCAACAGACTTATCCGAACAAGCCGGTACGAATCGTCGTGCCTTATCCGCCGGGTGGCACTGCCGACATCGTGGCACGGACGATCGCAGAAAAGCTCGGCCGGACTTGGGGCCAGTCCGTCATCGTCGAGAACCGCGCTGGCGCAGGCGGAACGATTGGTGTTGACGCTGTCGTGAAATCCGCGCCGGACGGTCACACGATGGTGCTCGGCGTCACCGGTCCTCTGACCATCGTGCCGAGCATCAATCCTCAACTGGCCTACGATCCGCTGCGCGATATGGGACCGATCACGCTGGTTGCGGCCGTACCCAGCATAGTCGCAGTCCATCCGTCGGTCGCCGCGCACGATTTGCGCGAGTTGATCGCGCTGGCAAAGTCGCAGCCGGGAAGGCTGAGCTTCGCATCTGCCGGCACGGGGACCTCGGTGCATATTGCAGGCGAACTGCTCAAGTCAATGGCCGGTATCGACATCCTGCATGTTCCATACAAGGGAGGCGCTCCGGCGCTGAACGACCTGATGGGCGGACAGGTGTCAATGATCATCGAGAACATGCCACAACTACTGCCGCAGGTGCGGGCGGGCAAGATAAGGGCGCTCGCGGTGACGACACGGCAACGTTCCGCCGCGCTTCCGGATCTGCCTGCGGTTGCGGAGATTCTGCCGGGCTACGAGGCCACGACCTGGTTTGGCCTGCTCGCTCCCGCCGGGACGCCGCAGGACATCGTCAGGAAGGTGCAAGCGGACGTCGCAAGAGCTGCCACGCTTCCCGATGTCAGGGAAAGACTTGCCGGCCTCGGCGCAGAAGTGATCGCCAGTACCCCTGATGCCTTCGCCGCACACCTGCGCTCGGAACTAATGCGTTTCGCCAAGGTCATCAAGGATGCCCGCATCAGAATCGAGTGATGCACCGATTGTCTCCAGGGTAGATTACCGGCCGGCCGTTCTGCTGCGATCGGCGTAGCTCGCGCCGCATGAAGACGTTCTGAAAATAAAATTTTCAAAACAAACAGAACGCGAAACCGCCCGAGTGGTCTGCGCCACATCGCACTCCTAGTGCCGGGTCCGGACCGAGTGCGCCCAAGTTGGATGGTACCAAACCAATCTTAACCGAAAGCGCAGGCGGAGGTGCAGCTGAACATGTGATGGTGAGCGAACTCGACATGATTTACCGCGGCGCTGAGGAGCCCGAAGCGGTCCTTGAGAGCGTCTTCAAACGCTGCGTTTCGGCGCACGGAAAGATGGCGCCGAGCTTGTAGGAAAATCTCTCAGGTTCCCCGCAGGTTCCCCAGAAAACAGAACAGCGCCGCAAGGCGCTGTTCTTATTACGTAAAGATGGGGTGCTGATGGGACTCGAATATATCACTGGAAACCGCATCGGCTCTAGCTTTAAGTATTCGATTAACCAAAGATACCCCCGAATATACCCCCACGTGAAAGCCCCTACTCCTTTCAACCCGTCAGCGCACACTCCTTCGTGATAGTAGCGCCATACGTTCTATCGAGGGGATAATAGCGCATCTTGTTCAAGCTGATTTTCCTCGACTTCGACGGGGTCCTCCACCCGGTTCATGCCCCCAGCGAAAAGTGGTTTAGCAGGGGCAGATTTCTCCACGATGCGATCCGCAATCACAGAGACGTAGTTCGATTCGTGGTTTCCTCCAGTGTCCGCGTGTACCATCCGCTTGAACAACTTCAGGCTGCCATGCCGCCGTCGCTAGGCTCGTTGCTGATTGGCGTAACGCCCATCCTCCCAAGACGGAGAATGCAGTGGTTCCTCCTAACTTGCACACAAGATCTGTTCCATTAAGTGCGCCAAAGGAAGTCACCGCTGCGACGGAAAAGAGATTAGCTATCGGCGGGAGCATCAAGAAATGGGTACTGGAAGGTGGATATCTGCACAATCGAATAACCGGAGAAAAGTTCAAAATTGGAAAGGAAGTATGGGGTGATGGAGACGGCTATCAATTTCATCAAAGTGCCAAGTTCACTTACGTGCAAGACTGGGAAGTGGATAAATGATAACTTCCACTGCCTGACGATGCGTTAGGTGGCGAAAAGACCACGTGTCCTTGGGGCGGTGTCGGCTTAGTCGTACAGAAAGCTGTCGATTGCGTCTTGGATTAATCTCTCTCCATCGCTGCCGTTGCCGCCGGCAGCCACATCAATGTCGCAAACTAGGCCGGTCAGGAGCCGAATGTCGCTGCCGATGTCCCTGCGCTTTTCCGGCGTCGCGGTCAGTAGCCGGTGCAGCAGGACGTGCAGTTGCCTTTGGGCCTCATTGACTCTTGGCGCCAGGACATGATCCCGACCAGCCGCCTCGGCGGCGTCCATCCCGCCCGTGAACCGCAATCGGCCAGGCTGGGCTGGAGTGGGTGCCGGCGTCCACGCCGATGGCGTTGCGTTACACACCAGCATTGCCAGAAGTTCGCCCGCCTTGCATAGCAGCGGGTCGCAGTCGCGGCTGAGTGTTGCCGCGATCAACCCCAAGTGCGCCCTCCCCTCGACGGTACTGAGATCGCCATCAGCCACAAAATGATCAGTGCTTTCGGAGACGGTGACTGTTACCGGCTGTGGCCCCCCGCTCGGGGTCAGAGCCAATGGAAGGAAGGCGGCATTTGGATCGTCAACAGGAAGGGTAACTGGTACCTGAGAACGCTGTTGCAGGCAGCCGGTGATGGTGGCGGTGGTCATGATGGTAGCTTTCAAATGTTGTCAAAAATTAACTGCGAATAAGAGGGCCTGCCGCGACTGCGGCGCGGCTTGGGGTTGCAACCCGGGGGTAACCACCATGCCTCATGCTGTCGGACACCGCCGGTTCGGAGTACCCGAAACTGGTCGTAAGTCCAGCCGGCCATGATCAGGCACCGTGCCAGCGTGCAAAGGTCCACACCAAACGCCGTAGCCAACGGACGCAGCCGATACGGTACGGGGACGAAACTAAGGCTGTGCACCTTGTTCAGAGTATCAAGCAGCCGGGGGGGTACTCTGCGCATAAAGCGTCCTCCTTGAATGTACGTGGCAGTACCCTCGACGAACCGACCAACTTCACCGCTTTCGCACCGGTAAAAGAAGCAAAGTGGTGCGGCGTAAGCGATTGTCGCGTAACAGTTTTCAGGAGGCTCACCACTTTCACCACGTTTTGGCGCTCATACGGAGCGGGCGAAGGCGGCGTAGAAGGCAGCACTAGGGGCATATCTTGGCTTCAACATAAAAAGTAAGTGGTGAAGTGGTGAGGAATGGTCTTTCCCGCGCCAGTGCTTGAGTTGCGCCGCACCACTTCCATGTTCAAAGTGGTGAGCAAGTGGTGCAAGCGGTGCAACTGCATCAGACATCCCATTCCGGGTGCTTGAGGCCAAGGCTGTCGGCAAATTGCTGGCGGGCGTCAGCCAGTAACGGAAATATCCAAGTCTTTTCCCTGTTACCGGTACTAAGTTGGCCGCTGACAACAATCAGCCGTTTGCGCAGTTTCCTGCCGATCACGTCCGGGCTGACCCTTTCGTACTTATGCCCATTAGCACGGACAAACATGCCGAAGTCGGCAACCATGCTGCTGCGCAACTGCTCCTGTTCCCAACCCTTGTTGCTGGGTATCAACTTGCCCTCCGTCAGTTTTTGGTGCAGCCAGGTATCAAACGGTCCGAGGGATTCCAGTTTTTGACGCTCCAATGCCTTTGTATTGGGCACTTTTCGAATATTGAATCCGGTTAAGTCAAAGTTCAGTAAATAGCCAAGCAGCGCAGCTTTGCCGCCTGCCTTCCACCATTGATCAAGCCGACCAAAATAGTCATGATCCTGCTTGCGACAGTTCGACAATTCCAGCACGAAATATCGACGCTCGTCCTCGCCAGCCAAGATGGCGTGGGCGTCGTTGGTAGCGATGATGATCTTGAGCCGGTTCCGAATACGTCATAGGAATTGGCATCAACCCACGGCAGCGCCTCTTCAAGCCGCCTGATCTGCGCGGTCGGCGGGAGCGAGTTGTGCGGATAGGTGCTCGTTTGTCGCGTCGGTGGCGTTACTACCGGCGCAGCGGCGATCAACGCGTCGGCACTACAGACACCACCACGGTGCTCACGATGAAATGCCAGATGCTCCCGATCTGGTGCAGTCGCCCAGACGCCCTGCTGCTGATGCAGCGCAAAGCCGGTCTGATCAGCCAGGTTCTCAAGGAACAGCGCATTTAGCCCCTCCGACACCTGCCTATAGCAGGCGGCAACCATGGCCATGTCCACCGGCAGCATGATGCGGCACCTAATGCCGGGTTTATCGTCGCGGCCGTGCGAGTAGGTTGAGAATATCAAGTACGTCAGGCCGGCATCCTGAAACCGCTGTTCGATGCGCGCAAGCTGCGCCGCCGTAATGCCGTCTAAATCGACTACGATCACTCTTGCCGTGGTTGTGTGCGACGCAGATCGCTGCCTGCCAACCAACGGCAACCCCGCGCGGCAGGCGCGCTCCAGAGTTCGACCTACAAGCGGTGCATCCTTCAGCAGGCAGGGAACGAAATAAGGCGCCTGCTCCTTCTTTCTGGTTAGCCGAGGCCCAGCGACATTGGCAATGTGGCCGGCATATTCCGGCCACGACAGTTCAGCCAAACTCGACTCCGGGAGCGGATCATAGAAACCACGAAACCGAGTCAGATCGCCCTTCCAATCGTCAATCGATACGTCCAGACTATTGGCCATTGCGCGTTCCTCCCAGGTTAAGTACCAGCATGAAGCCTCCATCCTCAGGCGGCGGTTCCGGGTCGTCGTCGTAGCGAATAATCACACGTGCCTTGGGTTTGGAATCACTGACCGCCTTTAACTCCGCGCCGCGCTTTTGCTCCACACCTGATACGCGGTGTAAGAACTCCCCCGTGCGTACCAACGCCGAATCGGAAAGGTCATCACCCTCTGCAGCGTCGATACGATCTACAAGCCTTTCCACCACCATATCTAACCCCTGCGCGGCCTTGATTTCCGCATTTCTGCCGCTGACGCGCAGCTTCACCATCTCCGCCTCCACGCGGAGCATCACCCTGTCGTCCCTGCAAGCATCTAGGAAAGCTGCTTCGGTTATGCCGGCGGCAGTCGCCGCGATGGCTGGATTTCCGAATACGCCCTGTGCAAACAGGACCAGCGTTTGAACAAGGCGCTCGTTCTCCAGCGCGGCCAATTGCGGGGAGTTCACTGCGCCTCCCGGATTCGATAGTTCACGGGGTCTGCCACATAGCGACGTAAGTCCCCCATACGCCAACGAACGCAAGTTGCGGTGAGGCGAACCGGGGCGGGATACCGGTTTTCTTTGATCAGCTTGTAGGCTGTCGTATCACCTAAGCCCGTCATCGCACGACGAATCTCTTTCGGCACTAACGCGTCGTCAGGAAGATCAGCGAGAGGCACACTGTAGGGACGGCGGGGACGGCACTTCGTATCCGGGCTGGTCATCGCGCCACCCGAACTGTGTGCTCGGCTATATACGCATTTAAGTCGGCCGGTGTGTAGCGAATACGACCGCCAATCCTGACGTACGGTAGCGAGAGGGACCTGTTGTAACGTGCCGTTCGCAATGCTGCCGGAGACATCCCGAGGTGGGCTGCAGCTTCAACGGTGGTGAGTAACGGTGTGGTGCCTAGTGCCTGCGTTATCTTGTCTTGCATGCTTTACTCGCTATCAGATTGACACCCGCCACTCGCAAGAGCGGCACCTGTAAGTAAGTAAAGCGCTGCGGAACTTCTATGATATTTCTTGCAGACGCTGATTTCTACTATAGCACCACGTCATTCCATGTCAAGAAAGAATCACGTAGATTCAACGAACTAGCTACCACGTACTTTATAGCAAGACTTTACGCTGCAACGCCGGGGTGCAGCAGCACGACATCTGCGCCAATTTTCAGTTTGTCGAGATAGTCACTCCACGCCTGCATCATCTTCTTGCGTTGAGCGAGGTGAGCGGTCCGGTTGTATGCCCGCCCAAGCGGGTCTTTCACTGTGTGGGCAAGCTGGTGCTCAATAATGTGCGGCGGAAAGCCTAGGCCCTCGTCTAGCCGCGTACGCGCCATCGCACGGAACCCATGACCAACCATCTCGCTGCCGCTGAATCCGAGCCGTCTCAACGCACCGTTGACTGTGTTTTCGCTCATTGGGCGCTCGCCGGTACGCAGGCTCGGAAATAGGTACACACCGTGCCCTGTGACTGGCTGCAAGCTGCGCAGCACGGCGACTGCCTGAGTGCTGAGCGGGACGATGTGGTCCGTATTTGTCTTGGTGATGAGGTAGCGCCACTCAGCACGATCAAAGTCAATGTCTGCCCATTTCGCTGTACGCAGCTCGCCCGGACGGACAAACACTAATGGTGCCAGTTGAAGTGCGCAGCGCACGGCAAATTGCCCTTGATAGCCAGCGATTGCTCGGAGCAGTTCACCTATCTGCTTCGGATCGGTAATTGCGGGGTGGTGCGTTGTGACGACCGGCTTTAGGGCGCCGCGCAGATCGATTGCTGGGTTACGCTCCAGCCGCCCGGTCTGCACTGCGTAGCGCATGATCTGATTGATAAGCTGCAGCGACTTGCGCGCCAGCTCGTTCGCACCTCTATTCTCGATACGCCGCAGCACCTCAAGTAACTCAGGTGGAGTAATTTCCTCCAATGGGCGCTTTCCGAGCCAAGGCGTCAGGTTATTCTTCAGAATCTCCTTCTTCTTCGCGATGGTCGCCTTGGCCAGCGACCCACATTTTCTTTCCAGCCAATCGTCGGTAATTGCGATGAACGTATTGGCCGCCTGCAATTTGGCTGTTCGCTTGGCTGTGCGCTTCGCTGACGACGGGTCTATGCCCTGGGCTAATTGCTTTTTCGCAGCCGCCCTCGCCTCTCGGGCTTCCGCTAAGGAAATTTCAGGATATGCCCCCAAGGCAAGCAGTTTCTCCTTGCCGACAAATCGATATTTCAAACGCCAAAGTTTGCCACCTGCGGGAGTAACGAACAGGTATAGCCCTTCAGCATCGAATAGCTTCTGTGCTTTCCGCTGAGCCTTTAGTTTCCGAATCTGAGTATCAGACAGAGGCATAGCGGGCCAGCATCGTGTGGGGGTACGTGATTTCGCAATTGGACAACATACCCCCAACGATACCCCAAAATACCCCCGAATTCAAATGAAGGGATACGAGCAGATACGAAAGGGATACCCAAAGAAAAAGCCCGCTAACCTAGGGGATTAGCGGGCTTTAGCGATCTTCGCGGACTTCAGCGAAGCTGAGTTTGGGGTGGCTGATGGGACTCGAACCCACGACGACTGGAATCACAATCCAGGACTCTACCAACTGAGCTACAGCCACCATTGAACTGCTTTGGCGTGCCCGGCGGGAATCGAACCCACAACCCCCAGCTTAGAAGGCTGGTGCTCTATCCGGTTGAGCTACGGGCACCCCCTTCGGGCTTACGCACAACACACCCGCACCAGGCGTAGCAGCGGGCAAAAATTGGTCGGGG
>JAPLRD010000425.1 GCA_026399375.1 Pseudomonadota bacterium
ACAGCAGCCGGTCGTTGCTGCCCAGGTAGTAGCGCGCTATGCGCAGGGCGGGCATGCGCGCGCGTGCGCCTAGCAGCTTCGCCTCGGCGGCGGTGATCGCTACGGCGCTGACATCCTGCTGCACTTCGACGATGCGCTCGCCGTATTCCTGCTCGATCAGGCTGTAGATGGTGACGCTCTTGCCGTCGCGCAGAAAGTTGCGGATGCCTTGATATTGCGGCTGCACGTAGATTTCCGTATAGGAAATCGGCTCGCTGTCCCGCAGCGGGTAGCGGCAGGTCCGGAGCATGAACCAATGCTGCCCCGGTTCGCAGCGCAGCAGTTTCGCAAGTTCGCCCCGGGCCACCACGGTCGCCTCGCCCAGCAACTCGAGCCGGGTCTCCTGCGTGTACTGGAACAGGTCGGCGATGGAGGTGAGGGATGCGACGTAATGCGCCTCGGCGGTTTTCGCGCGCACGCGCGTTCCGATTCCTGCGTGGCGGGCGCTCAGTCCCATGTCGACCAGCCGCCGCGTCGCCTCGCGCACCGTGTGGCGTCTGACGCCGTATTGCTGCTGCAGTTCCGCCTCGGTCGGCAACAGCGAGCCGACGCCATAGCGGCCGCGGCCGATGTCCTCGATCAGCGCCTCGGCCAGGCTGGCGTAGCGGGGCATTGGAGCGGAGAGGCGTTGCTTCGGCGAGGGCAGCGACATTTGTTTGACAGTGGAAGCGATCGCATTTTAATATACGGACATTCGGATCTTTTGTAAAGCAGGGCCTCCAACCGCGCTTAGAGACGTTGCCACGGCGACCGGAATGCGCAGTTCGGATAGATTAAGGCGGAGGATACAGATTGGTCACGCGGCGGCGGTTCATCCAGTGGTTCGGGGCGGCCTTGGCGGGCGCGCCGCATTTGGGCGTCCTGGCGCAGGCTTATCCGGCAAAGCCGATACGCATTGTCGTGCCCTATCCGCCCGGGGGCACCGCCGACGTGCTCGCACGCATTCTCGGCCAACGCATCACTGAACATCTGGGGCAGACGGTCATCGTCGACAACCGTGGTGGCGCGGGCGGAAACATCGGCACGGAACTCGTGGTAAAAGCCGCCCCCGACGGCTATACGCTGGTGCTCGGTACCGTCGCGACGCACGGGATCAACGCGTACGGTTCACGCAAACTTCCCTACGATCCGGTCACAGACTTCGCGCCGATTGCGGCCCTGGCGCAGAATATCATCTGCGTCGCGGCGAATCCGTCTCTGCCGGTGCATTCCATCCGGGAACTGGTCAATTACGCAAAGCAGAACCCGGGCAAGATCAGCTTCGCCAGTTCAAGCACCGGAACGCCCCACCACCTGGCGGGGGAACTGAAAAAAAAACCGCATATCAAGACCGGAAAGCTGCGCATCCTGGCCGTGGTGGAAGGAACGCGCTCGCCCTCCATGCCCGAGGTGCCCACTGTGGGCGAGACGGTCAGCGGGTTCGAAATTTCTTCCTGGCTGGGGCTGTTCGCCCCGGCGGGGACGCCGCCGGCAATCATCCGTACGCTCAACGCGGAGGCGGTGCGCACCCTGAGCAGCCCGGACACGCGCGCGAGCCTGGATGCGCAGGGGCTCAATATCGTGGTCAACAGTCCTGAGCAGTTTGCGGAGCAGGTCAAGCTCGACTACGAGCGGTGGGGCAAACTGATCAAATCGATCGGTGTGCAACTG
>JAPLRD010000239.1 GCA_026399375.1 Pseudomonadota bacterium
GCACGCGCACGCGCACGCGCCGGCCCGGCCTCCTATGCGTGCGCCCCGGGCCCGTGCATGTGCCGTTGCAGTTCCTCGACGGTCACCGGCAATGTCGGGGGCGCGGAAGCGCGCGGGTTGTCGGCCGGCGGGTGTGCTTCAGGGGTTTGCACCGCGGCGCCGACACAGCCCGCCAGTCGCGCCAGGCTCAGGTCCGCCAAGTGGCGCAGCAGAAACGCGTTCAGGTCCGAGCACAAGTCGTCGACGACGCAATCGAGGTCGCCCGGGCCGCGCCCGCTTCTCCTTGCGGCGTTCGGCGCGTCGACGGCGTGAATGATGTCGGCGGCCGTGATCAGCGCTGCATTGCGCGCCAGCACATAGCCCCCGTGCTGGCCGCGGGCGCCGTGCACCAGCCGGCTCCGGCGCAGCTTGGCGAACAATGTCTCCAGAGAGGCAACCGACACCGACTGGCGCGCGCCGATCGCGCGCAGCGACACCGGGGCGCCGCCCTGGTGCGCCGCCAGATCGGCCATCGCCGCGAGCGCGACGCGTTCTTGTGTTGTCATTCGCATGCTCGCTCCCGGGCGCAAGGCCGGTCGGACACCGCGCGCGGTGCGCGCAGGCCGGACAGGAACATTCCCGCGCCGGGCCCGGCAGGCCAGGTGCAAAGTTAGCCCGTTTCGCACGCAAAATCCGTTGAGATTGTTTAAGGCCGCGGCGCGCTTAACTATTCTCAACGGATGATTGCGCGCGCTTCTGTTAATAATACCTGCCTCAGATCGACCGGCGCTGCCTCAGATCGACCGGCGCCGCCTCAGATCGACCGGCGATGGGCCGGTACAACAATCGGGAACTATGGCTATCACGCGTGAAAAAGCGGGGCGCATTAAGACCGGCCGGGGGCCGCCGCGCGCATGCGGATGAAGCGCTGGGCCGCCTGGCCTCTTACATGCCCGGCCTCGTGTTTCAGCTTCGCCTGCTCCGCGACGGCCGTTTTTGCTTTCCCTATGCAAGCGAGGCCATGCGCGAAATATTCCGCTTCAGTCCGGATGAAGCGCGCGCCGACGGGGCCAAGTTCCTCCACGTGCTGCATCCGGCCGACGTCGCCGAGTACCTGCGTTCGATACAGGTCTCGGCGCGCGACCTGAGTCCGTGGCGGCACCAGTTCCGGATCATGCTGGAGAACGGCCGCACGCGCTGGTTGAACGGCTACGGGGTGCCCGAGCGCGAGGCCGATGAGTCCGTGCTCTGGCACGGTTTCATCGGCTATGCCACAGGGCATACGAGCGCCACGACCGGGCAGGCGAAGAGTGAATTCCTGTCGGTCGCGGCGCACGAGCTGCGCGAGCCCGTGAGCACCATCTGCGGTTTTGCCGACGTATTGCTGAACCAGACAATGGGCGAGGAGAGGCAGCGCGAGTTCCTGTCCATCATCTCCGGGAAATTGGCGCTCCTTGCGTCAGTCATCGGCGACCTGTCCGATCTCGCGCGCATCGAGGCGCGCCAGGGCGAGGACTTCGTCTTCGCCCGGACCGATGTGGGCGACGTGCTGCGCGAGGTGGTCGCGGCGTTCGGCTCGGGCAGGGTGCTGCCTGCGCCCGTCTTGCGCCTCCCGGCAAAGCCCGTGTGCATCGTGGCCGACCGCAACAAGGTGGTGCAGGCGCTCACCCGGGTGCTCGCCCGCGCGCATCAGTGCTCGCCGCCCGGAGAGGCGGTGCGCATTTCAGTCCAGGCGCAGAGCGCAGGCGGTGCAAGGCTGATCGGTATCCGCATCGCCAACCAGACCGTGACCAGGCGCGAGCCCACTCCGGAGCGGATCCGCTCCGCCGGCGCACCGGGGGAGGGCCAGTACATCGGGCTGGGCATGAGCGTGGTCAGGGAAATCGTCGATCTTCATGGCGGGCGAGTGCTGCTGCAAAGGACCGCGGTGTCGGGCACCCGCATCACGCTGTTGTTTCCCGAATCAGTAAACCCGAAGCGCACCCGCCGCGCGAAAACCGCGCGCCCGCGCACGGTGGACGCAGCGCAGCTTTCCTAGGTGGTTGCAGGCGCCGCAATCGCAGACAAGCCGAAGGGCGCGGGTGCGGCGCAGAGGCGCGCGCCGGCCTGCCGGGCTAATCAGCGCCGGCAGTCAGCACGGGAGGCAAACTCAGGCCCGATGTGTGCGGGCGCGCGCGCATGTCACGGAACGGATTCTCGCTGCCCGGCGTGGTGCGCGCGAGGATGCGGCGCTCGAATTCACGCGCGAGCATCTGGTCCCTGGCCGCGACGAACGCGGTCACGCGGGTGAACTCGCGCAACGGAAAATAGCGCGGGTTGTCCCGGTGTGCGAACTGGATCTCCAGCACGTCGCCGACTTGCACCGGTGCGTCGCCGTGTCCGAGGACGGCGCGCGCGTTGCCGACCTCGTTGGCGAGCAATTCCGGAAACTCGATGTCGACCCAGCGCTCGGCGTTTTTCTGCAGGTGCTGCGGCGCCTGCGCAAGCGCCATGAACAGGTTGTCGGCGCCCTTGACGTAGATCGCCGCGACGCGGCCGCTGGCCCTGCTGCCGCCGAGCTGCGTCTCGGCGTTCTGCGCGAGTGCGCCGCCAAATTGCAGCATTCCGAGCGCACCCGCCAGAAAGCCTGCGATCGCGCGAATCAGAAGGCCCCCGTGCATCGTGTCCACATCGTTCTCCCTCTGCGTTGGGCCCTCCGCGGCGGCGAAGCGCCCGGGTCGGCGCGCATCGGCGCGCGGGCCGTCATCACTCCGACATTAGTTCAGATCACGCCAAAAGTCCGTTGAGATTTGTTGTGCCGCAGGTCGCGGAGCGCTTAAATATTCTCAACGGACGAATGCGCCCGCATCTGCTAAAACACAATCATGGATTCCGGTTTGAACGGGGTCCGGTTTCGTCGTTCCGGAAAATATCCGCCGTCTGCCGCACGCAGGCGGCTTGTGAAATGCAGTCGCGACAACAGCGCACATCCCCATGACCCGCTCCGAACTCAAGGCCCGGATCGCAGCCCGTTTCGGGCTGCTCGGCGCCGCGGACGTCGAGGCATCGGCGAGGCCCATCCCGGGCGCGGAAACGCCATGAACGAGGACGCCTGGTGGGTCGCCGCGCGCAAGGCGGCGGAGCAGCGGCACAAGTTTGCGGAGAGCCAGGCAGGCGCACGCGGCAGTGCCAGGCCGGGCGCGGTGCGCGGCGGCCTGGCCGATTCGGGCACGTCGCCGGCGCAGGGGGTGCGCAGAGATGAACACGGCAAGCGCGGAAAGTAAAATGGAAATCGACCTCGAGCCGATGCTCCGCTGGGCCGACGTCAAGCTGCAGGAGGCCGAGAACGCGGCGAATTCCAGGCCTGAGCGGATCGAGGCGGCATTCGACAGCATCTACGCGCGGCTGACGGTGCTCGCGCGCCGCGCCGGCGAAACTGAACTGGCCGGGCAGCCGTCCGAGCGCGTGATGCTGCTGGGGGCGATTGCCGCCGGGCTCAGCGCCTGCTGCCTGGACGAGCTGATGGGGCTGAGCCGCGCCGTGGAGGCCCACCGGCGCCAGCTGTGCGGGCATTCGGCCAGCCTGCCGCAGGCGCTGGCGATCGGCAGGCACCTCGCAAGGCTGGCGCAGGGCTGAAGCAGGGGGCCTGTCCCCTTTTTCAACAAACTGTCGGGAATTATCGGGCGTCCGGATGGGCTGCGGGAAGCAGCAGGCTCACCGTGGTGCCGGCGCCGGCCGTGCTCGCGAGCTTGAGTTCGCCGCCGTGGAGCTGGATGATTTCGCGCACGATGCTCATCCCCAGGCCGGTGCCCGGAATGCGGCCCGAGCTGTCGGCGCGGTAGAAGCGCTCGCCCACGCGCGCGAGCTGCGCGGGCGTCATGCCGATGCCGTGGTCGCTGACGCGGATGCAGATCTGCGCCGGCGCATCGCCCTCGCCGCGGATCGGGTCGGGATCGACCTCTACCTCTACCTCGACGGGGGCGCCCGGCGGCGAATACTTGTAGGCGTTGGAGAGCACGTTGCTCACCGCCTGGGTCAGCTTCTTGCGGTCGGCGCGCACCCACAGCGGGCCGTCGGCGCGGGGCGGCACGGGCCGGTCGCGGCCCGGTGGTGCGCCGAAGCCGGCGACGATCTCGCGCAGCAGTTCGCGCGCGTTGACGCGCTTGATGACGCAGTCCTTGCCGCGCCGCTCCTCGATGCGCACCAGGTCGAGCAGTTCGTTGAGGATGGACGCCGTCAGCTCGGACTGGCGCCGGATGATGGTCAGAAACTCGCGCCGGTCCGCCTCGTCGAAATCGCGCTCGAGCAGCAGCTCGGCAAAGCCGTAGATGCTGGTCATCGGCGTGCGCAGTTCGTGCGCCGCGGTGGAGAGGAATTCGCTTTTCAGCCGGTCTACCTCGGTCTCGTGGGTGACGTCGCGGAAATAAAGTATGTTCGACACGGTCGCGGTGTCGGCCAGGCGCAGGCCGATATCGAGCACGCGCTTCTCCGGGCCCGCGAGCTCGATCGTGTGCAGGCGCCCGCGGTCGCCGCGGTGTCTCGCGGGATTCACGCTCTTGGGGTCGGCGCGCTGCGCCGCGTCGAGCGCGGCGACCCCGGGAAAGCGCGCCTGCGGGACGCAGGCGCGCCCCAGCCGGTCGGTGAAGGCGCTCTCGTCCAGCCCCAGGACCTCTTCCTCGGGCAGTCCGGTCAGGCGCAGGAAGGCGGGATTGGCGTACTTGACGCGGTGCGCGGCGTCGAAGGAGACGAGGCCGTCCGGGCTCAGCGCGAAAATCGCGTTCATCTGTTTGCTCTGGTCCTCGGCTTTTTGCTGCGCTTCGATGCGCCGCAGGTTTTCGTGCACGAGCAGGGCCCGGCTCTCGCCCAGGTCATGCGCCATGCGGTTGAACGCGAGGGCCATCTCCGCCAGTTCGTCGTTTCCCTGCACCGTCATGCGATGGCCGAAGTCGCCCGCCGCAAGGCGCTGGCTGGCCTTGCGCAGCGCCACCAGCTGGCGCACGAGATAACTGCCGAGGAGCCAGGAGAACACGGCGACCAGCAGCATTTCCAGGCCGGCGATCCCCGCCGCCCAGCGCTGTGCGGATGCGAGCAGGACTTTCAGCGGCGCGGTGGAGACGCTGAGCTGCACCTCGCCGTGGCGCACGCCGCCGGCGAGCACCGACGCGGACCAGTCGTAGATGCCGTCGGCCGCCTGGTCGATGTGGGTTTCCGGATGAAAGGTGCGCGACACAAACGCCGCATTGCCCCGCTTGGTCAGCACGGTGCCGCCGGCGTCGAGGACGCGCACGAAGTCGATCTGGCCCGAGGCCATGGCTTCGTCGGCCAGGCTGTCCAGGGTGGCCAGGTCCTGCGAAATGACCGCGTCCTTGGGGGCTGCGGTGAGCAGCTTGCCGCCCAGTTCCACCCTGCGCATCAACTCGGCCTCGTTCGACTCGCGCAGGATCGACAGGGCGCTGCCGATCAGGACCGCGAGCAGGGCCACTTCGATCACCGCCACGCCGAGGATGGTCTTGGTGCGAAATTGCATGTTTCAGCAGCCCGCGGCCGTCGGCGCAAGGTCGTTCATTGCTTGCTGTAGCGCTCGAGCAGCTTGATGTCGAGCGCGCGGATGTCGTTCCATTCCCGGTCCTGGGCCGCGGCGATGCCCTTGAACGCCAGGGGCGCCAGCAGGCGCCGCCCGGCCTCGTCGCCGGCGAGGGACTCCATGGCGCCCAGCACTTTCGCCAGGATTTCCGGCGGTACGCGCGGATGGTAGGCGAATGCGTGCGGGGTGTAGCTCGGGGTCTCGGCCAGCACGCGCAGCTCGCCGCGGATTTCCAGCGGCGTGGCTTCGAACGTGCGCTGTATGCCGCCGCCCGCCTCCTGCAGGCCGGAGGCGACCGCGCGGTAGACCGAATCGTGCGAGGACACGAACTTGGCCTCGATTGGAACCTTCAACCTGCCGAACTCCGCCTGGGGCAGGATGCTGGCCGCGAACGCCGCCGGGGCCGGGAACACCACCGTCTTGCCGGCGAGATCGGCGGGTTTGCGATAGGGGCTTTCTTTTCTCACCACCAGGATGCCTTTGATCTTGCGCTCCTGCTCCCTGGCGAAGGCGCGGTATCCGACGGCGGCATGGAAGACGATGTAGTGGTAGGGGTTCATGTAGGCGAGGTCGTACTCGCCCAGCCCCAGGCGCTCTTCGAAGACGGGGATGTTGGGGGCGGTGCGAAACACCAGCGGCACGCCGGAGCGCCGGCTGATTTCGGCGAGCAGGGGCGCCCAGTCCTCGGCCAGCCGGCTGGCCGCCTGCTGCGGCACGATGCCGAACCCCAGGGGCTGTCTCGGGTCCTGCGCCTGCAGCCGCAGCGGCAGCGCGAGCAGGAGTGCGCAGAGCAGGGGCGCGAGCAGGCGCGACACCGGTCCGGCCCTGCCCTCGTGCGCCCGGGCGCTCATGCCGGCGGCCCTGCGTCGTTGAGTTCGGCCGCGATGGACGCGAAGCGCTGCTGGATGAGCAGGAAATGGTCGCAGATGTCCGGGTCGAAATGGCTGCCGCGGCCCTCGGTGATGATGCCCGCGGCCTTCGCGTGGGGCATGCCGGCCTTGTACACGCGGTTGGAGATCAGCGCGTCGTAGACGTCGGCCACCGCCATGATGCGCGCAAACAGCGGAATGGCCTCGCCCGCGAGGCCCTGCGGATAGCCGCTGCCGTCCCACTTTTCGTGGTGGCCGTAGGCGATGTCGCGCGCCGCGCTGAGGAAGGAACTGCCCTCGCCCATGCCGTTTTCGGCGGCGGCGATGGCATCGCGCCCGGCGGCGGCGTGGGTCTTCATGATGTCGAACTCCTCCGGCGTGAGCTTGCCCGGCTTGAGCAGGATGTGGTCGGGGATCGCCACCTTGCCGATGTCGTGCAGCGGGGCCGACTTGTACAGCAGCTGTATCGCCGTATCGTCCAGCTCCGCGGCGAAGCGCGGATGCCGCTTCAGCTCGCCGGCCAGCTCGCGCACATAGTTCTGCGTGCGCCGCAGGTGCAGCCCGGTCTCGTTGTCCCGCGTTTCCGCAAGCGAGGAGAAGGCGATGATGGTGGCGTCCTGCACTTTTTCGATCTCTTCGGACTTCAGCCGCAGCGCCGTGTTCGCCCGCTCCAGCTCCACGGTGCGCTCGCGCACCTTCTCGTCCAGGTGGTCGTTCTGATCGGCGATGATGCGCAGCGTGCGCCCGAGGCTGACGTGGTGCCTGACGCGCGTGAGCACGATGGGCGGCGAGAAGGGCTTGCCGATGTAGTCGTTGGCGCCCAGCCCGAGCCCCTTGCGCTCGTCCTCGGCGCTGGTGAGCGAGGTGAGGAATATGATGGGCACGTGCTCCAGCTCGCGCCTGCCGCGCAGCCAGGCGCAGACCTCGTAGCCGTCGCGGCCGGGCATCACCACGTCGAGCAGTATCAGGTCCGCCTGCTTGCCCTGCTCGACGTAGGCCATGAATTTCGAGGCGTCCGAAAAAGGGTGCACGCGGAAATCGCCGCCGAGCAGATTGGTCAGCAGGTGCAGGTTCTCCGGCTGGTCATCGAGCATCAGCACGTCGGCCTTGTCCGACACCATCAGGTGGTTCATGCGGGGTTCCTTTCCAGTGCGGCCATGACCGGCCGCAGTTTTTCTTTCGCCTCGTCGAAATCGAAGCGCTCGACCGCAGCGAGCGTCTCCTCCAGGGCCGCGCTCATGTCCGTGCTCATGTCAGCGCCCGCCTCTTCGCGCATGCTTGCTCTGAGTTCCTCTGTGGTCTGGATCGCAGCGCCGTCGGCGTTTTCCAGCTGCGCGCACAGCGCATCAGCCTGTCGGTGACCTCCTGCGTCGCCACCTTGTCCTGGCGCCAGGACTGTTCCGCTTCGTGCGCGGCCTGCTGCAGGCCGGCGGCGCCGATCTGGCCCGCCATGCCCTTCAGCGCGTGGGCGATGCGGAAAGCCCCCGCGCAGTCGTGCTTGGCGATCAGCGCGTCCAGCCGCTCCGCGTCCGCCGCGTGATGCAACACCACCTGCTGCAGCACGCGCTGCATCACCTCCGGCTTGCGATTGGCCATGAGCGCGAGCGTCTCCGGGTCGAAGTGCTCCAATGCGCCCGGCACGGGCGGGAACGGGGGCGCGGCGCGGCGCGCGCCGGCCGCCGGCGGCCCGCGCCGGCCTTCGCTGGCGGCGAGCCATTTCAGCAGGGCGCCGTAGAGCACTTCGGGCTCCACCGGTTTGGCCAGATGGTCGTTCATGCCCGCCTCGAGGCAGGCTTCGCGGTCCTCTGCGAACGCGTTCGCGGTCATCGCCAATATGGGAATCGACTTCCACTCGGGCAGCTGCCGGATGCGCCGCGTCGCCTCCAGGCCGTCCATTTCCGGCATCTGCATGTCCATCATCACCAGGTCGAAGGTCCTGCGCGTGGCCAGTTCCAGCGCCAGCCGGCCGTTCTCCACCGTCTCGATGTCGAAGCCGAAGTCCGACAGCAACTCGAGCAGGATTTCCCGGTTCACCGGATTGTCTTCGACCAGCAGCAGTCGCGCCCCGGGGTAGCTCAGTTGCAGCGACTGCTTCGCCAGCGACACGAGCCCGGTGGACAGGCTGGCGGGTTCGGCGTCGGTCAGGCGGGCGAGGGTGTCGTGCAGGGTGGACGAGGTGACCGGCTTGGACAGCACCGCCAGCACGCCTTCGAGCTTCGCCTTCTGCTTCAGGTCGGGTTCGTCATAGGCGGTGACGATCAGGGTCATGGGGCGGCGCGAGAGGGCCATGGCGTTCAGGCGGTGCGCGGTCTGGATGCCGTCGAGCCCCGGCATGCGCCAGTCGAGCAGCATGATCCCGAACGGGTCGTTGTCCCGGTTCGCCTTTTCGATCATCTCCAGGGCGGCCTCGCCCGAATCGGCCTCGTCGATGCGCAAGCCCATGACTTCGAGCATGCGCGCGAGCACCATGCGCGCTTCGGGCAGGTCGTCCACGACCAGCGCGTGGCAGCCGCGCAGGTTCGCCGTGCGCGGCGGCAGGCAGGCGTCGCCTTTGCGCAGGCGCAGGGTGATCCAGAAGCTGCTGCCCACGCCGGGCACGCTGTCCACGCCGACCTCGCCGTGCATGAGTTCGGCGATATGGCGGTTGATGGCGAGGCCCAGGCCGGAGCCGCCGTGCTTGCGCGTGGTGGAGCCGTCGGCCTGCTCGAAGGGGTCGAACACCCTCTGCTGCTGCTCGCGGTTGAGGCCGATGCCGGTGTCGTTGACCTCGAACCGGATCAGCAGGCCCGAGGGGCCTTCCTCGACCGGGTAGGCGCGCACCATGATGCGGCCGTGCTCGGTGAACTTGATCGCGTTGCCGACGTAGTTGAGGATCGCCTGCGCCAGGCGCACCGGGTCGCCGCGCAAGGCGCTCGTGAGGGCGGGGTCGATGTCGGAGATGATTTCCAGGCCCTTGTTCGTCGCCTGGCCGGCGATCAGGTTGAACACGCTTCGGGTGAGCACCTCCTCGAGCAGGAAGTCCACCTCCTCCAGCTGGAATTTCCCCGATTCGATGCGGGCGATGTCGAGGATGTTGTTGATGATCGAGAGCAGATGGCGCGACGCGTCGGTGATCTGCGTCAGCTTTCCCCGGTTCCACGCGTCTTGCTCGGGCCGCTGCGACATCAGGTAGGACAGGCCGACGATGGCGTTGAGCGGGGTGCGGATCTCGTGGCTGGTGTTGGCGAGGAACTCGCTCGTCGCGCGCGAAGAGGCTTCGGCGATCTGCCTGAGTTCGGTCAGCGTGGTGTTGTTCTGCCGCAGCTGGGCCTCGCGCCGCCGCTGCTGCCGGAACAGCAGGTACAGCAGCAACCCGGACACGAGCGCGCCGGCGAGGGACACCAGCCCGGAGGCGAGCGCGATGCCGGAGATCTTGCCCAGCACCTCGCTCCTTCGCCCCTGGGNNNCAGGCCCGGCATGCCGTGGATGGCGCCCAGGACGTCGCTGCCGCGGTAGTCCAGGCCCTGGAAGTTAGTGCCCTCTGCGGTGATCGAGGCGGCCGATATCAGCCCCCCGCCCTCGGCGCCGTGGGGCACGTACAGGTGGCCGTGGCCGGGCCCGGGGCCCGTCTCCCTGCTGAGGTAGATGAAGCCGGCTGCGCTCGGCCGCACGAGGACGATTTCGCCGGCGTCGTGGCGGGCGTCGTTCGGCCATAGCAGCAGTTCGGAGAAAAAGTCGTTGTCCATGCCGATCGAGGCGACCAGGGCGATGTTCAGGCCCGCGCCCGAGGCGTCGGCCGCGCTCAGCGCCGCGGCGTAGCCGAAGTAATAGTTGCTCATGCCTTCGCCCGCGAAGCTCTCGAAGAACCGCGCCTTGCCGCCGCTGTCCTCGAGCTTGAGCCGGCGCAGCACGTCGGCGCCGTCCCCGCTGCCGCTGCCGCTCAGCAGGATGCGGCGCCCCTCGGTGTCAATGATCTCTATGCCTTGGTAGCCGTAGCCCTTTTGCACCACCTCGATCCAGTCGCGCAGCCTCCTGGCCGGCTCGCCCCCGGGGTTGCGCCGCGCCTCGAGCGCCAGTTGCAGCAGCAGGGGGTTGCGGACCAGGACCTCGACGTCGGTCCTGCGCTCGTTCATCCAGCGCTGCAGTTTTTGCGATTTGATCTGCGATATCGCGTGCAGGCCGGCCATCTCGCGCTCGAGCATGTCCCGCGAAATGAAGTGGAAGGTGAACCAGCCGATGGCGCAGAACGAGACCAGGATGGCCAGGCACACCGGGTACAGGTTGCGCGAGATCCAGGCCTCGATCCATCGTTCCAGCACCGGTGCAGAGGCGTCGCGCCCGCTGTCTTGCGCCTGCGGCGTTTCGGCCGCCGGAGCGGTGTTCGGTTGTTGCGTGTCTGGTCTCATTCCAAAGGGGCCTCGATTTGTTCGGCCGGCGCAGCGGCCGCGGGCAACCACAGCTCCACTGCGGTGCCGGCGCCGAATTCGCTCGCGATTTCGACGCGGCCGCCATGCAGCTGCAGGATTTCGCTGACGATGCTCATGCCGAGGCCGGTGCCGGGAATTTTTCCCGAGGTGTCGGCGCGGAAAAAGCGTTCGCACACGCGCGCCACGTGCCCCGGCTTCATGCCGATGCCCCGGTCGCTGATGCGCAGGCAGATTTCGGCCGCATCCCCGCCCGCGCCCGCGAGGGCCAGGGCGATGTGCACCGCGCCGCCGCCGGGGGAGTACTTGTAGGCGTTGGAGAGCACGTTGCCCACGGCCTGTTCCATTTTCTTCGGGTCGGCGCGCAGCCACAGCGGTGCGGAGGGCAGCTCGAGCAGGGGCGCCTCGCGGCCCGCCGGCGGCTTGAAGTTGGCGGCGATGCGCCGCACGAGTTCCTGCGCCGGCGCCGTTTCGTGCATGAAATCCTTGCCGCGCCGCGCCTCG
>JAPLRD010000188.1 GCA_026399375.1 Pseudomonadota bacterium
CACCGGCGGCGTGGTGCGCCTTCAGGTGACGGAGGGCGTGATCGGCAAAGTACTGATCAGCGGCAACAAGCATTTCGATACGGGCAATATACGCAGGGGCCTCCCGGCACTGCAGGAAGGCCGGGCGCCGAACCTGCGCCAGATGTCGGAGGACATCCAGCTTTCCAACGACAGTCCGGCGAAGCAGCTCGAGGTGACGCTGGGGGTGAGCGAGGAGGAAGGCAAGGTCGACGCCAAGGTGGTGGTGACCGAAGAGAACCCGCAGCGCGCCTACGCCACTCTCGACTCGACCGGCACGCACGCCACGGGCACCTCGCGCGTGGGTCTGGCATACCAGCACGCGAACCTGTTCAACCGCGACCACAACCTGACCCTGGCCTATACCGGGTCGGCGGACGCGCCTGCCGGGGTGAAGGTCGACATATTCAGCGTCGGCTATCGCATTCCGTTTTATGCCCTCGGCGACAGCCTGGACTTCATCTACGGCAAGTCCGGGGTGAACACGCCCAGCACCTCGCCCACCCTGGGCGGAGGGCTGAGCATCCTGGGCAAGGGCGATGTGGCCGGTTTGCGCTGGAACCACCATTTCGCGCGCCGCGGCGAATACACGTCGAAGCTGATTTTCGGAATCGACTACAAGTACATCAACGCGCGCTGCTCCACCGGGGCGCCGCCGAGCGTGCAACCGGCGAGCATCGATCCGCCCACGCCCCCGATCGCCAGCTGCACGCCCTACACCACGCGCCCGGTGAGCCTCACCTACAGCGGGCAGAAGCAGAGCCCGGGACAGATGCTCGACTACAACATCGGCTTTGCGCACAACCTCGCGCTCGGGACGCACTACACCAACACCGACGGCGCCATCGACCGCTACTCCTATCTCACTTCGGGGAACCGCCCCACGCGCGACGATTTCAACGTCCTGCGCCTGGGCGGCAGCTACCTGAAGGCGTTCCAGTCCGACTGGCAGTTCCGGGTGGCCATGAGCAGCCAGTACAGCGACACGCCCCTGGTCGCGGCCGAGCAGTTCGGGCTCGCCGGTTCGACCGCGGTGCGCGGCTTTACCGAGCGCGCGGCGGCCACCGACAACGGCTATTTCACCAACACCGAGATCTACACGCCGGAACTCAGGAAAGGGGCCGGCGCCCGCGGCAGCCTGCGCGCCCTGATGTTCTATGACTTTTCCCGCGGCTCCAACCGCAGCGTGCCCGTGGGCTCTCTCACTCCCGCAAAAATCGGTGTCGCCAGCATAGGCGCCGGCCTGCGCTTTTCGGTGGGCAAGGACTTCAGCCTGCGCTTCGACCTGGCGCAGGTGGTCGACGCCGGTCCGGCCAATACCAAGGAGCGCGGCGACTGGCGCGGGCATTTCAACATGATGGTCGCGTTCTAGATGATCAGCCCCGACGTCACCGCTCGGTCAGCGGCTAATTCGTGATGGCCGGCGCCGGTGCAGGTAAGTTGAACGACGTGCGCTTTCACTTCATATCCGGTCTGCCGCGATCGGGTTCCACCATGCTGTCGGCGTTGCTGCGGCAGAACCCGCGCTTTTACGCAGGGGTGACGAGCCCGGTGGCGTCCCTGGTGGGGTCGGTTCTGGATCAGGTGAGCGTGGGCTCCGAATGGGGGCCGCAGGTCGACGTAGATCGCCGGCGCGCCTTGCTGCTTGGCCTGTTCCAGAGCTACTACGCACAGGTCAAGAACGAAGTAATCTTCGACACCAACCGTTCCTGGACGGCCAAGCTGCCGGTGCTGCTCGACCTGTTTCCCTCGGCCAGGATCATCGCCTGTGTGCGCAACGTGGGTTGGATCATGGACAGCATAGAGCGCCTGTACCAGGCCAACCCCTACGAAAACACGCGGCTCTATTCCAGCGATGCCGAGCGCAGTTCCGTGTACTCGCGCCTGGAAGCGCTGGCACAGCGCAACCGCATGGTCGGCCTCGCCTATTCCGCGCTCAAGGAAGCCTATTACGGCGCCCACGGGCGCTCCATGCTGGTGGTCGAGTACGATCTGCTGACCCAGCGCCCGGCCGAGGTCGTCCCGCTCATTTACAAATTCCTGGGCGAGGAGCCGTTCGCGCACGACTACGACAATCTGGTGTTCGACACCCCTGCCTATGACGAGGGCCTCGGGCTCAAGGGCTTGCACAAGGTGCGGGAAAAAGTCTCGTTCGAACGGCGCGAGACGATACTGCCGCCCGACCTGTTCGATCAGTACTCACGGCTGTCGTTCTGGCGTGACACCGAATTCGGCCGCACCAACGTGTTGATGGTAAAGGCCGATGCCAATACGGCGGGAAATGAGTTCCGACAAGGCGCTGATGTCAGCCGCCGCGGCATCGGGGGATGAACCGGGCGCCCAGAGTTCACGAGTTGGCAAGAACCTTTCTCAAGCAAACTGTGAAGTAGTTCCTGGAATTGTCCTAAGAATGGCTGTAACTTATTAAAATCACAGGTAATCTATAAAGATTGCCGCTGATTTCAAGAAGATATTAGAGTCCGCTGTCGTCGGTTTGGCCGCGGCGCTCTTTGGGAGTGTGTCATGCAAAATATCAAGCCGAACGCCATTTTCGCGCGCAAACGCCTGATCGTCGCCGCGATCTCCGCCTGTTTCGTCACCGACCCCGTCTGGGCCAACCCAACCGGTGCGCAGGTCGTGAACGGCACGGCGAGCATCGCCCAGGCCGGGAAACTGCTCACGGTGACCAACTCCCCCGGCGCCATTATCAACTGGAACAGTTTTTCAATCGGTGCCGGCGAGACCACGCGCTTCAATCAGGCCTCTGTCGCGAGCAGCGTCCTCAATCGGGTGCTCGCGAATGATCCTTCGGTACTGCTGGGCACCCTGAGTTCCAACGGCCGGGTATGGCTGGTCAATCCCGCCGGCATCCTGGTGGGCCAGGGTGCGCGCATCGACGTGGCGGGATTCATCGCCAGCACGCTTAACGTAAGGAACGAAGACTTTCTCGCCGGCCGGCTGAATTTCCAGGCCACGCCCAATGCGGGCAAGGTGCAGAACTACGGCGAAATCACCACGCCTTCGGGCGGTAGCGTTTATCTGGTCGCGCCGAACGTGGAAAACCACGGCACCATCACGGCGCCCAGCGGCGAAGTCATGCTGGTGGCGGGCCAGCGAGTCAATCTGGTGGACACCGGTACGCCCGGCGTCAAGGTCGAGGTCGTCGGCGCCGAAGGCAACGCGACCAACCTCGGCACCATCGCCGCCGAAGCCGGCCGCATCGGCATCGCCGGCGTGCTGGTCAAGAACAGCGGCACCCTCAACGCCAGCAGCGTGGTGAAGGAAGGCGGGCGCGTGTTCCTCAAGGCAACCCAGGACGCCTATGTCGACGGCGCCGGTCGCATAGTCGCCACCGGCACCAAGGGCGGCAGCATAGAAGTGCTGGGCAATCGCGTCGCGGTGATGGACCAGGCGCAGCTTGATGCTTCGGGCAATGCCGGGGGCGGGACAGTTCTCGTCGGCGGCGATCTGCAAGGGAAGAACCCGGATGTGCAGAATGCAAGCATCACTTACTTCGGGCCGCAGGCATCGATCAAGGCCGATGCCATCCAGAAGGGCGGTGGAGGCAAGGTTATCGTTTGGGCGGACGACACCACGCGTGCCTACGGCAATATTTCTGCACGGGGCGGGACCAGTGGTGGCGACGGCGGTTTTGTCGAAGTGTCGGGCAAGAATTACCTGAGTTTCGACGCGAAGGTGGATACGCGTGCACCCAGAGGCAAGGCGGGTACGTTGTTGCTCGATCCGGCGGATTTGATCATTTCCGATAACGCGGACACCGACGATCCCGTTACCGGCTCGCCCTATGGCGGGTACTTCAGCGGCGGCGTATTCAGCGGCGCCGGTAGCACCTCCGGCGGGCCAGTGCCGTCCAACATCAGTTGGAGCACTATAGACTCCCAGTTATTCGGCGGCAATGTGGTTATTACCACCAGCGGTTCAGGCGGCTCTGGCGATATCACCATAGGCAGCACCATAGGTGGCAGACATGACCTCCCATCCGGATGGGACCTAAGCCTGCTGGCGCACAGGAACATCAGCGCCTCCGGCGTGACCGTCACAAACGGCGGCGGCATCGCGATGGTGGCCGGTTGGGACGGGAGCAGCACTTCGTCACCTGCCGTGACGAAAGGTATCGGCGACATCACGCTGACTACATCAACCATTCAGACGAATGGTGGGGCCGTCAGCCTTGCGGCCGGGCGTGACATCGTGGCGAGCAATTCCGTAATCCGGACTTATGGCGGCGCTGTCAGTCTCAATGCCGGTCGAGATATTTCGGCGGGCACCACCAATATATTCACGGCCGGTTCAGACTTGCAGTGGTTTCGCAATGGTGGGGCCGTCACGTTCGTGGGCGGTCGCAATATCAGTGTAGGAGACATCGACACCTCTGGCTATTCCGTCGTCTGCTCCGTCGTTTGCGGCGATGGCGGTAACGCTGGCAATGTCGCCGTCAGCAGCGGCGGTGCGAGTTCCGTAATGCTTGGGAATGTCACCATGCGCGGCGGAGATAGCTTCGATAGCTACTATGCATCAGGCCGGGGGGGCACGCTTTCCATCACCGCAAATTCGGCAACAGCAGTCACGGTAGTCGCGATTCTCGCCGATGGCGGCAGCGTCGGTAGCGCCAATTCCGGTGGTACTGCGGGTGATGGCGGTGGTGTGAGTATCCGTGCGCCGAAGGCCGCTGTAAGCGTTGCCTCCATTTCGGCCCGCGGTGGCGACGGCTACGCTGACGCACCTAGCGGCGGCAGTCAAGGCGGCGCAGGCGGAAACGTCAACGTGGAGGCTCGAAGCTTCTCATCGGGCGGCAGTATTTATGTCAGCGGAGGGCACGGGGGTAACGGCGGCTGGGATGGAAATTCCGGCGGCGATGGCGGTGACGGCGGCACGGTGACCATCGCCGGGCTTGGCGGAGATATTACTGTCACGGGGGACATCAACACCCGCGGTGGTGCCGCCGGCAACAGCGGTGGCTGGAACGGCGGCAGGGGCGGCAACATCAGCGTCAGCAGCACCGCTGCAAGTGGCGCGATTTCCCTTGCCAAGACCGGATACGTCGCGATGCAGGGCGGGGATAGCGGCGAATCCCCCGGGCACGGTGGCACGCTGTCTATTGCCGCGCCTGGACTCGCGGGCACAATCGAGGTCGGTAATATCTTTGCCTATGGCGGTAATGTTACCGCTCCTGATTCACACGGTACTGCCGGTCGCGGCGGCGAGGTAATCATCCGCGCGCCGAAAGCCGACGTCAGCCTTGGCTACATTTCGGCTCAGGGCGGCAATGGTTACGCGGCCTATGGTCAAGGTAGCGCAGGCGGGGCAGGCGGCCGTGTCGACATCCAGGCCGGCAGTCTTACATCTGGAGCCATTGATGTCAGTGGCGGAAGCGGCGGCTATGGCAATGATGGTAGCTACGCCAGCGGCAGTGGCGGCATGGGGGGGAGCGTCAAGATCCTGAGCAATGCCGGGATTTCGATTGGCGACATCAATACGTCGGGTGGAAACGCTGGAACGTACGGGTCCGGTTCTGATCGCAACTATGGTGACGGTGGTCATGCCGGAAACATCAGCGTCACCAGCACCGCTGCCAGTGGCGCGATCTCACTTGTCGAAACAGGCTATATCACGATGCGGGGCGGAGACGGACACACCCCCGGGAACGGCGGCACGCTGTCAATTACTGCTATCGGACTTACCAGCCCGATCGTAGTTGGTAACATCGTTGCCGACGGCGGCAATGTCACCGATTATTATTCCCGTAGCACCGCTGGTCATGGTGGCGGCGTAGTCATCAATGCGCCGAAGGCTGCTGTAACACTGGGCTACATTTCTGCCCGGGGCGGCAATGGCTACGCTGGTTATGGTTACGGCAGCGCAGGCAGCGCAGGCGGCGCAGGCGGTCGTGTCGACGTCCAAGCGAAAAGTTTCTCCTCGAATAGTATCGACGTCAGTGGAGGATCAGGTGGTTACGGCGGCTATACGCGCAGCGGCGGTGACGGCGGTGCAGGTGGAACCGTAGCCATTACCGCGACTGGCGGAAATATTGTCATTTCCGGGGACATCCTTGCGAGCGGCGGGACGGGCGGGTATTCAGGTTGGAAAGTCGGTGGCAATGGGGGTGTCGGTGGGGTCGTGGCACTCACAGGGACTGGCGGCAATATTGTGGTTAGTAGCGTCGACACCCGGGGTGGCGACGGCGGCTACGGGTCTGGCGTGGGAAGTTACGACGGGTCGGGCGGTAACGGCGGTACGGTGAGCCTGGCTTCCATCGGTGGAACCATAACCTTTAGCTCGATCAACGCTTCGGGTGGTCTCGGCTTGAACTACGGCTTGGGTGGGGACATCACTCTGACCGCCGACACGCTCGATCTTACAGCCAGTTCTATCGTCAGCGATGGCGGTACGGTGACGCTGCAGCCAACTGCGACCGCCACGTCGACCAGCATAGGGGACGATCTTTCAACCGCAAATTTCAAAATAGCCACTACCTCGATCGATTCGTCGGTATCGGAACTAATCATAGGCCGCAGAGACGGCACCGGCAACATCGACCTGAACGCGATGACCTGGAACACCCCGGTAACCATCCGCAGCCCCGGCAACGGCTGGAACGGCGGCATGATCGCTCTTGGCGGTGACCAGACCAACACTGGCCGGCCATTAACCTTGATTGGCGGTGCGATCACCGGCAGCGGTGGAATCGACACTAGCAACGTCTCTGGAAACGCGGGCAACATCACTCTGATTGCCAACGATTCTGGCGGTATCAATGTCAGCGGTCTACTCAATACCTCAGCAAGCGCCTACGGCGGCAACGTTTCACTCTACGCACTTGGTGGCAATGTCACGGCGGGCAATATCAATACATATGGCGGCGTTCTTGGTGGCTTTATAACCCTATTCGCGAACGGTATCGCGACAGGAACCGCGATCAACGGGAGCGGAGCTCCCACGATTCTTGATAAAGATAACAACGCGCTCGATGGGTCGATAACTCCTGTTATCGTCAGCAGCGAGGGCCTATACACTCAATCCAATGGCGACGTAATCGTCAATGTTACTGGGAGCATAGACGTCACTGGCCCCGTCCGCACCAACGGTCACTACATCATACTCAACGCCCGCGCGCCGAGCACGGGCTCAAGCAATATCACATTAGGCAGTGACAGTAGCATTGCTTCATATGGCGGTCCAGTTTCGATATTCATGCGTGCGGCCAACGGGAACATCGACACCGGCAGCGTCTCTACGTTGGGATATGTTTCGTATAGATCGAGTGTTGCGACAAACGGCGGAGACATTTGGTTGCGTGCCATGGGCACTGGTGCCAACGGCCAGATATCGGGCAGCGGCAGCCTCGACGCGAACGGTAGTTTCAATTCTGGCCGACCCAACGGCGGAACTATTAATCTAGTTGCCGATGGTGCGATCACCTATTCCGGCGACATCCGGGCCAATGGCGCCGATAGCATCAGCAATAGTGGCGCAGGCGGCAAAGGGGGCCACATCTTGATCCAATCGCTCAACGATTCGGTCACCCTGAACAAACCCGTGGACGCGCTCTATAACAGCACAATCAGCGCCAGTGGCGGCCTTGGCCACGACGGTGGCGAAGGGTGGAGCGGCGCCGCGGGCATGGCCGGCGGGAACGGTGGTCAAGGCGGCAGCATTTCCATCTTCGCCAAAGGCGCGGTGGAACTGGTGAACAGGTCCATCGTTGCCGATGGCGGCAAGGGCGGATATGGCGGCTATGGCGGCAGTTTCGGCTTTGGCGGCCACGGCGGCCACGGCGGCATGGGCGGAGCCGGCGGGAACATCGCTATTGCAAGCGATACATCATCGGTGACGGTGAACTCGACGACCATAAGCGCGAACGGCGGCTGGGGTGGCAAAGGCGGCAGCGGTGGCGAGGGCTATTACGACTATTACAAAGGCGGCCCCGGAGGAAACGGCGGCAGCGGTGGCATTGGAGGCGCAGGCGGCAGTGTTTCCATTGTCAGCAAAGGAACCAGTCTGACGCTGGGGTCCGCTGGATCGAATGGGTACGTGAGCGCGGACGGGGGCGAAGGCGGCTGGGGTGGCAACGGCGGGATTGGCGGCGGCGCATCTTACTCGTATTCTTCCGGTTCGATTGGCGGCAGAGGCGGTCACGGCGGCATGGGCGGGGCTGGCGGCGTGGGCGGGAGCGTATCGATTGTGAGCGAAGGGTCGCTGACAATCGGATCGGGTGCTTACACCAGCATCAGCGCGAAAGGCGGAAAAGGTCAGGAGGGCGGTCGCGGCGGGGAAGGGGGTGGCTTCTCGTGTCCTGACGGCTGCGGCAGTAGCTATGTTGGTGGTAACGGCGGACTCGGCGGCAATGGCGGCGCCGGGGGGGCGGGTGGGAGCGTATCGATTGTCACCAACGGAGCGAGTGGGTCCTTGACGATAGGATCGCAAACGAATGTGAGTGCGATGGGCGGTGATGGAGGCTCGGGCAGTGCTGGAGGAGGCGGCGGGGGTTACTGGTATAAGTATTCGACCGGCTATTACAGCGATCGCGGCGGCGATGGCGGCAACGGTGGCAATGGTGGTGCCGGAGGAAAAGGTGGAAGTATTTCGATCGTCAGCAACGGGGCCCTCGGAATCCTGACGATAGAGTCAAATGCCAGCGTGAGTGCAGACGGTGGCAGCGGTGGTAATGGCGGCAGCGCAGGAATTTATGGCTTGGGTGCGCTTTACGATGGCAATTTCGGGCAGCGCCATGGCAATGGTGGTATCGGGGGAGATGGCGGCGATATAAGCTTATCCACCAATGGCGGCACGCTCACCGTTGGCGGAAGTGTTTCAGCGAGCGGTGGACAAGGCGGAAGCGCTTGGCACTCGTATGACTACGGCGGCTATTACACCAATTCTGATGGCGGCGCTGGGGGTAGGGGCGGCAACGGCGGCGATATCACCTTGTCCTCCAATGGCGCGATCACCGTTTCTGGAGGCGGCTCTGGTGGCGTCAGCGTTTCCGCATCGGGCGGCCGGGGTGGCTGGGGATACTACGGATATACCGGCGGCGCGGGCGGCGATGGCGGCGCGGGCGGAACTATCTCAATAACCGCGTCCGGCGGCATCACTCTTTCCAAACCGGCCATCGGCTCCTACAGCAATCTGATCGCCGCGCACGGCGGCGAGGGCGGGAGAGGCGGCAACGGCTATTACAGCGCCGCAGGCGGCCGCGGGGGCGACGGTGGCAGAATTGCCATAACGAGTTCGTTCGGCGCTATTGGCTTGCAGAATAGCGGCACAGGCTGGGCATTGTCCGCCATGGGAGGCTCAGGTGGCAGGAGCGGTGACGGCAGTTACGCTACCGGAAATGGCGGTCCCGGTGGCGACGGCGGGTCCATTAGTCTGACGGCGGCCAACGGCCAGATCACGATAGGCAGTGGCATCGCGATCGAAGCCTCGGGCGGCCGCGGCGGCGATGGTTACGGATTTGGCGCAGCCGGGGGGCGCGGCGGGCGTGGCGGCATGATCACCATCGACGGTGGCACGGGGGTGACGATCCAAGGCGCATACGTGTACGCCAAGGGCGGAAATGGCGGATATGGTTCCTACGGCTCTGGGAAAGCGGTAAGTGGCGGCAGAGGCGGCGATGGCGGGTCCATTAGCCTGACGGCGGCGAGCGGACTGGTCGAAATCGGCGGCGTCGGCATCGGCGGCAAGATCGATGCCTCCGGCGGCGACGGCGGCGTCGTCTATGGATATGGTGCGACCGGCGGGGAAGGCGGGCGCGGTGGAAAGATCACCATGGACGGCGCTACCGGCGTCACCATCCAAAATGCGTATGTGTATGCAAACGGCGGCCGCGGTGGGGACGCCTCGTATTACTCCGATTCGAGGTACAGCTACGGATCCTCGGGAGGTAGAGGAGGAAGCGGCGGCTCTATCGTCATTTCCAGTCAGGGCGGATCGGGCATTTCGATATCGAACTCCACAGTTGCAGCGAACGGCGGAAACGGCGGTAATGGCTACGACGGAAACTATTGGTCAGGATTTGGGAATGGCGGCAATGGTGGAAGCGGCGGCGATGGCGGCAATATCAGTGTCACCAGCTATGGCGGTGGCTCGATCACAATTGTCGGCGGCTACCTGAATGCGCACGGCGGACTCGGGGGCGATGGCGGGCAAGGCTATTCCTACGGCGATTTCCTCGGAAGCGGTGGCAGCGGCGGCAGCGGTGGCAGTGGTGGCAGTGGTGGCAGTATCGCGCTGTCTTCCACCGGCGCCATCACCGTTGATGGAGGCAGTTACGGCGCCAGCAGCGTTACTGCGTTCGGCGGCCGGGGCGGCTACGGCGGCGGTGGCTATTATGCCGGCGACGGCGGAAGCGGCGGTACCGGCGGAAGGGTATTAATGCAAGGCGCGTCGTCGGTGACGCTCGGTTCCGTATCGTACCCGCAAGGCGCCTCTATCGCCGCTGGTGCGGGCGCTGGCGCCTCTGGGGGACTCCCCATCGGTCAAAATAGTTCGGGACTTCCAGGTGCCGAAGGCTATGCGTTTGCGTCTGGCGAAGATGCGAATGTGGTCATCGTCGCCACAGGCAGTTTTGCCAACAATGCCGGCGCAGGCGTGCTGTCGGTAGGTACGGCGGGACGCTGGCTCATCTATTCGGGCGAACAGCTCGCGTCCAATCTTGCAACTCAGCGCGGCGGACTTGCTTACGATTTCAAGCAATACAATACCAGTTACGGAAACGCTATCCTCGGTACCGGCAACGGTTTTCTCTATAGTCTGGCTCCAACGTTGACGCCCACGCTGTCTGGCATTTTTACCAAGACTTACGACGGCAACAACGCTGTCATCAGCGTCGCTGGCGCTACACTCAGCGCCAGTGGCGTTAGCGGCGGCCTGATCGACGCGGATGCATATGCAGTACTAAGCGGCCCGGCCTCTGCCACTTATGACACGAAGAATGCCGGTACGAGCAAGACGGTGACCGGCACTGGGTTTGCCTTCACCAATGCCTGGAGCGCCCTGAGCGATAGCGGAAAACCGGTGTATGGCTATCTGTTGCCAACTTCCGTTGACGCTACAGGCATAGGCGTTATCAATCAGGCCAGCCTGACACTCGCCAGCGTGTCGGCGGCGAACAAGGTTTATGACGCTACGACGGCTGCAACGGTGACCGGTGGAACGTTGTCGGGCGTGATCGGTCGCGATGCGGTGGGAGTCGCTGGTGCTGGCGTATTTGCCGACAAGAACGTAGGCGTAGCCAAGCAGGTGACGGTGAACGTCGGAGGCATCGCGCTGACGGGTGTCGATGCCGGAAATTACATGATTGTTGGCGGTCTGCCCTCAACGACCAGCGCCGACATCACACCCGCGAGCGTCACCTTGGCTGGCGTGACTGCGGCGAACAAGGTCTACGACGGCACTACAAGCGCGAGCCTGAGCGGTGGCAGTTTGTCTGGTTTGATCGGAAGTGACGTTGTCGGCATCTCGGGTAGCGGATCGTTTGTCGACAAGAACGTTGGCGCGGCAAAGCAGGTGACCGTCAGCGGGATCGCCCTGAGCGGCGCCGATGCAGGTAATTACGCGCTAATTGGCACCACCTCGGCGGCGGCGACCGCCGACATCGCAGTGCGACCGACCTCGACCTGGATCGGCGGCGCGACCGGCAACTGGTCGACGGCTTCGAACTGGGATGCGATTCCAGATCTCTCGAACGTACTGGCGGTGACGATCCCGACGAGTACGAAAGTAATCTACGACACCGCAGCATCCGCGGTGGGGCCGACGAATATTGCATCGCTTAGCGCCGGTGGATTGAGCATCACCGGCGGCACGCTGAACATCACGAACGGTCTGACGATCAGTTCGAGTTTCAGCCAGACCGGCGGCACGCTCGGCGACTTCGGCGGCGGTTCCAGCGCCAGCATTACCCAGGCCACAGGGAACCTGAATCTTCCGCAATTTACGGTGGCCAACCTCAGCCTCAATGCGCCTGCGGGCGCCATCACACAAAGCGGCCGGATTGCCGCCTTGACGCTCAATACCCAATCGCAAGGCGCGACGACGCTCAACAATCCTAACAACCAGGTGACCGGCGGACGCGTGGACATGAAGGCGGGCGGGCCGCTCGTGCTGTGGGCATCGGGCGACCTGAACCTGGGCGCCATCGACGCCGGCACCAGTTCGGTCGAAATCAAAGCGGGCGGGGCGATACTCAAGGCGGCCGGGACCGAGACCAGTACCAATATCATCGCCGGCTCGGCTAACCTCGCCAGTATTTTCGGCGGCAAGTCGGGAGGCCTCGCGATCAGCGCCGACACGCAGGTCGCGGGCGCGCTCACCGCGAGCGTCGGTTCGGCCGCGGACTTCGGCGGCATACGCATCAAGAACACCGGTGTTCAGCCGACGAGCGTGACGCTAAGCGACAACGCCCTCGCAGGATCGAGCGTGAGTTTCCTCAATACCGGGAGCATCACCAGCACCAGCGGCGTCACGCTTGAGACGCTCAAGGGCGGCGATCTTGCGCTGCTCTCGAACGGGGACATCACCTGGGATGGCGGCAAACTGAACACGCCTTCGGGCAGCGCGCAGATCAGCGCCGACGGCAGCATCACCGTGGCGGGTGCGTTGTCCGCGCCGGTCGATCTGGCACTGTCGGCCAAAGCTGCGATCAACGTCAATGGCAGCGTGACTACAACCGGCACGGGAACGGCGGCGTTCACGGCGCCCAGCATCGCCATCAACGGCTCGGTCAAATCGGCCGACGATGTCGGCGTCATCGCCGACACGATCAGCTTTGGCTCAGGCTCCAGCACCACCGCCGCGCACGATGTCATCTTGGCGGCCGCCAATGTCAGCGCGACGAACGCGACCGTTACGGCTGCTCACGATATCTCGGCCGCGGTCACGGGCGACATGCACTTGAACGGTTCGGGCTTTACCGCGGGCAACGACATTTTCGTCAAGATGATGGGGGCGAGTTCGACGCTCTATCTCAACGATGTCGCCTCGCCGTCGCGATCGTTCCTGTGGGCGCAGGCGCCCGCCACTGTTCACCTTGATTTTCCGGCCCGCACCTCTGCCGGTCTGGTGGTCGAAGGCAAGATGGAGGACCCGCTCAAGTTTGCCTCCGCAGCCGATGGCAGCGGTCTGTACTACGGCCCCGCCATGGGACCGGCCAGCATCGGTGCCGGACTCGAGGTGACATACTCCAATGGCGCCGGCGTGTTCGGCGCAGTCACGATTCCGCCGACAATCTTTGACGCGGTGATGGCAGCCATCAGCGCTTCCACCCCTCAGGCCACTCGCCCCACCGAGCCGCTGCCACCGGTCACATTCGATATTAACGCGCTGCCACCGACCGCAGCGGGCGGGACTTTTGGCTCTGACCAGATAGGAGGCACCGAAGGCACATTCGGCGGTTCCAGCAGCGATAGTTCGAGCGGCGCCAAGAAGGACGACAAGGACAAGAAGGACACGGCGACCGGACTGAAGAAGCAAGAAGACAAACCCACGGCGAAGAAACTCGCCACCTGCAGCTAACCCGGGGCATGACCATGCGCAACTCTGCACTCACCCTGACCGGCCTGCTCCTTGCGGCGGCCGGTACTCTATCCTCCGTGGCGCACGCAGCCGGCCCGGTCGGCCAGGTCACGCACCTCTCCGGCACGCTCACGGCCAAGCGCGCCGACGGCAGCACCAAGCTCTTCTCGACCAAATCGGAAGTGCAGGAAGGCGACACGCTCTCCACCGAGCAGGAGACCTACGCCCGGATCAAGTTCGCAGACGGCGCCGAGGTGGTGCTGCGGCCGGGCTCGCAGCTGAAGGTGGCGAATTACGCCTTCGACGAGGCCAAGCCGCAGTCGGACAACATCGTGCTCAACATGCTGACAGGCGGCTTTCGTGCGGTGACCGGCTTGGTGGGCAAGCGTAACCGCGACGCGGTGAACTACGCCACCACCACGGCGACGATCGGCATCCGCGGCACGCACTTCGGCGCGCTGATCTGCCAGAACGACTGCGGCAACGTGCCGACCGCGACGGGCAAGCCGCCGGAGAACGGTCTGCACCTGGACGTGGCCGACGGGGCGATCGTGGTGAGGAACGCCGCCGGCCAGCAGGAGATCAACACCGGCCAGTTCGGATTCGTGCGCAACGCCAATACGCCGCCTGCGATCGTGCCGCCGCAGCAGGGCATACAGGTGACCATGCCGACGAGCATCAGCCAGAACAACGCCGGCGGCCGCGGCGTGGGCAAGGCCAAAGAGGGCGAGTGCGCGGTGCAGTAGCCGGGCGGCGTTCTTGACCTTGCGGTAGGCCCGCCCCCGGGCCGACTATGTTCGAAGCTGGCGCCTAATCAGCGCGCTAGCCGTGGCCGGATTTCTTGAAGAGCCCGCCGCATGCCTCCGGGTTTGCGCTTCCCTCCCCCTGGAAAGCCAAGCCTTTCTTTGGCGCCCGCCCGCCCCAAGACAATCGAATGGAGGTTGTGAAATAATGCCCATATAGATTCTATGGATTTGGCTAATATCCAATCAGATTCGGGTTCCATCGGCGTACGGGGGTGTGCCAGCGCAGTGCGCACTGCGGGGGGCAGGCACGAACGAGGAGGGTGAATCATGGCCAATAAAGCGATGACAACTTTATCCAGCCTGGGGCCGCAATCCCCACCCGCGCGGCAGATTTCCGCGAAAAGGCGCCTGATCGCCGCCGCGATCTCCGCCTGTTTCACCTCCGCACCTGCATGGGCCAATCCGGTCGCACCGCAGGTGGTCAATGGCAACGCGAGCTTCAATCAGTCGGGCAAGCTGCTGACTGTCACGAACAGCAACGGCGCCATCATCAACTGGAACAGTTTTTCCATCGGCGCCGGCGAGACCACCCGCTTCAATCAGGCGTCCGCTGCAAGCAGCGTCCTCAACCGCGTCATCGCCAACGACCCCTCCGTGTTGCTCGGGACGCTGAGTTCCAACGGGCGCGTATGGCTGGTGAACCCGGCCGGCATCATGGTGGGGCAGGGCGCGCGCGTCGACGTGGGCGGGTTCATCGCGAGCACGCTCAATATCCGCAACGAAGACTTCCTCGCCGGACGCCTGAACTTCCAGGCCACGCCGAACGCGGGCAAGGTCGAGAACTTCGGCCAGATCACCGCGCCTAGCGGCGGCAGCGTCTATCTCATCGGCTCTGCAGTCACCAACAACGGCATCATCAACGCGCCCAACGGCGACGTGATCCTCGCTGCGGGGCAGACGGTCAGCATCGTTGATACGGGTACGCCGGGCGTGAAAGTGGACATCACCGGGGCCGAAGGCAACGTCACCAACCTCGGGCAGATCGCTGCCGAAGCCGGGCGCATCGGCATGGCCGGCGTGCTGGTGCGCAACAGCGGCGAACTCAACGCGAGCAGCGTGGTGAAGGAAGGCGGGCGCGTGTTCCTCAAGGCGAGCCAGGATGCGTACGTCGACGGCGCCGGGCGCATCGTCACGACGGGCACCAAGGGCGGATCGATCGAAGTGCTCGGCAACCGCGTAGCGGTGATGGATCAGGCGCAGCTTGATGCTTCGGGCAGTCAGGGGGGTGGAACCGTACTTGTTGGCGGCGACTACCAGGGCAAGAACGCCGCGATCCAGAACAGCCAGATTACTTACTTTGGACCGAACGCATCGATCAAGGCGGATGCGACCGACAAGGGCGATGGTGGCAAGGTGATCGTGTGGGCGGATGATACGACGAGAGCGTACGGGAACATTTCCGCACGGGGCGGTGCGACCAGTGGCGACGGAGGGTTTGTCGAAACGTCGGGACATCGTTTCCTGGATGTTGCCGGAATCGGAATCAATGCCGGTGCAGCGAATGGCAAGGGGGGCACATGGCTGCTCGACCCGTATAACTTGGTCGTTGATGTTTCGGCGAGCAATGCTACCCAATCCGGAACAAATCCAACATATTGGTCATCTGGTTCCGGCGCGACCCTGGTTAATGGTGGCGACATCACAAGTAAATTGAATTTGGGCACCAGTGTCGTATTGCAGACTACGGGTACCTTGGGTGATGGATTAGGCAGCGGCGATATCACGGTCAATACACCGCTCGCAACGGCGCCAAACGCCCCGGCCACGCTTACCCTATTGGCCCATGGAAACATTGTGATCAACTGCAATATTACGTCGGCAGGAAATCCGCTTACGATGAATTTTGTCGCGGATCAGACGCTGGCCGGCACCGGCAGTATCACTATTGCACCAAGTGTCTCGCTCCTTGCGAACAATGCCAACATTTCGTTTTCAGCAGCCACGGGAATCAGCATCGGGAACAGCGCATCGATTAGTACCGGTACAGGCGGCGGATGGGCGAGCCTTTCCTTTACTGCGAACAACAGCGGGGGCAACGGCAGTTTCCTCCTGGGAACCGGAGCGCAGCTGACATCCGCGCAGGATGTCACGATCAACGCTCAAGCGGCCAACCTGTATGGCACGATACAGCGCGTCCAGAACAACCCGGCTGTGGGCACCTCCACGGTCGCAATCAACACGGCGGGCGACATTACGCTGCAGTATGGATCCAAGATAGTAGGGGCCAGCGGAGGGGTCGCCTACGGCTTCAACGTCAACCTGAATTCGGGCGTCGGGAATGTCGCAGTGTATGGCGGCAGCGGCATCGCGGCCTATGGCGGCAATGTCACGCTTCAGGGTAGCAGCGTCACCATAGGCGAGGTAGCCGCTGCTTACGGAGCAACGGTCAGCGGCGCGACCAATACGGCGATCAACACCGACAATCTGGCGCTGTGGCCGAATGCGCTGGTTCAATCGACAGGCAACATCGGCGTGCAGCAGTTGACTCCTACCCGCAATCTGCAGATCGGGGGCACCGATCCGGGTGGTCTGCTCTATATCAACAACGCCTGGCTCCAGCAATTTCAGGCGGCCGGCAACCTCAGCTTCGGCAACAACACCTACGGCAGCGCGACCGTGTATGGCAGTATCTATACCGGAGACATCTTTGGAACTACGCTGGCCGTGCGCGGCAACGATAGTTCCGGTCCGTTCAGCCCCGGAGTGAACCTCGTTGGCGCCAGCATCGGTTACGGCGGCGGGCCGTTCGCTCACAGGTTCATCGCCACGTCCAACGGCAGCGTGGCGCTGACCGGCAGCAGTATCGTTCTTGCCAACGGCAATAATCTGATTATCCACGCGGATGACGATCTCAATAACGTCGGCACTGTAACGCTCAACCATTCCAATATTCAAGTCGGCACCAGTTCGGCAAATCTTACCGGCAACACAACGATCACCGGTGAAAAAGTCCGCGTGATTGCCGACGTCTCCGGCGGCTCGATGATTCACGCGCTAGGTGGCGGCACCCAGACCATTACCGCGAGCAAGGACGTCGTCATCACTGCTTACGGCGGCTACGGTGCGGGAATCATGGCGGAGTCCGGCGATCAGACCATCAGCGCCAACCGGATCATGCTAACGGGATCTCCGAGCGGGGCGGCGCCCTACGGCGGTTTTGCCGGCATCTGGCTGAGCGCCGGCGTAAATGGCGGGGGCGGTTTGCCGAGTGCCTACGGCGGTACTCAGACGTTGAATCTAACCACCTATGGCGGTGTTGGCGGCAGCTTGAGTCTGTATGGCGGTGGAACGGGCGCAAGCGACAGCTTAAGCTACGCAAGCGTGATGCAGCAGAATGCATTGGGCACGCAGGTCATCAACGTGTACGGCGGTGGCTCGATCTACGTCAAAGGCGGCACCGGCTCCGGCATCGGCGATATTGCCGGAATTTGTGCGTATGGCGGCGGCCCGGGCGGCTGCTCCAGCAATTATGCAAGCATCAGCAATTCCGGCAGCGGCGGCCAGACGTTCAATTTCTTTGACGCCCCGGGTTCGATTTCGCTCTACGGCGGCAGTCTCGGCACGCAGAACTATGCCGAAATCCTCAGCAAGGCGGGTGCGCAAAGCATAGGCGTGAGCGGCAACGCGCCGTCCATTTATGTCCAGGGCGGCACGGAAGGCGTCAGGTTCACTTCGGGCACGACCACCTACAACCTTCCCAACGACGCCAACATCACATCGACTGCAGTCGGGATGCCTCAGCACATCATCGCCTCGACCATCACCGAACAGGGCGGCGCGAGCGGTTTTGGCAACGAAGCCTTTATCGGTGCGAGTCCTGGGCCGGGATTGAGTGCGTATCAAGACATCACCGCCGGTTCGATTGCGCTGATCGCCGGCGGAAACGGCGCGGCGAATAGTGTAGGTAACGGCGCCGTCATAAACGCGAGCGGCGGCCAGTCGATCACGGTAACAGGCAGCGGCATCACGCTGGTCGGTGGAGGAGGCACCACGGGGTACAACAATAGCGCCAATATCAATCAGGGCGGCCCAACTGGTTCTCAAACCATTACGCTTACCGGAAGCAACGCCACGATTAGCTTGACCGGTGGCAGCGGCGCAGGCCTGACTGCCGGCCCGCGCCCCGGCGCTTGCAACAACGGCGCCGGTGTTCTGACCTTCTGCGATGCCCTGATGCAGGTGAGCAACAACCACGCCCAGATCAAGAACAACTTCGGCAATCAGACTATCGATTTCCAACTGGGCGGCAGCCTGAACGTGACCGGCGGCAGCAACGGTAACTGGAACTTTGCCGAGATAAATAATAGCGCGATTGCCGGGCAGCAGAAGATTTCTTCGTCGAACGGCAGCGCTTATTACCCGAGCATCACGCTCACCGGTGGCGCATCGGGCGGAGGGATCGCGACGGCATACGGCGGGTCCGGACTTGCCATCGATGCTTTTGGTGCGCCGGTATACCTGCGCAACTCGGCAACCATCTACTCGACGGCAACCGCCGGTGCACGGCAGCTTGTCAATGCAGGCTCGATTACGATGGTAGGCGCCGGCGACAGCGCCACCTTCGGCGGCGCCTGGATACTTTCACCCTATCAGACCATCGTCAGCAATGGCGCCGTGTCCTTGTCCGGCGGCGCTGGGTCGAGTTCCACCTATTCCGGCATGACGACCGCGATGATCGGCAATGCATGGGGGAATGCCGATACGTCGCTCACCGCAGGCAGTCTGGGGTTGTACGGCGGAAGCGGTCTGAATTCCGGTGCGTTGATCGGAACGCGGCAGTTCGGCGGTTTCGTGCAGGTCAATGTGAGCGGCGCCCTCACGGCGGCAGGCAGTGCCGCCGGCAACATAGGAATCGGTAGTTTTAATAATATTGTGCCCACGCTTCCCGCGGGCAGCCCGGTCGGCAACATCAACATCCAGAATGCCGGCATTTACGGCGGAAGCGTTGATCTGAATGCGCCTGGTGGCAGTATCAACATGAGCGCAGCGGCGTTCTATACGTACCTCAAGAGTATCGGGAACATGACGGTCAGCGCGGCCAACGGTATCAACCTGACGGCTCCGAATACCAATTCTCTGCTCAGTTATGCCGATGGCAGCGGGGTAGAGTTGCAATCCGGCGGCACGCAGTCTCTGTCGGCGCCATTTATCACGCTCAAGGCTGGAACAACCGGTCACAGCAATTTCGCCAGGGTGCAATCGTACGGAGATCAGACGATCACAATTACCGGCACGGGCGGCGCGCTTACGCTGCTGGGCGGGGGCGATGCCAGCACGTCCGTCTACGGTGGCGCCGGCAGCTACAACAACTGGGCGCAGATCGCGCACGGTTTCTGGGACTCCAACGGCGTGGCTTCGGGCACCGGCAATCAGTTGATCACAATCAATGGCGGCGGCAGCATCGTCGCGAAGGCGGGGAGCGCCACCGGCGTGAACGGCTGGTACGGCAGCGATTGCGTCAGCGCCGGCTTTTCGATCGCCGCATGCAGCGGCAGCAACAGTTCCGCCAGCATCAATAGTCCGATCGGCAATCAGACGGTCAATTTCGCCGCTGGCGGGTCGATTGCGCTAACAGGGGGCGGTGCGGGGAGCGGCAATGCGGCCAGCATTGATACCAAGGCTGCACAGACCATCAGCGGCGCGCCGAATATCTCGATCTACGGCGGCGCCAGCGGCGGCAGGTATATCGGCGCCGCCGGAGGCCAGAACTACACGCTCTCGAACGACGCCGGCATCTGGTCCGGGCAAACGGGAACGCAAGTGATCAGTGCCGGTACGATTTACCTTTCCGGCGGCGGCGCGGCTTTCGGCGGTGCTTCGATCGGTGCGGCGACACAGACGATCGGTACCACCGGAAATGTCACCATAATTGGCGGCACATCGGTCCCTGTCAGCGGTCTGACACTCGACAGCGGGGCGACTGCCGGCATGGGAACAGAGGGCACCGGTTCGCTTACGCTCAACGTCGGCGGTTCGCTGTCGGTGACAGGCAACGCTTCCGGCGCGTTCATGGGTGCGTACGGCGGAACGACCAATACCAACGTCAATGTCAGCGGCAACCTCGTGCTGGCATCGGGTGCGACGCCGGGTACGGTGTTCATCGGTTCGTATCTTGGCAAGGGCGGATCGATCGCGTTGAAGTCCGGTGGCAGCATGAGCCTGTCTGACGCCAGGATCGGCACCGGCTCGACCGGGACGAGCACTATCAGCCTGAGCGCTAACGGCTCGATTTCCGAAGCATCGACGGCCAACATCGGCACCGACACGCTGACCGTATCTTCCGCGACAGGCAGTATCAGCCTGCCCGGCCAGAACCAGGCGACCAACGTCACGGCCAACGGCGCGACCGGCGTCACCTATTACAGCGACGCACCGACGACGCACTTCTCCGGCGGCGCCACCGGCGGCAGCGTACTGGTGCAATACGATCCGCTGCATGCGGGCGGGGGCAGCATCGGCATTGGCACGGTGAACGCCAGCGGCAGCGTCACCGTGAATGCGCGCGGCGCCATCATCGACGACAACGCAACGACGGCGGGCACGGTGAACATCACCGCCGGCTCGGCGACGCTGACCAGCGCGACCGGTGGCGCGGCCGGCGGGCTTGCGATCAGCGCCGACACGGCGGTGACGGGCGCGATCTCCGCGACCGTCGCGTCGGGCTCGGCCAATGGTGGCATACGCATCGCCAACTACGGCGGCGCGCCTTCGAGCGTCGCGCTCACCGACAACGCCACTGCGGGCGCCAAGGCGGGCTTCTTCAATTCCGGTGATATCACCAACACGAACAACTACACGCTGAAGACGCTCAATGGCGGCGATCTGGCGCTGCAATCGGGCGGCAACCTGACCTACACCGGCGGCACCCTCGCCACACCCAGCGGCAGCGCGCTGGTCGGCGCGGCGGGCACGCTCAACGTGAACGGCACGCTGTCGACGCCGGCGAATGTCGACCTCGGACTGGCGGGTGGCACGGCGGTGAACGTGAGCGGCGCTGTCACCACGGCGGGCACGGGAACGATCGCCATCACCGCACCGGCCGTGAGCGTGGGCGGCAGCCTCAACGGCGGCGACGATGTCGGCGTGATCGCGACGTCCTTGAGCCTGGGCAGCGGTTCGACGCTCAACGCAGGGCACGACGTGATCGTGCAGGGCCAGGACGTCACGGCGACCAACAGCAAAGTGACGGCCGGGAACGACATCAACTTCACACTGGCGGGCGATCTGCACCTGAACAACGGTTCCAGCCTGACCGCGGGCAACGATATCTGGCTGGCGTTGAATGGCGGCGCTTCGACGCTCTACCTCAACGACACTGCCGGGCTGTTGCCCTCCTATCTCTGGGCCAAGGCGCCGAGCACCATCCACCTGACCTACTCGCCGCGCACCAGCGGCGGGATCGTGGTCGACGGGGTGGCCGCCAATGCGCTGGACTTTACCTCTGAAATTGGTGGCAGCGGTCTGTTCTATGGACCGTCGATGACGCCCGCATCGCCCGGCAGCGGGCTGATCGTGCTCGGCATATCGAATGCCGGATTATTGACCCCGGAAGCAATTCTTGCGATCAATAGCAACAACGCTGCGATCTTGTCGACGATTACCAGTACGACCACGACAACCCCCACGTCGACGACCGGCATCAATTTCCTGCCGCTGCCCGCACTCGGTGGACCGGCAGGGGGAACGCTTACCATGCTCAACACCACGCAGACCATAGGCGGCGGCGAGGGCTCGTTCGGCGGCAGTTCCGGCGCCGCGAGCGGTTCCGGGTCGGGAACGGGTTCGGGCGGCGGCGAGAAGTCATCCGGGGACAAGCCTGCTGACGACAAATCCGCGAGCGGCAAGAAAGAAGACAAGAAAGACGACGACAAGAAGAAAGACGACGAGGGCGGGCCGAAGAAGGCAGCCGACAAGCCCGCGCCGAAGAAACTCGCCACTTGCAGCTAAACGGAGCAGCGACCATGCACATACGAGTGTCCAATTTATCCGCGCTGTTCTTCGCGGCCGCCGTCCTCTTGCCTTGCACGTCCGAGGCCGCCGGTCCGGTGGGCCAGGTGACCCACCTCTCGGGCACGCTCACGGCCAAGCGGGCGGATGGCAGCACCAAGCTCTTCTCGACCAAGTCCGAAGTGCAGGAAGGCGACACGCTCTCCACGGAGCAGGAGACCTACGCCCGGATCAAGTTCGCCGACGGGGCGGAGGTGGTGCTGCGGCCGGGTTCGCAGCTGAAGGTGGCGAATTACGCCTTCGACGAGGCCAAGCCGCAGTCGGACAACATCGTGCTCAACATGCTCAAAGGCGGCTTTCGCGCGGTGACCGGGCTCGTAGGCAAGCGCAACCGCGACGCCGTGAACTACGCCACCACCACGGCCACCATCGGCATCCGCGGCACGCACTTCGGCGCGCTGATCTGCCAGAACGACTGCGGCAACGTGCCGACGGCGACGGGCAAGCCGCCTGAGAACGGCTTGCACCTGGACGTGGCCGACGGGGCGATCGTGGTGAGGAACGCCGCCGGTCAGCAGGAGATCAACACCGGCCAGTTCGGGTTCGTGCGCAACGCCAATACGCCGCCTGCGATCGTGTCGCCGCAGCAGGGCATACAGGTGACCATGCCGACGAGCATCAGCCAGAACAACGCCTCGGGCCGCGGCGTGGGCAAGGCCAAAGAAGGCGAGTGCGCTGTACAGTAGCCTGAATAGTCGGCGCTCGTCCGGCGGTCGCAGCGGTCCGGCCTGCGCGCGGTGAGTACGCTGCTCTACGCCTGGGAGTTCGGCGCCAACCTCGGGCACATCGGTACTTTCCTTCCGGTCGGACGCGAACTGCGCAGCCGCGGGCATGAGGTCCACTGGGTGGTGGCGCACACCAGCCAGGCTGCGAGGCTGCTCGACCGCGAAGGTTTCGCCTGGATGCAGGCGCCCACCACGGGCGAAACCCCGCGCGAAGGGCCGCCGCTTTCCTACGCAGACATACTGCTGCGCTTCGGCTACGCGAATGGTGAGGATCTGCTGGGCCTGGTCGTCGCCTGGCGCCAGTTGTTCATTGCGCTGAAGCCTTCGCTGGTGCTGGCGGACCACGCGCCAAGCGCGATACTCGCGGCGCGCACCCTGGACATCCCGGTGATGCTGTTCGGCGGCGGATTCTTCGCCCCGCCGCAAGTGAGCCCGATGCCGAATATGCGGCCGTGGACCGACGTGCCGCTGGAGCGGCTCGCGCGCATCGAAACGGAGTCGCTGGCCTCGATCAACTTCGTGCTCGCGCGATTTTCCATGCCGCCGCTGACCTACCTGTACGAGCTGTTCCAGGTGGCCGAAACAGCGCTGCTTACCTTCCCCGAACTCGACCACTATGCGCAGCGCGTCCGGGCTGCCTACTGGGGCATATTGCCTGCCGCGGTCGCCGATCCGCCGCAATGGGCTTCGCAAGGGCGGCCGCGCGTCTTCGCCTACCTGCGCGCGAGCAGCCCGCATTTCGAACCGGCGCTGCAAGCGCTTCATGATCTCAACCTGCCGTGCCTGATTTATTGCCCCGACATCTCCGAGCCGATGCGCCGGCGCTACGGGTCGCCCCGGGTGCATTTCGCCGAGCGGCCGGTGGACCTTACCCAGGTTGCGCGCGAGGCCGATGCGGCGGTGACCTACGGCAGCCCGACCGCCACGGCCGCCTTTCTGCTCGCTGGCAAGCCCGTGCTGATGATTCGGTCAACCCCGAGCAGCCGCCGACCGACTTGGCGCAAAAACTGCGGCGCATACTGGTTGAGGCCTCGTTCGCCGAGAATGCGCGGGCTTTCGCGGCGAAATACGAGTTTTTCAACCAGTCGCAGGTAATCTCGCACCTGGTGAGCCGCATTGAGGAGCTCGCCGGCGCGAATCCACGCTAGCCCCCGGCCGTCTGGCGCGCCTTTCGGCTGCCAATCTTTCGGACGCATTCCGTGAAATAATACCCACTGAAAAATAAGGGTTTTGTCTAGAATCTGACCAGGATTGTGTTACGTAGCCGCAGGACACAGCTACAGAGGGGTTCCGCATTGCACGGCCCCCGGGCGAACAGGAAGGGTGGATCATGGCCAATCAAGCAAAGGTCGCTGTATCCGGTGGAGGGCATCGCGCTCTTGCCACCGGACCGGTCACGACCCGGAAGCGACTGATCGCGGCGGCGATCTCGGCCTGCTTTGCCGCCGCACCGGCCTGGGCGAATCCGACGGCGCCGCAGGTCGTCAACGGCAGCGCGAGCTTCAATCAATCCGGCAAGCTGCTCACCGTGACCAACGGCAGCGGCGCCATCATTAACTGGAACACTTTCTCCATCGCCGCCGGCGAGACCACGCGCTTCAATCAGGCATCCGCGAACAGCAGCGTGCTCAATCGCGTGCTCGCCAACGATCCCTCGGTGCTGCTCGGAACGCTGAGTTCCAATGGCCGCGTGTGGCTGGTGAACCCGGCCGGCATCATGGTGGGCCAGGGCGCGCGCGTCGATGTCGCCGGGTTCGTCGCGAGCACGCTCAACGTGCGCAACGAAGACTTCCTCGCCGGGCGCTTGAACTTCGGTGCGACTCCGAATGCGGGCCGGATCGAGAACCATGGACAGATCACCACGACCAGCGGCGGCAGCGTCTATCTGATTGCGCCGGTGATAGAGAACCACGGCATCATCAACGCGCCCAACGGCGAAGTCATCCTCGCCGCGGGGCAGACGGCGCAACTTGTCGATACCGGCACGCCCGGGGTGAAGGTCGACATCACCGGCGCGGAAGGCAACGTCACTAACTTGGGCGAGATCGTGGCAGAGGCGGGGCGCATCGGCATGGCGGGCGTGCTGGTGAGGAACAGCGGAACGCTCAATGCATCCAGTCTCGTGAAGGAAGGCGGGAGGGTTTTCCTCAAGGCGGCGAAGGACGTCACCCTCGAGAACACCTCGCAGATCAAGGCAGATTCTGGCTCTGCGGGCAATGGGGGTGTCGTTTCCATCCTGGCCGACGATACGGTTCGCGTCGACGGCGGCATCAGCGCGAGGGGCGGCAGCCAGGCGGGTGACGGTGGGTTCATCGAGACTTCCGGCGCGCACGTGAAGGTAGGGGACGGCGCCCGGATCTCTACGCTTGCGCCAAACGGGACAGCGGGAAACTGGTTGATCGATCCGACGGATTACACCATTGCTGCGGTTGACCCTTTAAACGGCAGCAGCTACATGTCCAACGCGACGCTGTCGGCCAATTTGTCAGGCGGGCCGATCGCTATACAAACGCTGGCCGGTGGCGGAGGCAACGGCGACATTATTGTCAACGGTTCCGTCACTTGGGCCGCCAACAAACTTACGCTTACGGCTCATAGAAACATCAATCTCAACGCCAGCCTGAACGGTTCGGGTACGGCGCAGCTGGCGCTTGAGTATGGACAAGGGGCCGTCGCCGCAGGCAACGCTGGCGGCTACAAGCTCGCCTCAGGCGTCAAGGTCTATCTCCCGGCCGGTCTCAACTTCAGCACCAGGCTCGGCTCGGACGGCGTGGCGACAAACTTCACCGTCGTCACTGGACTAGGCATAGAGGTCGATACGACGACATCTCCAGGCACCATGAGCCTGCAGGGCATCGCGGCAACGGCGAACCTCAACGGCAATTATGTTCTCGGCGCCGAAATTCCCGCCGCGGGAACGTCTACATGGAACTCTAATGGCGCACCCACGCCGGTCTACGCAGGTTTCACGCCCATAGGGAACTACGCCACCGCCTTCACTGGCACCTTCGATGGCCTAGGCCACAGCATTAGCGATCTCAAGATTTATCGGCCTGCCGAGGACAGTGTAGGCTTGTTCGGCATAGTCGGCAGCGCCGGCAAGGTGCGAAATGTTGTGCTGACAGGCCCAAGCGTAGCAGGACGTCACAATGTCGGCGGCTTGGTCGGCTGGAACAACGGCGGCACCGTCAGCGGCAGCAGCGTCGCCGGCGTCACCGGTAGATCGATCAGTAGCAGTGGAGTCAGTCTCGGTGGCATGGTCGGCAGTAATAACAGCGGCAGCGTCAGTGACAGCTACGTCACGAATTTGACGGTGAGTGGAACTGGCACTGGCGGAGATATAGGGGGGCTGGTCGGCGCGAATAACAGCGGCAATGTCATCAGCAGCTATGTCAGCGGCGGGTCGGTCAGCGGCGTGAACACCGGTGCCGGGGGCCTGGTGGGATGGAACAACGGCGGCAACGTCAGCAACAGTTACGTCATTGGCGGCACCATTGTGACGGGCCAGACTCTCGGTGTTGGCGGCCTGGTCGCGTACAACAACGCGGTCTCTGGTGCAGGCGGCAGCATCAGCGGCAGCCATGTTGAAAATGCCACAGTGAGCAGCAGTGGCGGTGGTGGCACGGGCGGACTGGTGGGAGGCACTGACGGAGGTGTGATCAGCAACAGCTACGTCAGTGCGGTTGGTGTGGGGTCGACGGGGGCAGTGGACAATGTCGGTGGTTTGGTAGGTCGCAACAGTAATGGCACGATCAGCGGTGGCACTGTGACCGGTGGATTGGTTACTGGTCGAAACAGTGTGGGTGGTTTGATAGGCAACAACAGCGTCGGCAACATCGACGGCAGTCATGTGCTGAACACGCCGGTAACGAGTACGGGCGGATGGGGCGATGTCGGCGGGCTGGTCGGCTACAACAACGGAGGGGCTGCGATCAGCAACAGCTATGTGAGCTTCAGCGTCAGCGGCACCGTACAGGGAGCGGCAAACTATGTCGGCGGCCTGGTGGGCCGGAACGAGAACGGCAGCAACCTCAGCACCGTGAGCGTCAGCAATACCACGGTGACGGGGCACGACCACCATGTGGGGGGGCTGGTAGGTTTGAACGGCACGGGCACCCTTGACGGCGGCACGGTGAGCAACGGCTCGGTGACGGGGAGCAGCTGGGTCGGCGGTCTGGTGGGTGCCAACTATAGCAGTATCACCAACAGCCACGTCCTCGACACCCCGGTGACCTCGAACCTGAACGATTCGTACTGGGGCGTGGTGGGTGGTTTGGCGGGCAGCAACGACAGCGGCAGCATCAGCAACAGCTATGTGAGCTTCGGCAGCAGCGGCATGATCCGGGGACGGTTCCTGGTGGGTGGGCTGGTCGGCGAGAATAATGGTGGGCAGCTCAGCGGCGTCAGCGTCACCAACGCGCTGGTGAGCAGCTTGAGCGGCGGTGGCGCGATGGGCGGCCTGGTGGGCGGCAACAGGGGCAACATTGTGACGAGTCATGTCACGGGCGGCTCGGTGAGCGGAGCGGGCAACATCGGCGGCCTGCTCGGCGGCAACGAAGGCGGCAACATCAGCGACAGTCACGTCGCCAACATCACCATCAATGCCGGTACGAACGAGCGTGTCGGCGGGCTGATCGGCAGCAACAGCACCTCGAACACGGCCACCGGCGGCAGCATCAGCGGCAGTGACGTCACGGGTGCCACCATCACGGGTGGTGGCAACGTCGGCGGACTGGTGGGCGCCAACACGGCGGCGGCAACTGGGGCGACGGGTGGTGCCATCAGCAGCAGTTTCGTGAGCGGCAGCACGGTATATGGCGTGGGCGACAGTATCGGTGGCCTGGTCGGCAACAACAGCGTCGGCAACATCGACGGCAGTCATGTGCTGAACACGCCGGTAACGAGCACGGGCGGCTGGGGCGATGTCGGCGGGCTGGTGGGCCACAACCTCGGCGGGGCTGCGATCAGCAACAGCTATGTGAGCTTCAGCGTCAGCGGCACCGTACAGGGAGCGGCAAACTATGTCGGCGGCCTGGTGGGCCGGAACGAGAACGGCAGCAACCTCAGCACCGT